>JAVBQP010000058.1:0-42285 GCA_031548905.1 Desulfovibrio sp. | reverse complement strand
AATGGCCACAGCGCGGCCCGGATGCGGGCCGCGAGACCGGGGCCGGAGGATTCCGGTTCCGGCCCGACCAGGCTCATGGCCCGGCAGGAAACCAGCCCGGCCAGGGTCAAAAGCACACCGCCGACAAAGAGTTTGTTGGCGAATATGAGTATGACCGGCGCCTCGGCGTACATGGGCATGAGCGGATCGAGCCCGGCCCCGAGGGTGTCGAGGGCCGTCCGGCCGAGCATCATGAGATAGAGCCCGCCGGCGACCACCTGGAGCAGCAGGCCGGTGACCGTGCCTTCAGGCCGTCGCAGGCGCGAGCCGATCCAGGCCAGGGCGGCGCCTTCCACGCACCAGGCCGCGGCGGTGAGATCCCGCGACAAGGCGAAGGGAACGGCCAGGGTGATCGCGGCAACACCGAGGGTCAGGGCGGAGTCGAACAGGAAGGCGCGGCCCTCGCCACTCCGGGAGCGCAGTAACCCGGCCAGGCCGAGATAAAAGGCGCCCAGGCCCAGGCAAGAGAAGGCCATGCCGAATTCCGTGTCGCGCAGCAGGAACCACTGCATGGCCCCGGCAATCACGGGCACGGAAAAGACCAGCATGGCGTCGCAGAAACGCAGGCGGTCACGCGGCCCTTTCAGGGCCAGGAAGATCGAGATGCCGGCATACAGGGTGAAGAAGAGCAGCAAAAAGCCCTCGGCCTCCGGGAAAAACTCCGGCGTATACGAGCGTAGACCCCAGATCGCGCCGACCCCGGCGGTGAAGAAAAAGCTGACCAGAGTCAGGAGCCGCCAGGGCAGGAAGCGCAGGATGGCGATTTCGCCGAGGGTCAGGACGGCATAAAAGCTGAACAGGAAAATATGGTTGCCCTCACCGGTGGAAAGCAGCAGAGGCGCGAGCCGGCCGCCGGTAAAGCTGAGCAGGGCCATGATTTGGTCGCGTTGCAGCACGGCCAGGATGGTCGAGAGCGCGCAGATTCCGGCCATGAAGGCGAAGGCCGCGCTCGGCGGCAGCACGGTGTAGAGTTTGGCCGCGGCCAGAGCGGTCAGGTAAAAGACGGCCACGCCGCCGCCCTGCACGGGCAGGGCGAAGTCCGGGCGCTTGCGGCGCATCCACCAGCCGAGCCCCAGCAGGCCGAGACCGAACACGCCGGCCGTGATCAGGCGGTACTCGAGGGGGAAGATGTCGCGGTCCGCCGCGTATTTGAGCAGGAAGGCCAGGCCGAAGAACAGCACCACCACGCCCACGCGGACCATGGTGTTGCCTTGAGTGAACCAGCCCAGAATCTTGGCCGCGAGGGAGGGTTCGGCGGCGACGGGCTCCCGGGTGGGAACGGGGGCGGGAATTTCTTGCTCCGGCGCGGCTTCCGGCTCTTCAGGGAAGGTCTCGGCGGTAACGGCCGCTTCGGGGTCTTCGCCCGGCTCGGGCGCGGCGGCCTCTGTGTCCTCGGGCATGTCCACCCGCAGGACGGGCTCGTGAACGGTATACGCGGCGTCGCGATCCAAGCCGTCGAAGGGCGCGGGTTCCGCGGCAGCCTGAACGGCGGGTTCGACGGCAGGCGCCTCTCCCGGCAGGTCGCCGAAGTTTTCGGTGCCTTCCACCTGGAGTGCCAATCGTTGCACGTCCCGGCGCAGGCGGGCGACTTCCTCTTTGAGGGCGTCCACCTCGTGGCGCAGGTCGCCGGCGAAGGCGGCCGCGGCAGGCTCCGTGAAGGGCGCGGCCTGAGGCCGCGTTCCGGCGGTGTCTCCCCGCGCCGGTTCGGCGGGGTCGGGTTGCTTGCGCGCTGCGGCTTCCTGCCGGCGCTCCTTGACGACCAGGCCGACGCACAGGCCGACCACAAGGCCCACAACGAGCCCGGCCGGCTCAAATTCGGTCCAGAACAGGCCGATCAGGGATCCGATCAGCGCGCAGACAAAAACGGGCATATCCCTACTCCTTCGCTCCGGCCCGCCGATACGCGGGCCCACAATTGAAGTACTCGATACACGAGGGCAAGTCACGCGGAAAATCACGCGATTCCGCGCCGTTCCGGGGTCGGAACCGGCCGTGCCCGGTTGACTTTCCCGCGCCGCTCTATACAATTACGGGCCGCCCGAGGGGCGGCGATATTCGGCCGGAGGAAACGGTATGAGCGACACGGGTGTGAAAGAACTGCCCAAGGGCTACGAGCCCAAGGACGTGGAAGAAGGCCGGCGGGCCTTCTGGGAAAGCGACAAGACCTTCACCCCGGATCCGTCCGGGGCGGGAGAGCCTTACGCCATCGTCATCCCGCCGCCCAACGTCACGGGCAACCTGCACATCGGCCACGCCCTCAACCTGACCCTCCAGGACGTGCTCTGCAGGCACGCCCGTCAGCTCGGCAAGAACGTGCTCTGGGTGCCCGGCGAGGACCACGCGGGCATCGCCACCCAGAACGTGGTCGAGCGCCGCCTGGCCCAGGAAGGCAAAACGCGCGGCGATCTCGGCCGCGAGGCGTTTATCGAGCGCGTCTGGCAATGGAAAGAAGAATACGGCGACAATATCCGCCGGCAGATCAAGGCCATGGGCGCCTCTGTGGACTGGAGCCGCGAGCGCTTCACCATGGACGAGGGCCTTTCCCGGGCCGTGCGCCGGGTGTTCGTGCGCCTCTACCATGAAGGGTTGATCTATAAGGGCCGCTATATCGTCAATTGGTGCAAGCGCTGTCACACGGCCCTGGCCGACGACGAAGTCGAGCACGGCCCGCAGAAGACCCACCTCTGGCACATCCGTTACCCCCTTGAAGACGGCTCGGGCGAGTTGGTCATCGCCACCACCCGGCCGGAAACCATGCTCGGCGACACGGCCGTGTGCGTCCACCCCGAGGACGAGCGCTACACCGCTTTCGTAGGCAAGAAGGTGCGCCTGCCGCTCACGGACCGGCTGATCCCGATCATCGCGGACGCCTATGTGGACCGTGAGTTCGGCACCGGCGTGCTGAAGGTCACGCCCGCCCACGACCACAACGACTGGCACCTGGGGCACAAGCACAACCTGGAGTTCATCCAGATATCGGATGAAAACGGCCTGATGAACGCCGCCGCCGGGCGCTTCGCCGGGCTGAGCCTGGAAGAAGCCCGCAAAGCCGTGGCCGCCGCCCTGGAAGAAGAAGGCTTTCTGGTCACAATCGAAGACTATGAAAACAGCGTGGGCCACTGTTACCGCTGTAAATCGATTATCGATCCGCACGTTTCCGTGCAGTGGTTCGTTGCCGTCAAAACCCTGGCGGAAAAAGCCCGCGCCGCCATCCCGGCGCGAACGCAAATTTACCCGGAATCCTGGCTCAAGACCTACTACAACTGGATGGACAACATCCGCGACTGGTGCATCAGCCGGCAGATCTGGTGGGGCCACCGCATCCCGGCCTGGACCTGCGACTCCTGCCATACCCTGGCCGTGGCCGAGGAGGCTCCGGACACCTGCGCCAATTGCGGCTCCTCCCGGCTTTCCCAGGAAGAGGACGTGCTCGACACCTGGTTCTCGTCCGCGCTCTGGCCCTTCTCCACTTTGGGCTGGCCCGACGAAACCCCGGAACTGAAACGGTATTACCCCACGGCCGTGCTGGTCACGGGCTTCGACATCCTCTTCTTCTGGGTGGCCCGGATGATGATGATGGGTCTGCACTTCATGGGTGAGGTTCCCTTTCATCACGTGTACATCCACGCCCTGGTGCGCGACGCCTCGGGCAAGAAGATGTCCAAGTCCACGGGCAACGTCATCGACCCCCTGGTGATGATCGACAAATACGGCACGGACTCGTTGCGCTTCACCCTCACGGCCTTCGCCGCCATGGGCCGGGACATCAAGCTCTCGGAAGACCGCATCGAGGGGTACCGCCACTTCATGAACAAGATCTGGAACGCCTCGCGCTTCGCCCTCATAAACCTGGAGGGCGCGCCCGAAGCCGTGGACCTGGACGCAGTGGAGGGTCTGCATCACCGCTGGATCCTGCACCGCCTGGAAGAATTGAAGGCCGAGCAGAAGAGCGCTCTGGCCGAATACCGCTTCAACGACGCGGCCCAGAGCCTGTACAAGTTCGTCTGGAACCAGTTCTGCGACTGGTACCTGGAGTTGATCAAGCCGGATATGCAGGCCGGCGGGGAACGGCAAAAGGCCGCCCGTTACGTGCTCTGGACCGTGCTGCGCGAAACCCTGCTCCTGCTGCACCCCCTGGTGCCCTTTATCAGCGCCGAGGTCTGGCAGGCCATGCCGGGCCATGAGGATTGCCCGGACATCGCCCGCGAGCTCTTCCCGGCCGAGCGCCCCGGCTGCCTGCGCCCCGACGACGCCGGGCGCATGGAAATGATCCAGGAAGCCATTTCGGCCGTGCGGACCATCCGGGCCGAGTTGAACATCGCGCCTTCCCTCAAGCTCGCCGCGATTATCCGCCCCGTGGACACCGCCGCGGCCGCCGTGCTGGAATCCCACCGGGAGATGCTTCTGGTTCTGGCCCGCCTGGAAACGCTGACCGTGGACGTTACGGCCGAGGCGCCCCGGGTGGCCGCCTCGCAGGTTGCCTGCGGCAACGAGATCATCGTGCCGCTTTCCGGGGCGGTGGATTTCGCGGCCGAAACCGCCCGCCTGGAAAAGGAACTGGCGAAGATCGACAAGGAGCACGTCATGCTGGCCGGCAAGCTGGGCAACGAGAATTACGTTTCCCGCGCCCCGGCCGAGGTCGTCGAGCGCGACAAGGCCCGGGCTCGGGAACTGGCCGAGGCCAAAATCAAGCTCACCGCCCTGAAAGAACGCTTTGCCGAAGGGTTGAAGGGGTAATGATGCGCCGGGGGGCGTTGCTTCTTGCGGTGCTGCTGGTGCTCGGGGCCTGGGTTCCGGCGCCGGCAGCCGAGATCACCCCGGACCATTTCAGCGGCATCTGGAAATTCGACCCGCAGCGGACCCGAGATCAACTCGGCTATGCCTCCGTGCCGCCGGGCAGCCCCATCACGGGGTTGTTGGACATCAACATCCCCGAGCATTACGTGGCCTTTTGCATAGGCGAAGGCGACTACTGCAAGATTTCCCTTTACGCGGCCGAGGTCATGGGCAGACTGTTGATCCTGCACGGCAAGGACGGCGACACGCTGACCCTGGGGATTCTCGATGCGGACTCCTTGCTGCTGCAAAAAGGGCGCATCAACGCGGTGTTCGTGCGCGCCCCCAAACCCAGGCATTGAGCCTTGTCGGGTATCCCATGTGTAGAGCGCTGTTTGCCGTCCTGCTTCTTATCCTGCTCCCGGCCGGTTTTTCCGGCGCGGCGGGCTATACCCTGCAATCTTCCAACGGCATCTGGCGCTTCGATCCGGGCCACACGCGCGAATTATGCGGCGACAAGGCTGCCGAAGTGGCTGAGGCCATGAGTGACAACCGGGTGGAAATCGTCGTTTTTACCGCCACCGACGGATACATCCGCCGCGTTGGCGGTCAAGCCGGCGGGCCGACCGGCAATGAGACGATCCGCGTCTCCGCCGAGATCTCCGGCGACACTTTGACCCTGCGCAACCCGGAGCACGGGGCGCTCGCCCTGCGCTTTCTGAGCGCCGACTCCCTGTTGGTCCGTTCCCAGGACGGGCTGAGCGCCGTCTGGACGCGCACGGCCCCCTCCCCCGGAGCCAACGCCGTTTCGGGGGGGTAAGGGAAGGCCGTGCCGAAACCGTTTGTCTACCTGTTCCTTCTGCTCCTGTGTATCGCCCCGCCCGCTCGGGCGGCCGGGTATACGCCCCAGTCCTTTAACGGCGTCTGGCGCTTCGACGTGGAGCGGACCCGCGCGATTTGCGGCGAAAAGGCCGTGGCCGGGCTGAGCGCGGCGGATCTGGCGGGCCGGTTCGAAATCTCTATCGACGGCCAATCCGAAGGGCATGTCCTGCTCTATTATGATGCCCGCCATAAGGACGAGTACGAGAAAACGCCCGTTTCCGCCGCCGAGGTCGTGGGGGACTCGCTCGTTCTGCACATCGACGACAGCGCGCCCTTTCCCATTCGGATTCTTGACGCCGACAGCCTGTTGGTCTGGGAACGGGGCCTGACGGCCGTGCTGGTCCGTGCTCCCGACGCCGGCCCGGCAATCCCATCCGGGCCGGGGACGCCCGCGGCCGCGGCATATGTGCCGGAGTCTTTCAACGGCATTTGGCGGTTTGACCCGGAGCGCACCCGGGCCGAGATCGGCACCGAGGAGGGCATCGACCGGGCCGAGGCCGACCTGAGCCGGCGGGTGGAGATGCTCCTGCCGGGGGCCGCCTCCGAGGGGTATTTTCGGGTTTTCAAGGATACCGAGGGAGAGCGGGAAGACAGATCGATACCCATCTACAAGGCCACGATCGTGAAGGGGAATCTGCTCCTGTACACCGATTTTGAAAAACCGCTTTCCCTGCGCATTCTCGATGCCGACTCCCTGGTCATGCGGGAGGGGGAAAAGAGCGGCATTCTCATCCGTGTTTCGCCCGAGCCGAATCGGTGAAACGCTCCATGCCTGAAGGAAAAACCATGCCCAAATGTCTGTTGCTTCCCTTGTTGCTGCTTCTTGCCCTATCCCTGCCCGCTCACGCCGCCGAAGTGGTCCGGCCGCCCCTGAAAGCCGGGCGCGTGCCCCTGCCGCCCAAGACCTCCACCGTCCGCCCGGCAGCTCCGCCCCGGGCCGAGTACGCGGCGGACGTGCTCAACGGCCTGTGGAAGGCGGATGTCGAGCGTACCCGCGTACTGTTCGGCGACGAATCCGCCGCCGGTCCGGCCAAGGATCCCGAAGTGCGCCTGGAGTTCGACGTGGCCGGCAAACGTTACCGGGCCTGGAGCGACGCGGCGAAGACGAAAGCCCTGGTGGAGATTCCCCTTGCGTCGATCGAAATGAGGGGCGGGCAAGCCGTGCTGCGCAGCGCCGACGGCAAGGATCTCACCGTCGAGGTTGTGGACAAGGACACCCTGATCATGGTGGACAAGGGCGTGGTCATCGTCCGGGTCAAGCCGAAGCCGGGCAGGGAATAATCGGTCTTTTCAAAACGTTGCGTCCCGACGCATTCCGGCGTATTCTGCCCCGGCCGGCGGGTTCGTTTCTTGAGGGCGAACCCACGGTACACTCCACACCAGCGAGCCGCACATGAAAGTATACCTGATCGGCGCCGGCCCCGGCGACCCCGGCCTGTTCACCCTCAGGGGCAAGGAAGTCATGGGTTTTTCCGACGTGGTGGTCTACGACCATCTGGCGGACAAGTCCCTGCTTGAACACGCCCGCAAGGACGCGGAAATCATTTACGTGGGCAAAAAGGGCGGCGACCATACCCTTTCCCAGGACGGGATCAACTCCCTGATCGTGGCCAAGGCCAAGGAAGGGAAAACCGTGGCCCGGCTGAAAGGCGGCGACCCGTACATGTTCGGGCGCGGCGGCGAAGAGGCCGAGGAACTCCTGGCCGCCGGCGTGCCGTTCGAGGAAATCCCCGGCGTAACCAGCGGCATCGCCGGCCCGGCCTACGCGGGCATTCCCCTGACCCACCGGGCGCACTCCTCGTCGGTCACCTTCATCACCGGCCATGAAGACCCGACCAAGCCGGACACGGCCCATAACTGGGGAGCCTTGGCCCACAGCGCCAATACCCTGGTTTTCTACATGGGGATGAAGAACCTTCCGACAATTTCCCGTAAGCTTATCGATGCGGGCATGGATCCGGCAACCCCGGCCGCCTTGGTGCGCTGGGGCACCACGCCCCGGCACCGGAGCCTGACCGCGACCCTGGCGACCTTGCCGGAAGCGGCGGCGGCCAAAGGCTTTTCTTCGCCGTCCCTGATCGTGGTCGGTGGGGTGGTTTCCCTGCGCGACAAGCTCAACTGGTTCGAGCACAAACCCTTGCTCGGCAAGACCGTGGTCGTCACCCGGGCCAGGGAACAGGCCGGGGAAAGCGCGGCCCTGCTGCGCGGGCTCGGGGCCGAGGTCATCCAGTTCCCGACCATCGAGATCACGCCCCTCAAGGATTACGCGCCCGTGGACGCGGCCGTTCGCGCCCTGGCTTCTTACGACTGGGTGATCTTCACTTCGGTCAACGGGGTGCGGCATTTCTGGAACCGCTTGGCCGCGCGCGGTCTGGATTCCCGCGCTCTGGGCGCCTGCGGCGTGGCCGCTATCGGCCCGGCCACGGCCGATGCCCTGCGGGCCAAGGGCATTGAGCCGGACTTCATTCCGGAGAAATTTGTGGCCGAAGGCATTGTCGACGGCCTGATCGCCCGCTGCGGCAAGAGCCTTGCCGGGATGCGTCTGCTCCTGCCCCGGGCGGCCAAGGCCCGCGACGTGCTGCCCCAGGCCCTGGGCAAGGCCGGGGCGGTGATCGACGTGCTGCCGGTTTACGAGACCACGCCTTCCGCCGCCCGCCGCGAAGAAGTGCTCGAGCGCCTGCGCGCCGGGGAGATCGACTGTATCACCTTCGGCTCCTCCTCCACAGTGGAAAACCTGCTGGCCCTCATTCCGGCCGCGGAACTGCGGCAATACCCCGACCTGCGTTTCGCCTGCATCGGCCCGATCACGGCCAAGACATTGGAAGACGCCGGCCTGACCTGCCACATCCAGCCCGCCGAGTTCACCATCCCGGCCCTGGCCGCCGAGTTGGTGGAACGGCTTTAGAATGCCTTCTCTTCTGGAATTCGACGGCGTCGGTATGACCTTCCGGCGCAGCCGGGGGTTGTTCGCGGACAAGCGCGTGTTCCAGGCGGTCGCCGGGGTTGACCTGCGGGTCGCGCCCGGCGAAACCCTCGGCCTGGTCGGGGAATCCGGCTGCGGCAAATCAACCTTGGCCCGCATGGCCGTGGGCCTGCAATCGCCCACCTCGGGCCGGGTGCTGTTCGAGGGGCGCTCTGTATACGAAGGCTCCGGCCGGGCCCGGCGGGAGTTCCGGCGGGCCATGTGCGCCAGAGTCCAGATGGTTTTTCAGGATCCATACGCCTCACTCGATCCGCGCATGAGCGTAGGTGAATCCGTGGCCGAGCCCCTGCTCTGCCTGGGGCTTGAGCCGGACGCGGCCAAACGGGCCCGCCGCACGGCCGAGATGCTCGAGCGCGTGGGTATCGGCCCGGATATGATGAGCCGCCGGCCGCATGAGTTTTCCGGCGGGCAGCGCCAGCGTCTGGCCGTGGCCCGCGCCTTGATCGTCCACCCGGCTCTGGTGGTCTGCGACGAGCCGACCTCGTCCTTGGACGCCTCGGTCCAGGCCCAGGTGCTCAATCTGCTCGCGGACCTGCAGGAGGAATTCCGGCCCGCCTACCTGTTCATCTCGCACGATTTGGCCGTGGTCCGCCACATGAGCGACCGCACGGCCGTGATGTACGCCGGGAAGATTGTGGAGGAAGGCGATACCCGCGAAGTGTTTGAGCGGCCCCTGCACCCCTATACCCGTCTGCTGGCCCAGACGGCCCTTGGGGTGGAATCCCCCTACGGCGTGGCGGCCGAGGCCCCTCCAGAGCGGGGCTGCGCCTTTGTTCCGCGCTGCCCCCACCCGCGGCCCGAGTGCCTGCTGGGCGCCGGCCCTCTGCGCCGGGCGGGCGAAACCCGCCGGGTACGTTGCCCCAGAAGGGTTGAGGGCATGATGGAATAGCCAGACGATTTTTTCGGAAACAGCCGAATCATCCCAACCAGCGAGGTGCTCGTGTCGCCCGATCTGCAAGAAGCCCAACGCCGCATAGCGGAAGTCGTCATGTTTGAAAACTGGCTGCGCTTCTACTTCATCGCCGAGGAAGGCGACAAGCTGTTTATCCGCATTCCGGAACAGGCCATGTCGAAACTCACCTCCGGGTACCCCAGGCTCGCCGGCTTGGCCGAGCGCCTGAACAACAAGGAAATCGACCACAAGACCTCCCTCGAGGCCGTGATTATGTTTACGGCGAGCGAGATCGACGGAGTGGTCCTGCCGGAAGCCCTCATCGGCCAGGTGCTGGACAGCCCGCGTTTTCATCTGGCCCTCCAGTTGTTCGGCTCCTGGGTGCAGAGCCATGAGGAACAGCTCGACGCCGGGTTCATGGAATTTTCCGTCTGGCAAAGCATGTTCGATGAGTGGCGGAAGTCCGAAAAGGTGCAGGAGTACGCGGCCGAGGTCGCCGGGGCCATGCTCCGCACCGTCAAGAACGTTCCGGACACCACCCAGTAGCCACTCGGGAAAATGGCGGGCAAAATTGTTCGTCCCTTGTCCCTTCGGACCCGATACATGAAGCGCCATCCGGAATTTGCCGGCCTGCCCGCCCTTGGCGATCTCGCCAAGCTTGTGGTGGGGAACGCTCTGGAACGCGCGGCCGCCGGCCTTGCCCCGGGGGCTTTCCTCCTGGCTGTGGACGCCACTTGCGGCAACGGCCACGATACTTTGTTCCTGGCCCAAACCCTGCGCCGGCTACACCCGGTCTTTCCGAGCGGGGGGATGGTCCTGGCCTTCGACATTCAGGCTGAAGCACGGGAAAACGCCCGCCGGCGACTGGACGAACACGGCTTGGCCGAAGGTGTCCGCTTTATCCCCGAGGGGCACGAGACCCTCGCGGCCCATCTGCCGGCCGGAGCGCTTCTGGGCGCGATCATGTACAACCTGGGCTTTCTGCCCGGCAGCAATCGGCTGGTTACGACCGGAGCGGCGACGACCCTGGCCTCTCTGGCCGCCGCGCTCGAGCACCTGCTCCCTGGCGGGGTGTGCGCCGTCCACGCTTACGGGGGCCATGCCGGAGGGGCGGAAGAACTGCGGGCCGTGGAGGCGTTTTTCGCCGGCCTGCCGTTTGACGCCTTCCCGGTTGCGCGGTATGCCTTCGGCAATAAGGCCCGCAACCCGGAAACCCTGTTCCTGGCGGAGAAACGCTGATGCCCGCAATCCGCGACCCTATGCCCCCCATGCCCTACCAGCCGGACGAGCGCGTTTTCCCGGATGCGGGTGACGACGACCTCTGGCGTTGCGCCCAAACGCTGATTTTACATGACTACGGCGAGGAACGGGCCCGCCTGGAGCACATCCGCTGGGCCTTCGAGGCCGTTTGCGCCGAACTGGACGACTACCTGAGCCTGAAGGATTTTTTGCGCAAGGTCCGTCTGAAATGGCTCTGGCAGCGCCCGCCCCTGCCGCGCGGCCTTGTGGATTTTTGATTCCTTCCACCCCTCTTTCGGAGAACCCCATGCTTTCCCGCGAACACGCCCTTGAGTTGCTCATGTCCCGCAACCCCGCCCCCCATATGCAGCGCCACGCCCTAGATTCCGAGGCCGTGATGCGCGCCCTGGCCGCGCGCTTCGGCGAAGACGCGGAACTCTGGGGTCTGACCGGCCTGCTGCATGACGTGGACTACCCGGATACGGAAAACACCCCGGAGCGCCACGGCCTCCTGGCCCGAGACCTTCTGGCCGGGCACGCCCCGGAGGAACTGATTCAGGCCGTGTCCGCCCACAGTTCCGAATATACCGGCGTCATGCCGGAAAGCCGCCTGGACAAGGCTCTACGCCCGGCGGAGACCGTCACCGGCCTGCTCTCGGCCGCCGCTCTGGTCCGGCCCGAGGGTTTCAACGGCATGAAGGTCTCCAGCCTGAGAAAGAAGATGAAAGACAAGGCCTTTGCCGCGGCCGTCTCGCGTGAGCGCATCCGGGAGTGCGAAGATATCGGCCTCTCTCTGGACGACTTCCTGGCTCTGTCTGTGGAAGCCGTCTCCACCGCCCGGCAGCCGGCCGCCTGATCGGTTCATGAACGACTTCACGTTCGTCCACGCCGCGGATTTGCACCTGGACGCCCCGTTTCTCGGGTTGCGCGCCGCCCTGCGCGAGGAAACCGGCCGGGAGGCCCGCTCCCTCGCCTCGCTCATGCCCAAAGCCGGGTTCATCGCCTTGGAACGGCTGGTGGAGGTCTGCCTGCGCGAGCGGGCCGCCTTCCTGCTTCTGGCCGGGGATGTTTACAACGCGGCCGAGGGCAGCCTGAGGGCCGGGCTGGCCCTGCGCGACGCCTGCCTCAAGCTCGGCGAGGCCGGGGTCACGGTCTTTCTGGCTCACGGCAACCACGACCCCCTGCGGGACCGCTCGGCCGTGCCCCTGCCGGAAAACGTCGTCGTGTTCGGGCCGGAGCCGGAAGTCCGCGACCTGCGCGTCGGGGCTCGGACGGTGCGCGTTGCCGGGGTGAGCCACGCGCGGGAAAAGGAAGACCGCAACCTGGCCGCGCTGTTTCCCGTTCTCGCGCCGGGCGATTTTCGCGTCGGGGTGCTGCATTGCGCCCTGAGCGGCCGCAGCGGCCCGCATGAATCTTACGCCCCCTGCGGGCAGGAGGATCTGCTCCGGGCCGGTTGCGACTATTGGGCCCTGGGGCACGTCCACACCCGGCAGGAACTGCGTCCCTCCGGCCCTTCCGGCCCCTGCATTGTGTATTCCGGCAGTTTGCAGGGTCTGCATGTGCGCGAAACCGGCGAACATGGCTGCGTGGTCGTCCGGGCCGCCGAGGCCGGTTGCGCCACGGAATTCGTCCCCCTGGCCCCGATTCGATGGGAAGCCCCGCTCATCTCCCTGGAGGAAAGCGGCGACACCCTGCCGGATCTGGAGCGCTGCGTCCTGGAACGCCTCGCGGCCTTCGCCCCGACGCGGGCCGGCGACTTCCCGCCGCCTCTCGCGGCCCTGCGCCCGGTTCTCGCCGGGCGGACCCCCCTGCACCGGGAGCTGTCGCGCCCGCAAGCGGCCTCCGAGCTGCGTGAACGGCTCAATGAGGCCTTGGACGGCTCCGGGATGTGGCTGTGGGAACTGCCCATCGAGGCCCGCCCGCCCCTGGATATGGAAAGCGCCGGTTTGCGCGAGGATCTCGTCGGCGCGACGGTGCGTCGGGTCGAGTCGGCCCTGGCGGAAGCCGAGGCCAAAAACGCCGCCCGCGAAGCCTTGCGGGAGCTGTTCGCCTCTCCCCGTTTCGCGGCCCATATCCCTCCCCTTGACGATGCGGAACTGGACGATCTGATCCGCCGGGCCGGGGATCTCTGCCTGGATCTGCTGGAGGGCGACCGATGCGCCTGAGCGGCTTCCAGATCAACAGTTTCGGCGTATTGCGCGAGCAGCGTGTCGAGGGGCTCTCTCCCGGCATTTCCGTGTTCCTGGGTGACAACGAGGCCGGCAAAAGCACGCTCCTGCGGTTTTTCCAGGCCATGCTCTTCGGGTTCAAACGCGGCGGGACGTTCCTGGATACCCTGAACGGCGGCAAAGACGGTGGGGGCGGGTTGCTCTTCCTGGAAACGGAAAGCCTGGGGCCGGTTTCTTTGCATGGGGCGCCGCGCCTGAAAGAAGCGCTCCTGCGCGACGCGGCCGGCCTGGAACTGCCCGCCGCCGCTCTGGACCGCCTGACCACCGGCATGACCCAGGCGGTCTTTGACGCGGTCTTCGCCTTTGATCTGGCCCGGCTGACCGGGTTTTCCGACAGGAAGGACGAGGTCGTGCGCAACGCCCTGCACGGTGCGGCCTTCGGCACGGGGTTCACCTCGCCCGCCGGAGTGCTCAGGGAGCTGGACGAGCGCAAGAAAAACCTGCTCAAGGCCGCCAGGGGGCAGGCCCCCCTCAACCTGCGCCTGAAAGAGCTGGAAGAGACTCTCGCGGACCTGGCCGGCCGCCGGCCGCCCCTCGCGGAGTGGGAAGCCGTGCAGGCCGAACTCGCCGAGGCTGCCGAATCCCTGGCTCGCAACGTCGTTGAGCGCGAGCGCGTACAACGCGCCCTGAGCGGGGGCGAGCGGTTGGCCGCCGATCTGAAACAGTGGGCCGCCCTGCGCGGCCTGGAGGTATCGTTCGCGGCCCTTGCGGCCGAAGGCCCTCTGCCGCCTCCCCAGGCTCCGGACGCGGCCGGGCGGCTGGCCGCCTTGGAAACCGAGTTGAAAAATACCACGGCCGGTCTGCGCCGCCTGCTCACGGAACTGGAAAGCTTCAGTTCCGAGCGCCGGGACTTGGCCCCCCGGCCGGAGCTTGCGGCCCTGGCCGCGCCGGTCGCCTCCCTGCGTGAACGCAAGGAAATGTTCCGGGCGCACAACCTCGACCATCGGGCGCTGGAGCGGGAGATGCAGGCCCTGGAGGGCCGGCGGCGGGAAATCCTCGACCGGCTCGGCCCAGCCTGGAGCGAAGAAGCCGTTCTGGCGGCGGATACCTCCCCGGCCGGGCTGGACATCTTGAGCCGCACGGAAAAATCCCTGCGCGAGGCGGAAAACCTCCATGCCGAGCGCGCCCGTGCCCTGGAATGCCTGCTCCCACCCATTAAACCGGAGACCCCGCTTCCCGGCGAAGTCCCGCCGGCGGATCTGCCCACGGAAAACGAAGCGGACGCTCTCACGGCCCACCTCGCCCTTGCCGTACACGCCCTGGACGAATTGCCGGGGGTGGAGGCCGCCCGCCGCAGGGCGGACCTTGAATACGCCCGCGCCCTGGATGCCTTGCGCCCCTTACCTGAGGAAGCGGCCCTGCGCCTGGATGAGGCGGCCCGCGTTCGTTTGGCTCAAGCCCTGGCCGGAGCGGCCGAAGCCGGCGCGAACGCCGAACGGGTCGAGCGCGATGTCGCCCGGATGCGTGAAACTTTGGATGAAGTGACCCTGGAACACGCCGATGCGTCGGCCCGCCGGGAGCGCCTGGGGCCGGGCGAGGCGGAGGAGGATATCCTCGGGCGCATCGCCGCCTTGCGCCGGTTGGATGCGGAGCTGCGGGAACTCGCGGCGCTCCGGCAGGCCGGGGCCTTGCGGCCTGGCGCGTCATTCCCGCTCTTTGCTCTGGCCTGCGCGGGCCTGTTTTTTGCCGGGGTGTGCCTCGGCGTTGCCGGGCCTCTGCTCGGGGTGCGGGATCTTCTCCTGACGGGTCTTGTTGTGGCGGGTATCGGCGCGGTGGGCCTTGCCGCCGCTTTTCTGAACCGGCGGCGCGGCGCGGCCGGCCAGGCCGATGGGGTATTGCGGGAACGTGAGGCGGCGGCCGACCGCCGGCTTGCGGAACTGGGCGATATACTCGACGGGCGGCGCGATGCCGTGGCCCTGGCTACCGCCCTGGAGCGCCAGGAGCGCGTCCTGCGCCTGCAACAAGATATCCGTCGGGCCGATGAGGAAGTCCTGCGCGCCGAGCAACGCCGCGCTCGGGCCCGGGCCGCTTGCGACGATGCGGCCGGCCGCCTGGAACAGGCCGGCGTGGAGTTGCGGACCGCCGGACAAAAGGCCGGGGGGGTGCTCGCCGGTCTGGGGTATCCTCCCGGCACCCCTCCGGGCGCGGCGGCCGGCCTGTTCGAGCGGGTGGAAATCCTCCGGGCCCGCCGGCAGGCGCGGGAAGACGCCGAGGAATCCCTGCGCGGCCATCTACGCGTTTTTTCGGCCTGCCGTGAAGCCGCCGTGAGCCTGCCGTTCTTCGCCGCCGTTCTGCCCGCGGAGGGTGGGGAGCCGTTTGATTCCCCAGCCCCACCGGTTCCCTTGGACGGGCCGCGTCTGGATTCCTTACGGGCGTTTTGTCGTTCCCTGGAACAGGCCTGCGCCCACCTGAACACCTTGCGCCGCGAGGCCCGCAAACGCGAAGCCGGGCAGGCCGCGCTCCTGGCCCGGGCCGCCGAGGCGGACCGAGCCCGCGAGTTACTGTGCGCCGCCGAGGATTCCCTGTGCGAAAGCCGGGAGGCCTGGGCGGCTCTCCTGCGCGATCGCGGTTTCGACCCCGCCCTGACCCCCGAGGCTGTGCGGGCTTCCCTCGAGTTGCAAAAAGACTTTGCCGCCCTGACCCGGACGCTGGGGGAAACGGCCGCTCGGCGGGACGCGGCCGCCGCGTTTCTGGAGGCTTTCGCCGTCGATCTGGGCGCGGTTTTGGGGCGGGCCGGACTGGAGGCTTACCCCGGCGAGGCCGGCGCGTCGGCCGAGGAAGTCCTCCGCAGTCTGGACGCCCTCGGCGCTGTGGTGGATAAGGCCCTGGCCGACGATCGGGAGTGCGCCCGGCTGGATTCCCTGATCGCGGCCAAAGCCGCCGGCGTGGAAGAGGCCCGCGCCGCCCTGGCCCTGGCCGAGGCGGATCTGGCCACGCTCTTTGCCGGGGCCGGGGTGGGGGATGCCGCGAGCTTCCGTCTGGCCCTCGACCGGCGCGGCCGCTTTGACGCCCTCACAGCGGAGCGCCTCCGGATCGAAGCCGCCCTTGCCGGCCCGGCCGAGCGGGCGGGTTTGGGGTTGCCGGAGTACTTGGCCCGTCTGGCCGCGACCGACGCGGGCGAGGTCCGCCGGCGGGACGAGGCGTTCCGGGCGGAGCTACGCGGGCTGGAAGAGGAAGCCGCCGAACTGGCGGGCAGACAGGGAGCTTTGGGCGAGCGGGCCGACGCCCTGCGCCGGAGCGACGGCACGGCCCCGCTCTTGCAAAAGGCCGAAGACTTACGCGCCGATCTGCGCGGTTTTGCCCGGCAGTGGTGCGTGCCCGCTCTGGCCCGCCATTTTCTGGAGCAGGCCAAGGCGGAGTTCGAACAACGGGGGCGCGACGGGATCATCGGCCGGGCCGGGAGTCTTTTCGCTGAAATCACCGCCGGGGAATACCTGGGTATCGCCCCCCGGCTGGAGGGCGACGGCTTCAGCTTCACGGCCCTGCACAAGAGCGGGGCCGGGCGTGACCCGGAAACGGCCCTGAGCCGGGGCGCCCGTGAGCAGTTGTATCTGGCCCTGCGCCTGGCCTTCATTCGCCACCACGCGGACCATGCCGAGCCCCTGCCCGCGATCATGGACGACATCCTGGTCAATTTCGACCCCGGCCGGGCCGCGAACACGGCTCGCGTCCTGGCCCGCTTCGCCCGCGACAACCAGATTCTCTTCTTCACCTGCCGCCCGGAGCAGGCCGACCTGCTCATGGAAGCCGGAACGGCTGAGGGGGGGCCCACCCCCGCGCTGTTTCCGATCCACGGCGGCGACATTCTGCCCGGCCGGGCGGAGAAATAAGAAACCCGCCTCGCGGCGGGCCCTGTCAGGCGGAAGGCCGGGGAGAGCGATGCTCCACCCCGGCCTTCTTTGCCGCATTCGACTTGTTACTGGAACAGTTCGTCGCCGCTCTTGCCGTCAAAGGCGGGGTGGCGGTCGAATTTCACCGCCCCGACGATGGCTTTGCCCTGCGCGGCCTTGCAGATCCGGGCGATGCCCTCGTTGCCGAACCCGGCGCAGAGCTCAATGGCCTGCACGCCGTCCGCGACCATGGCCCGCGTGGCTTCTTCAGCCTCGGCGTAGTTTTTGACCCCCACGACCCGCAATTCGGAGGTGGGCGTTTCAATGCGGGCGTGATGTTTGTCCTTGTCGGTTTCCGGCGCGACAAACATGAAGGCGGCTTTGAATTGCATATGGAGTCTCCTTGGTGTTCAAAAAAAGGGGGGAGCACGGTGGTCCCGCGCTCCCCCGAAACCTTTGCCGGCCCGGCCGGAGTTATTCGTAGATGTCGTCCTTGTTGGGTTGGGCGTCGGTGCGGGAAAGATCCAGAGGATAGACCAGCACCACGGCCTTGCGGCTTTCCACGCCCAAGGCGCCGGGGTGGGTGTTGATGCAGACCACGAGATCCCGGATGCCGTCATTATCGGCGTCGATGACCGTGTAGTCCACAACGGAACCCTTGATGCGCCGCGTTTTCCAGACCAGGTTCAGGCCTACGCCGTCCCAGTGCAGGCTGTGAATTTCCGACTGCGGGAAGAAACGGTAGCGGTCGAAAATCGTCGAAGCGGTTGAAATGGGCCGGTTGACGAGGATTTCCCAGTTGCCGTCACCGTCCAGATCCACGGCGGGCATCCGCATGGGGATGTAGAACACGTCGCGCTCGGTCTCCGTATCGTTGCCCAGGCCGGGCATACGGGGGTCCACTTCCACGCCGACGGCGGCGCCGGAGTAACTCTCCGGGCTCTCGGCCAAACGGGCGCCCTTGGCGGTGTAAGTCACCAGGCGTTCGCTGGAGTTGAGCGCAACCAGTTTTTCGGCGTTTTGCTCGCCCCGGCCGGCCGGCACATACGAGAAGTTGAACACGTTGACGTTTTCAGGCAGGTCCAGGCGCCGGCCGGTGGTCCAGCTCCCGCCGGACTTGACCATTTCGGACACGCCGGGGCGGAACAGCTTGGGCGGCTGCGCGGCTTGGCCGATCAGGGTCGGCGTGTAGCTGGGCGGCAGCTTGACCACGTTGAGGAAAAATTTGATGGCCCGCTCTTCTTCGGTGAAGTTCCGGCCGTCAAAGGTCAGGATGGAAGAGGAGGGAAGTTTGTTGCGGTCGATCATCGAAACGACCAGCTTGGCCCGGCCGCTGGGGTGCGGCAGGCCGCGCACGGACAGGCAGGAATTCGTGCTGGGGAATTTGAACTCGCCGAGGGGGGCGAGCCTGGCGCCCTGTTCCATGCGGTAGGCGAACAGGCCGTGCTCGGTAAGCAGGAAGACCTCGTTTTTGCCGTCGCCGTCGGCATCGATCACTTCCATGCCGATGGCCGTGATCGCGATGGTCTGCGAACGCAGGCGCGAGCCGTCGCCGGCGTTTCCGGCGTACCGGAATTGCGGGTTCAGGTACACGTCTTTGGGCGTGTCTTCGTTGATCATCAGTTCCGGGTTCATCCGGTTGACGCGCTGGGGCTCGTCACGGCCGGTGACGGCGGCGGAAGCTTCCGGCCGGCGGCCGAACGCGTCCTTGTTGATGTTGTCGCTCACGCCTTTGATGGCCGCGATAAGCTGGGTGGCCTTGGCCTCCCGCGCATAGGGGCGCACCTTGCCGGAGCGGTCGCGCACGTAGACGTCCAGGCTGCAGTCGTCGCCGGCCACGGTCACGGAACCCCAGACCACATAATCGGCGTTATATTTACCGGCGGCCGTGGCGGCTTCCGATTCCGAAGACAGGGGTTTTTGGGACGCGGGCGTGTCGTTGACGGCGGGCTCGACGCGATCCTTCCAGTACAGCCGGGAGGTCAGCATCTGGGGACTGGAGCGCTCAAGATAGGCAAACCCCTGCGGCCCCTGCACGGCAAAGGGCATGACCACATACGTGGATTTGGACGCGCCCTGCGCCACTGCCGGGAGCAGCAGCAGAAGGCCGAGCACACACAGGGTGTTGCGGAAAAATCGCTTCATAGGTCCTCACTTGGGTATGGGGCGCCCGGCCCCGCTTATGTGCAAGGATAACCCGTCTTGCGGCGGGACATTTCTCAGTATATCGTCTCTTCTTCCACGAGGCAACAACCGACGGCAGCCCATTTTGTAACGTATTGTATGTCGTGATACACTTCATTCCGCCTGGGTCGCGCTCCCTCTTGTTCGGGGGCGAATCGAGCCGCTGCCGGCAAACCTGTTATTTTTGATCGTCACTCATGAACACCACCCCCCTACGCTCATTCCGATTGAACTGCAAGGCGGAGCAGGCCGCTGCCGTGCAAGATCTGCTCACGGCGCAGGGGTTTGCATTTCGCGAGGATCCATTTTACGCCGCCGGCAGGCGTCTGGACGCGGAGCCATTTTCTTTGGGAGCTTCCGCCGCGGCCCGTTTCGGCTTTCTCTATATTCAGGACAGGGCCTCCATGCTCCCGCCCCCGGCCCTGGCTCCGGCTCCCGGCGACTCGGTTCTGGACATGTGCGCTGCGCCGGGCGGCAAAACCTCGTTGGCCGCGTCCCTTTGCGGGCCGGGGGGGTTTGTCCTGGCCTGCGAGCCCAACACCTCCCGCCTGGCCACTCTGCGCCGCAACCTGTCGCTTCTGAATCTGCCCCAGTGCGCCACTCTGGGCGCCCCGGCCGAGTCGCTTCCATTGCCCTCGGCGGTTCCCGGCGGCGGATTCGCCCGCATCCTGCTCGACCCGCCGTGCAGCGGCTGGGGGACGGTGGAGAAAAACCCGCAGGTCATGCGGTTGTGGAAGGGCGACAAGGTTCGCCCGCTGATCGTCCTGCAGCGGAGGCTTCTGCACGAAGCATTTCGCCTGTGCGTCCCCGGCGGCCGGGTGGTGTATTCCACCTGCACGACCAATGTGGAAGAGAACGAGGAGCAGCTTCTGTTCGCCTGCCGGGAGATCGGTTTCACGTTCCGGCCCCTCGAGCGACCCGCCGGCTTCGCCTTCGAGGAAGCCCGCCTGCCGGAGTTCGCCGGGGTGCTGCGTACCGCGCCCGGCCCGGACGGGCAGGGTTTTTTCGTGGCCGCGCTGCAAAAACCCGCGGACGCGCCGGGTGGGGAGCAACGTATCGTTGAGCCGCCCACCCTCAAGAAGCGTCGAGCCGTTTCTTCCGGCCCCCGCTGGGAAGACGTCGCCCCCGCCGCCCTGGAAAGCCCCGGCTGCGATCCTTCGCTTCTGCCGCCGGGCGTCATCCGTTCTTACAACGGCACGGCGCATTTCCTCCCGGCCCGTTCCCTGGAACTGATTCCGGAAGGGATCTCCTGGAAAGGGTTCCCGCTTGGCAAGATGGGGCCGGACGGCCGGGTGCGGGTATATCCGGCCTTGCGCTTCCTCATGCCCGAGCCGGACGAGGCCCGCGCTCGCGGCGCGGCCGTTCTGGATATCGAAGAAGCGGGCCCCCTCGAGGCCCTGCTGCGCGGCGAGAGCCGGACCGTGGCCCACGCCGCCCCGGAGGCCTGTCTCTACTTTCGCGGTTTGCCCCTGTGCCGGTTACCTTTGAAGGGCAACCGCGCCGTGCTGCCCGGCCTGTTTTAGCTCACAAGGCGGCGTTTGCCGTAAAGGAGACGTCGCGCGTCTCATCAAATCCCACGATGACACGCGCCGTTTTCATGAGGATTTCGTAAAGTTCCAGCGCATCGCCGATGACTTTTATGGCCTCATCGTGGCCGGGAATTTTCGTGACGAATAAGAATATATCCGTAAATAAGCGTATCGCGGCCGATTACTTCGTCAAAGCGCTTTTTTGCTCCAGTCGAGTACCATCAGAGTACACTTCTTACGCAAAAAAGCGCTTTTCCTCGTCCTCGGCTCACGCTCCACTTATTTACGGATATATTCTAAGTCCCGCACGGCGCTGATGGAGTGGGTGCTTTTCCTGACAACGGCGTCGTTTGAGAGGACATGGGGAATACTTTCGTCGTCCTTAGGGATGGTTGTGAAGGCAATGTTGTTGTTCGCCGCGAATTCGGCCGGGTACGAAAGGCAGCCGGGTCATCCCGGCATATTCTCACGCCCGGCGATTCCCGAAGGGGGCAGCGGAATGGGGTCCACTGTCAATCGAGCCTGCCGCGGCGTCTCGCCTTTTCATCCCATCATTTGACCTCCCCGCCCTTTCGAGGCTATGTTCCGGCCTGAACAACCCGAGCGCCGAAAGGCCTCCGGCAATTCAGGAGAATCGATGGCCCGCGAATTCACCGACAAGGAACGCGCCGTGTTGCGCATCGTGCAGAAAAACCTGCCGGACTCCCCGGCCCCGTATGCGGATATCGCCGGGGCCGTTGGGCTGACCGAAGACGAAGTGCTCAGCCTGCTGCGTTCCCTGAAGGAAGACGGCGCGATCCGCCGTTTCGGGGCCAGCCTCAAGCACCAGAAAGCGGGCTGGACCCACAACGCCATGGTGGCCTGGATAGTGCGCCGCGAGGATGCCGACGCCATAGGGGCCAAGGCGGCCGAGCATCCGCTCATTTCCCATTGCTACTACCGGCCTTCCTCGGCCGAGGACTGGCCGTATGAGTTGTATACGATGATCCACGGCCGCAACCCTGACGAGTATAAAGAGGTCGTGGCCGAGTTGATCCGGCAAACCCCGTTGCGCGAGTACGCCGTGTTGGAGAGCCTGCGGGAGATGAAAAAAATCTCCATGACCTATTTCTGAGCCGTCGGGCGGCGCCGAGCGCGTCGCCGGGGCACGCCGCGAGGCCGCCAACGGGGATTGCAAAGAGGTTCAACCCCTTTGCCCGCCGGAGGCAAATCCACCCCATCCTACTTCACACTTTTCTTCAGGAGATTCCCATGTCGCGTTCGCATGAGCTTTTTGAGCGGGCCTGCCGGGTTATTCCCGGCGGGGTGAACAGCCCGGTGCGAGCCTGCCGTTCCGTGGGCTGCGAGCCATTGTTCATCGCTTCCGGGTCCGGGGCGCGGATCACCGACGCGGACGGCAACACCTACGTGGATTATGTCCAGTCCTGGGGCCCGCTGCTGCTCGGCCACGCCCACCCGGCCGTGACCAAAGCCGTGGCCGAGGCCGCCGGCAAAGGCACCAGCTACGGCGCTCCCTGCGAGGCCGAGGTCGTGCTGGCCGAGATGATTCTGGAGGCTTTGCCCAAGATGGACATGGTCCGGATGGTCAACTCCGGCACAGAGGCGGCCATGAGCGCCCTGCGCCTGGCCCGGGGCGTGACCGGGCGAGCCAAGGTCGTGAAGTTCGACGGCGGCTACCACGGCCACGGCGACGCCTTTCTGGCCGCGGCCGGCTCCGGGGTGGCGACCTTTTCGATTCCCGGCACGCCCGGCGTGCCCGACGCCGTGGTGGCCGATACCCTGCTCGCACCGTATAACGACCTTGCGGCCGTGAAGGGCCTGTTCGAGCGCTTCGGCCCGGAGATCGCGGCGGTGATCGTCGAGCCGGCGGCCGGCAATATGGGCTTGGTGCTCCCCGAGCCGGGATTTCTGGAAGGATTACGCGAGACGTGCTCCAAAGCCGGGAGTCTGCTGATCCTCGACGAGGTGATTACCGGTTTCCGCGCTTCTTACAACGGTGCGCAAGGACGTTTCGGCATCGACCCGGACCTGACCGTGCTCGGCAAAATCATCGGCTGCGGTCTGCCCGTGGGGGCGTATGCCGGCAAGCGGCGGTATATGGAACGGATTTCGCCCATGGGCGGCATTTATCAGGCCGGGACGCTTTCCGGGAACCCATTGGCCATGGCCGCCGGCATCGCCGGGTTGGGCGTGCTGAAGGGGGCCGACTACCTGGGTCTGGAGGGGAGAGTGGAAGCGTTGTGCGCGGATCTGGAGGGCATTCTGCGCGGCAAGGGAATTGATGTGGTCATCAATCGCTTGGCGAGCATGTTCACGATGTTCTTCTGCAAGGGCGCGGTGCGGAATTTTGCCGAGGCCAAGGCCGTGGATACCGAGCGGTACGCCCGGTTTTATCGCCATGCCCGGGCGTGCGGGGTAAATTTGGCGCCTTCGGCGTTTGAAGTTGCCATGCCGAGTTTTGCTCACGGGGTGGAGGATTTCGACGCGTTGCGGAGGGTGGCGGAGACGTTTGGAGGGTAAAGGAAAGGTAGGCTGCCGAAGGCTTATCGGAGAGTTTTTGATGGGTGACGGTTGCCGCGTTGAAGTAGCTGTGGAGAGGAACTCTCAGGTGGTGGGGTGAACGCCGTCGCACCGGTAAAATTTGTTGTGCGCTGCATGTCGGTCTACCCTCCGGGAACCCGAAAAGGGGGGCGGCGCAGCCGCCTCTTTGGCCCGAAGGAACGCCAAGAGCGGCCGGTAATAAACATGGAAAAAGCATGTGCCGACAGGCAGGAAAAATAATTCCCGCCTTCCTGTGTATTTTTCAACGTCGGTGCCGCTCGCGCAGGCGCCAGGGCGGTTGGGGGTTGTTGTCTTGCCAGAGGCCTTTTTTGTCGGCTCGGGCCGCACGCTCCAAGGCTTGCCAGGCGAGGCAGCGGGGCTGCTTGCAATAGGCCGTGTAAACCCAGGCGTTGCCCTGACGGACGAGTTCCTCGTTGAGTATCCGGCCGTCCGGCAAGTGGACTAGAGAAACACTGCGCCCGTAGCGGTCGGTTTCCACCACTTCCAGGCGGACTTCCTCGAACAGGGCCAGGGAACGGGTCGCGGCGGTCGCCTCTTGCCCGCCGCGCTGAGCGGACTCCGGGCAATCCACGCCATACAGGCGTACCTTGGTCAAGCCCGTGTCGCTGAAGACGGTCAGAGTATCGCCATCGGCAACGGAAACCACCTTGCCGCGCAAAAACGCGCCGCCCCCAAACAGAGAAACGGCGAGCAAAATCAAGGCGACAATGCGCCGTGGCGTCAATGTATACCTACGCCTGGACGAGCGGCGTTTACGAGCCATGCATCCTCTTTCGCGGCTTGGATTCACCATTCCCGATACTCCTCCGCGCCCGCTTCACTTACCAAAAAATCTTCCACCTTGCCATGCCGGCAGGGTAACACAACCGCGCTATCCGGTCGGTGTCCATTTTGAAAACACACACCGAGAACTCCGCAGGGATTTGCCCTGCCGTCAAGAGCCGCTGCTGAAGGGGGATCGCATCGGTGGCCCGGCCGGATGCGTGTCGTTCGTCCGCGAGAGTGGGACGGGTGTGCGCGGACGAGGGAGGATGCCGGAGGGGAAAAGGGGGAAAGGCTTCATCGTCCTCGGCCACCCACGTCAAGACGGGAGCGGAGCCCCCGGCGCGCGGAGATTTCAGAGGCGGCCGCGCAGCCGCCTTCTTTGGCTCGGAGGGTACAGCAGGACTCAAAAAGTCAACAAAGCCCGCCGGCGATCATGCCGCATCTCGAGAGCCCGCGCCTCGGCCGCCTTCTCCCCCCCCGCTCACAGGTCGCCGCCGCTTCCCCTCTGCCCTTCACCCCCTCACACTTCCAACTCCAGCCCCACCGGGCAGTGATCCGACCCCATCACATCCTGCTCGATCCAGGCGTTTTTCACTTTCGGCGCCAACTCGGCCGAGACGAAGAAATAATCGATCCGCCAGCCCACGTTCCGTTCGCGAGCTTTGAAACGGTATGACCACCACGAGTATTCGCCGGCCTTGTCGCCGTTGATCAACCGGAAGGTATCCACGTAGCCGGCCTGGACAAAGCGATCCAGCCAGGCCCGCTCGATGGGCAGAAACCCGGATGTTTCCTCATTCTCTTTTGGCCGGGCCAGATCCACAGGCTTATGCGCGGTGTTGAAGTCGCCGCAAACCACGATGGGCTTTCCCTTGCGCAACTCCTCGGCATGGCGCAAAAACGCTTCGTAGTAAGCCAGCTTATACGTCAAGCGATCGTTGTCTTTCTGGCCGTTGGGGAAGTAAACATTAAAGAAATGGAACGCCGGGAACTCCAGGTGCAGCAACCGGCCCTCGCCCTGAAAATCGGTGTCCGGCAGTTCATAATTCACGGCCAGGGGAGCCGGGCGGGAAAACACCGCCACTCCCGAGTAGCCCTTCTTTTTCACGGCCGGGAGCCACCAGCTCCGATAGTCCGGGTAGTTTTGGTGCTCCGCGGGAATCTGGGCCGGCTCGGCCTTGGTTTCCTGCAAGCCCACCACGTCGGCTCCGACCCTCGAGAACCAGGCCCACTCGGGCTTGCCGATCAACGAACGAAACCCGTTGACGTTCCAAGAATACAACCGCATACGCAAACTCCTTGAATCCGGCTTCAGTACCACAGACGCCCCTGCCGCGCAAAGCATCCGCTCGCGCGCTTTCCCTTGCGGGACTGCAAGGTCTCGCCCGGCGCCATTTTTCGCTTTCCAAACATCCCACCCCGGTGTATGAATGCGGGCTGCAAACCATTTATAACGGATTTCAGGAGACCATATGAGCCGTACACTGTATTACCGCCATTCCGGCAAAGCTCCGGCGCCCGGGGTTCTCGGCATGTTCGGGGCCGGGCTCGCGGCCGCCGTGCTTGGGGCGTTCGCCTATGTCCAACTGATTGAGCTGATCCCGCTGATTTACTGCAACGTTCTGATCACCCTCGGCTACGGGGCCGTGGTGGGCTTGGCCGTCGCGGCCGCCTGCAAGGCGGGCAAGGTCCGCAACGTCCCGAGCTGCGCCCTTGCCGGGACGTTTTCCGGCCTTGTGGCCGTGTATATGCAGTGGGCCTACTTCCTGGCTGTGAAAACACCGGAAATCTGGGGCAGCGTCGATATGGGCACGCTGAGCCTGACAGGGCACTTCCTTGCCGCTCCGGGTGAGATGTGGGAGATGGCCCAGGCCATCAACCCCGTGGGCCTGTGGACGATCAAAAAAACCGTGGTCAAAGGCGTCTGGCTCTGGCTGATCTGGGGGGGCGAGGCCGCCGGCATCCTCGGCGTGACCTTGCTGCTCTCCGGGCTGTATACGCGTGACCCGTACTCTGAAACCCAAGGCCGCTGGATGGACGAAAAGAAGCTCCCCGCCAAGCTCGCCGCAGTGGCCGACCCCAAGGCGCTCACCGCCACGCTGGAACGCGGGGACTACTCCCCCCTGTTCGGCCTGGGCCTCTCGGAAGGCGCGGAAAGCTTTTCCCGGCTCACCCTGTACACCTGCCCCGGCGACGCCGACGCCTGGATAAGCTTGTCCAATGTCCGGCTGGTGCAGAAAAAGAAGGAAACCAAGGAAGAAAGCGAAAGCGTCTTCAAGTATCTGCACATTCCCGCATCCAAAGCCGAGGAGCTGGTCGACTCGTTGCGGGAAGCTCCCGCTCCGTCCGCCGGGGAAGCGGAAAGCCGGAATCCCGCCTAGCCTGCCGGCCCGGTAAACTCCGCGGCGGGGGGAGAGCACTTCTCTCCCCCCGCCGCCGTTTTTGCCTTTCGCTGTGTCACAGAATCCCGTCGGCCGACTTATGCCGGCGGTCATGGCGTTCCGGATGCGAGGCGAGCCATAGGCCGAGTTCACGGCGGAACGGCTCGCGCCGGCGTTTCTTTTCTTCATACATGTCCCGATCGGCGCGGCTGTACAGGGTGGACAGCGTCTTGCGGTTCTCCGCCCCGGCGAGGCCGATGGACATGGACAAAGGCGGCTGCTCCCGGTTTTGCCGGAAGCGGCCTGTCGCCTCATGGATGCGGTCACGCAAAGATTCCGCCGTCTTCATGGACGTTCCCGCGAGAATGACGGCGAATTCGTCGCCCCCGACGCGGTAGAGCACATCCTCTTCACGCAGGGTGGAGCGCAGCAGGCCGACCGCGCGCCGGAGCAGAATATCCCCTGCCTCGTGCCCAAGCGTGTCGTTGACCGCTTTCAAGCCGTCGATGTCCAGCATGAGCAGGGAGAGGGGGAAATTCTCGGCGCCTTCTCGAAGCTTCATATCCCGCTCGAAGGCCAGGCGGTTGCGCACGGAGGTCAGGTGGTCTCTTTCGCTCAGGGTTTTATAGCGCTCCAGGGAGCCGGAGTGCAGCCAGACATAGACCAGAAGCAGCATGAAACCGGCCCAGGCCGCGACCAGCAGGGCGTGTACCTGAGCCATGGGGAAGGGCAGGACTCCATCGGAAACGGCGGCCACATACCAAGTGGTGCCCGGCACGGCCGCCGCCGCGCCCAGGTGGTCGTCGTCCCCGCAACTGAAACGCTCCGCCCAGCCGTCCGCGCCCCGATCCCTGAAAATGGCGGGAAAGCACAGCCCGGCCGGGGTGGCCCCAGCCAGTATCACGCCGTTCTTGTCGATGAGGAGCACATGGTTGCCGTCGTGGCGAAAGCGCGCGACCTGCTCGTCAAACGAGTAGCGCACGGCCAGGCGGCCCAGGATACGGCCCCGGGCGTCCCGCAGCGGGCGGGTCAGCAGGATGGAGCGGCCGTCCTCGGAACCCGAGTCGACAATCGACCGCGTTGGGGAAAGAGGCTGCGTGGGATCGACCGGCAGCAGGATCACGGCGTCCGTATCCTCCTTGCCCCATCCGAATTCCAGCGCCGCCTCGGCCGCGGAGCGCCCCACCAGATAGCGGCCCGAGACGTTCACGGCCATTTGCAGACGGGCGAAGCGGGCATTGAGGTTCTCCGCCAACAGCGCCGCGTGCATGGAGGCTTCCTGGCGCAGATTCGAGAGAACAAGCCGGCCCAGTTGCTTCTGCAACTCAATATGCACACCCCATAAAAACACGGGGAGCGCCACCGCCAAGCCCAGAAAAGGCACAAGCCGAAGCATCGGTCCACACCGCCGGGGAGTGCCGCCTGGCGGAACGGCGCGCCCGGGTGGCGTTTCCGCCCCGGGAGAGGCGGAGCCGGGGGAAGGAGTTGACACGCCGTACATTCTCATATGAACATCAAAGTGATATATTTTTTACCCGGCGATGATGGCCGGAGAGAATATTATCTGTAGCGCTTGTACGTAGGCAGATATATCTTGATGTTTTCATGCCGTAGTCGTTCTTTTATAAGAATTCAACGTATGCCGCGACACGGGATAGTACGAGCTATTTTCCGTTTTCCTGAAGAAGGTATATGTTTACCTACCCCTTTATAAAAGAGAAATAGACACGGCATATTTCATGCGTTGTCGAGCGCCTGTATTTGCGCAAAACGTGTATAGAATTTGTGATGCGCAATGCATCGCACAGGAGAAGGCAAAAAGCAAGAAAAACCAGGAAAAGCCTGTCTGACAGGCGCAACAGACCGCATACGAAAAGTTGTGTGCCGGAATACACCACCGCGCCGTAAGGCTCAAGGCTCCCCCGGCGCGGTGACGGAATGCAGCGCGGTTCCGGCCGGCCCGGCGTCAGCCGCCGAGATAGGCGGCCTTGACCTGCGGGTTGTGCAAAAGCTCCCGTCCTTCCCCCTCGAGCACCACTTCGCCTGTTTCCATGATGTAGGCGTGGTGGGCGACGGACAAGGCCGCAAAAGCGTTTTGCTCGATGAGGAGAACGGTCTTGCCCATCGCGTTGATCCGTTTGATGATCTCGAAGATTTCCCGAACCAGGATCGGCGCCAGGCCCAGAGAAGGCTCATCAAGCATGACCACCTCGGGGTTGGACATAAGCGCCCGGCCCACAGCCAGCATCTGCTGCTCGCCGCCCGAAAGGGTGCCGCCGCGCTGCCAGGCGCGTTCCTTGAGGCGGGGGAACAGGGAGTAGACCCACTCCATGTCTTTGGCGATGCCGTCTTTATCGTTGCGGATATAGGCCCCCAGGCGCAGGTTCTCTTCCACGGTCAGATGGGGCAGGATGCGCCGGCCCTCGGGGCTGAGCGCGATGCCCGCGCGCACGATATCTTCCGGCGCTTTGCCCAGGATGTTGCCGCCTTTGAAAAGGATTCGTCCCGTGGCCGACCTGACCAGGCCGGAGACGGTCCGCACGGTGCTGCTCTTGCCCGCGCCGTTGGCTCCGATCAGGGTGACGATGCTCCCCTTGGGAATGGACAGGGATATACCCCTGACGGCATGGATGCCGCCATAGAACACGTGCAGATCGCTGATCTCAAGCATAGTTCAGGTACTCCTCGCCCAGATATGCCTCAATGACCTTGGGGTTGCTGCGGATGGCGTCCGGGTCGCCGTCGGCGATACGGATGCCGTATTCCAGCACCCAGATGTGGCTGCACACGCCCATGACCACCTTCATGTCATGCTCGATCAGCAGGATGGTCAGGTCGAAGGTGTCGCGAATATGCCGGATCAGGCCCATGAGTTCCGCGCTTTCCTGCGGGTTCATGCCGGCGGCCGGCTCGTCCAGCAGTAAAAAGCTCGGGTTGGTGGCGAGCGCCCTGGCGATTTCCAGCCGACGCTGCGCCCCGTAAGGCAAAGCCCCGGCGGGCAGGTGGGCGGAGTCGGCCAGGCCGAGCATGTCCAGAAGTTCCATGCTCCTCCGGCGCAGGGCGCGCTCCCGGCCGAAGTGCAGTAAAAAAACCGGGGCCCACCAGGGCGTTCCGGCGTTCACGTGACCGCCGACCATGACGTTCTGCAGGGCCGACGCCGTGCCGAACAGGCGGATGTTCTGGAAGGTTCGGGCGATGCCCGCCTTGCAGATGCGGTGCGGCGGCCGGCCGGAGATCGGTCGGTCGTTGAAGCGGATTTCCCCGGCCGTGGGCGTGTAAAAGCCGGTGATCATGTTGAACACCGTGGTCTTGCCCGCGCCGTTGGGGCCGATCAGGCCGGTAATCGCGCCCTTGGGCACGGCCAGATCAAGATCCGAGACGGCCGTGAGCCCGCCGAAGCGCATGGTTACGCCGGAAAGGTCCAGAATCGCGCTCATGCCGCCCCCGCTTTGCCGGATTGTTTGCCGAACAACCCCAGGAGCCAGGACCAGGAAAACTCCCGCATACCCATGAGCCCGGTTCGCTTGTACAGGATGATGGCCATGAGCAGGAGCGAGAAAATCACCATCCGCATTCCGGGGATGCCGGGAATCTCAAAGTCGCCGAGGTAAATGGGGTCTTCCACGAAGCGCAGCCACTCGAGCATCACGGTGATCACGATGCTGCCGATGATGCTCCCGGTGATGGACCCGAGCCCGCCGGCCACGACGATCATCAGCACGTTGAAGGTCAGCATGAAGGTGAACATTTTGGGGTCGATGGTCGAAATGAGCGCGGCCATGAGCGCCCCGCCCACACCGGCGAAAAAGGCCCCGATGCTGAAGGAAAGCACCCGGTAGAAAAAGGTGTTCACCCCCATGGTTCGGGCCGCGATCTCGTCGTCGCGAATGGCCTTGAACACGTTGCCCACATTGCTGCGCAGCAGGGTCACGATGAAGTACAGGGCAAAGAGCAGCCAGCCGTAATACCACCAGGTGCCGGAGATCCCTTCGGGGAAAGCCCTGATGCCCTTGATGCCGAGGGAACCGTTGGTAAAGGGTGTGGCGTTGGTGATCACCACCCGGATGATTTCCGCGAACCCCAGGGTGGCGATACCCAGGTAGTCGCCGCCCAGGCGCAGCACCGGCACGGCGATGAGCAGCCCCAGCGCGGCTGCCGCGAGCCCCCCGGCCAGGACGGCCAGGGAAAACGGCAGGGAAATATCGGCCAGGGCCGGGTGGATGTCTTCAAGAATCCACATGGCCAGTTTTTGGTCCGGGGTCAGGATGAGCATGGTGCAGACATACGCGCCCACGGCCATGAACCCGGCGTGGCCGAGGGAAAACATGCCCGTGAACCCGTAAATGAGGTTCAGGGAAAGGGCCAGGATGGCGTTGATCGCCACCAGGTTCAACACCTGCACGCCGTAGTCGTCCAAAAAGTTGGGGGCGAAGTGCAGGCCCACGCCGAGCAAGGCGGTCGCGGCCAGGGTCAGGCAGACGTCGCGCGTGGTTGCCGCGGGGCGCGCCGCTCGGGCGTTTGCGGCGGAGTTCATATTTTATCCTCCAGCTTTTCGCCCAGAAGCCCCGTGGGCCGGCAGAGCAGGATCAGAATCAGCAGCACAAAGGCGAAGGCGTCGCGGTAGCCGGAAAGCGAGGGATAAAAGGCCACGACCAGGATCTCGATGAACCCGAGCATCAAGCCGCCGATCATCGCCCCCTGGATGGAGCCGATGCCGCCGATGACCGCCGCGATGAAAGCCTTGAAGCCGGGCAGAATGCCCATGTAGGGGTGAATCTGCGGGTAACGCAGGGCCCACATGATCCCGGCGGCCGCGGCCAGGGCCGAGCCCAGGCCGAAGGTCAGGGCGATGACCTTGTTCACCGAAACGCCCATGAGCCGGGTGGTCTCGATGTCTTTGGAAATGGAGCGCATGGCCAGGCCGGGCTTGGTCCGGTAGATGATCCACAGCAACATGCCCACCAGAAGCACGGCCACCACAGGCACGACCAGGGCCATGGGAACGATCCGGACCACGCTCTCCGGGTTGCCGGTCAGGCCGGCCAGGCTCACGCTGATGGGCGCGGCCAGGAGCTCGGGCTGCACCACCGGCCGGGGCAGGCCGGTAAAGAGCACCACGCCCAGGTTTTCGATCAGGAAGGAAATGCCGATGGCGCTGATCAGGGCCGAGATGCGCGGGGCGTCGCGCAGGGGGCGGTAGGCGGCGCGGTCCACCAGGATGCCGCAGGCGCTGGTCACGGCAATGGCGAAAAGCACGGCCACGCCCCAGGGCGGCCGGAAATCGCCGGGGGCGAAAAAGCTGTAATACAGGGCGCCGGCCGCGAGCGCCCCGGCCAGACCGAGGGCGAAGGGCGCGGTTTTGGGCGACCAGCCGAACAGGGCCCCGTAAAAAACCAGTACCGCGCAGGAGCAGATGAGCAGGGCCACCCACAAGGGCATGAACGCGACCGTGGAGAAAAACACCAGGTAAGCGCCCAGCATGAAAATATCGCCGTGGGCGAAGTTGATCAGGCGCAGGATGCCGTAGACCATCGTATAGCCGATGGCGATAAGGCCATACAGCGCCCCCAGCGCAAGCGCGTTGAACAGGTGCTGTATGAACATTTCCATGCTCATGAAAAGGCTCCTCGATTGCCTTGGCTTTGCAACGAAAGCCGGATACGGGAGGAGCCGGATCGCTCCGGCTCCTCCCCCGCATCTCAATATGGATTACATTTCGGGCTGAACTTCGCCCAGATACACGCGCTTGCCGTCCTTGATCTCGATCACCCCGATGGGCATTTCCGCATCGTGGGTCGCGTTGATGCTCAACATGCCGGTGACGGCCGGGAAGTCCTTCATGCCGGCCAGAGCCTTGGTCACGGCCTCGCGGTCGTCGGAGCCGGAGGTCTCAATGGCTTTCATGAACATCATGTAGCAGGTGTAGCCCAGGGCGGCGTTCACGTTGGGATCCTTGCCCGGATAGGTGGCCTTCCAGTTTTCCGTGAACTTCTTGGCCGTGGGGTTCATCTCCGGCATGGTCATGTCGTAGGGGAAGGTCGTGTGCAGGAAGCCTTCAACGGCCGCGCCGCCGATCTTCACGGTTTCCGGGTTGTCCATGGCGTCGCCGCCCATGATCCGGAAGGTCGCGCCCAGTTCGCGGGCCTGCTTCATGATGATCGCGCCTTCGGCGAAGTAGGCCGGGATGAACAGCACTTCAGGCTTGTCTTTGATGATTTCGGTCAACTGGGCGGTGAAGTCCTGGTCGCCGGAGTTGTAGTTCAGGTTGGCCGTGATCGTGCCGCCCTGCTTGGCGAAGGACTTGTTGAAGAAGTTGGCCAGGCCCACGGCGTAGTCGTTGGACACGTCCTTGAGGATGGCGGCCTTCTTGGCGTTCAGGTTCTTGAACGCGTAGGTGGCCGCGCCGGCGCCCTGGTAGGGGTCGATGAAGCAGGCCCGGAAGTAATACTTCTTGCCCTGCGTGACCAGGGGGTTGGTGCAGGAGGTGCCGATGACCGGGGTCTTGGCGGATTCGGCCACTTCACCGCCGGCCATGGCCAGGGAGGAGCCGTAGGTGCCGATGATGCCGGTGACTTTTTCCTTGGCGGTCAGGCGCTTGACGGCGTTGGCCGCTTCCACTTTGTCGGACTTGTTGTCCACAATGACCAGTTCCACGGGCCGGCCGAGCACGGTGGGTTGCTCTTTGTGGGCCAGTTGCACGCCTTCAAGCTCAAGCTGGCCGCCGAACGCGTTCTGGCCGGTCAGGGGCAGGTAGACCCCGATTTTGATCGGCTCGGCCGCGAGGGCGCCGCCGGCGGTAAAAAGAGCGAGGGCCGTGGCGGTGAGAAGTTTCTTCACAGACATCTGGACAGCCTCCTGAACGGTTTTTTTGGGCGGCCGGGCGAGCGGCCGTTCGCCGGGTATCGGCAGGGGTTCTCCGAAGCCGTGGGCGGAGGAATCGGCCCGCGCGCGGCGCGCCGAACCGGGAATTCCGCCGTATCCGGGCCGACGACGCGGCTTGCCGGAAACGCATCCGCTACATGTAATCTGAAACGGCCGCAACCGCAACCGGCGGCCGGAAGCCGCCGGGGCGCCCCTTGCGAAGTCGCGCGGCAGGGCCTCCGGTTCCGCAGGGGCTCAGCTCAGGCTTTTCCCGGCTGCTCCGTCACAATTTCAAAGCCGAACCCGCCCTCTTCCCGGGGAACCTCGTAGCGCAAGCGCTCTACGACTTCATTCCGCTCGTTGAAGATCAGCACTTTGGGCCGCACAGAGGGCAACTCGTCGGCTTTTTGCAGGTATTCCGAGGCGCAAATGATCACCTCGTCGCCCTTCTGGCAGGTGCGCGCGGCCGCGCCGTTCAGGATGCAGCAGCGGGAACCCCGCTCGCCGTGAATCACATAGGTGGCGATCCGGTGCCCGCTGTTTTTGTTCCAGATCTGGACGAATTCCAGGGGAAAGAGGCCCGCTTCCCCGCAGATTTCGGGGTCAAGGGTGATTGAACCGTGATAATCGAGATTGCAGCCGGTGACCCGGATGCCGTGCAGCTTGGCTCTGACGACCTGAATCATGGTGTGTTTGTGGGGTAAGAGGTACGGGGCGAAACACGCCGCCGGAGAAAGGCGCGAGCGCCGCCTGTGCCGAATGGAAAGGGCATGACTTAGAGACCGAAGCCTGAGAGCAGGGCTTCCACCACCGGGATGTCTTCGGGGGCGTCCACGCCGACGGAGGGGGCATCGACCAGGGCCACGCGCATTGGGATGCCGTTCTCGAGCAGCCGGAGCTGCTCAAGCTTCTCGGTGCGCTCCAGGGGTGTGGGGGGCAGGGCCACGTAACGGTCCAGGGTCGCGCGGGTGAAGGCATAGACCCCCAGATGCCCGAGGATGGGCACCCCGGCCTCTTCGCGGACATAGGGCAGGGGCGAGCGCGAGAAGTACAGGGCGTCGCCGTTTTGGGCGCGGACCACTTTGACCCGGTTGGGGTTGGCCGCTTCTTCCCGGAGCAGCGGGCAGGCCAGGGTGGCCGAGCGCACGGACGGATCCGCGAACGCGGCGAGCAAGGTAGTCAGGCTGTTCGGGTCAAGGGCCGGCTCGTCGCCCTGAATGTTGACCACCACGGCCTCCGGGGGAAGGCCCAGAATTTCGGCCGCCTCCCGTACCCGATCGGTGCCGCCGGGGTGGTCGGGTGAGGTCATGACCACAGGCACGCCGTGCAGGCCGGCGGCCTCGGCGATACGCTCGTCGTCCGTGGCCAAGGTCACCGAGGCCAGGTGTGGGCACAGCGAAGCCCGCTCCCAGACCCACAGAAACATGGGCCTGCCCAGAATCGGAACCAGAGGCTTGCCGGGAAAGCGCGTGGAGGCATACCGGGCCGGGATGATCCCGTGGGCCGGGGGAAGGCCGGCGCTCATGCCGAGGGCGCTCCCTTGATATAGGTGTCGTAGGTCTCTTGCAGGGCGGCCGCGTAGCGCAGGGTCACCCCGTTGAGGTCGTCCAGCAGGGTGCGCACGGCTTCCAGGTCGTCGGCTTCGGCGGCGCGTTCCACGCAGCGGGCGATCTTACCGAGTTTTTCCAGGCCGAAGCTTTCGGCCTGCTCGGCCAGATGGCCGGCCGCCTCCTGCACAAAGACGGAGCCGCCGTCGGCCAAGCCTTGGGCGCACAGGCGCAGGGCATCACGCAAGGAATGGATCAGCCCGGGCACCAGGGGGAGCATGTCCAACTGCACCGACTCATCCAGCCCGACCAGGGCCATGCCCGGCGGGCGGGTCCGCTTCGGGGCGGGGGACGGCGTCGGAAGGGGAGCCGGCTCGGGCTCGTCGGCGTCTTCCGTGATGATCAGATCCAACAGCGGCACATCATCCTTCCGGACGGACGGAACGGGCGTCGCCGGCTCGGCCGCCGCGGGGGCGGGAGGGGTGACATCCTCAGGGCTCAGGTTGAAAAGCGAAGGGGTTGCTTCCGGCGCGGGCCGGGGCTGTGCCGTCTCGGAAGGAGGCTGCGCCGGATCGAGGATCCGAAGCGTGATGGGCCGCAGATTGAAAACAGGCTCCGGCCGGGGCTCGACCGGCGGCGCGGCCGGAGCCTGTGCCGGCTCGGGCGCGGGCCGGCGCGACGCGGCCGGCGGAGAATCGGGCAGGAAATCGGGGGAGAGGATCAGCCGCTCCAGGCGATCTTCCAAATCTTCCCGTTGTGGGGGGGGCGCGTCCGCAAGCTCCGCCGCGGGAGCCGGTTCCGGCGCGGTGACGATATCCGGCAGCGCGGCCGCCAGGGCCTTGCGCAGACTGTCCGGGCCAAAGGGCTTGTGCAGCTCCGAAGAACAGCCGAGGGCGCGCATTCGGTCAATCTGGGCCTCATGCCCCACCAGGGCCATGATCGCGGTCGGGGGCAGGCTCCGCTCGCTCTCTAAGCGCCGGATGGCGGCGATGGCGGCGGCGGTGTCGGATTCCGGCATGTCGGCGTCAAAGATGACCAGCCGGGCCGGGCGGGCGGCGTACAACTCCTGGGCCTGCTCCGGGCGCTGGGCGGAGGCGCTCTCGACCGGGTACTCCTTGAGATAGTGCCCCAGCAGTTTTTTGTTGCCGGCCGTGGTCTCGGCCAGGATCACGCCCGGCAGGCCGGAATCCGGTTCGGGCCGGGAGGGCATACTCGGCAGCAGGTCGGCGATCATCTCCGCCAGAGCCCCGACGGGCTCGGAAACGACGGAGGCCTGATCAGGCTCGATCGGCGCGCCGAGTTCCTCGTAATGGGCCTGGATCTGCTCCTCGGTCGGCCGGCGGAAGCGCACGGAAAAATGAACCGTGGTGCCGGAGCCGGGCTGATACTGGACCCGGAAGCTCCCGCCGGAAAGCGAGGCCAGTTCCCAGGCCTGGAAGAACCCGGCATCGGTTCTGCGATCGGAGCCGTTGTCCGAAACGGAGAAGAGCAGAGGGCAGAATTCGTCGTCGTCGCCGGTTTCCCGGCTCTGGCGGACCGTCACCTGCACCGCGCCCCGCCGGGATGCCTGCACGGCGTTCTGCATGAGCAGGAACAGGGCTTGGCGTAGGTTCGGGGCATCCCCTTCCAGCAGGGGTGGGACGGTGGGGGCCACGAACCAGGAGAGGAGCAACCCCTTGGAGGTCGCCGTTTTTTCGACCGAGGCGTGGACCTCGCGCACGAGGGATTGCGGGTTGAAAATGTAGGCCGCCGCGCCGGGGCGGTTCCGGGCCTCCGCCGAAGGCGGCGGGGTGCTGAGCCCGTCCAAGGTATAAGCGGAAAAGTCCTCGTCCTTCAGGGAAATGACCGTGGGGTCGGCGGGCGAAGGCGAGCGGACGACTTTCGGGGCCGGAACTTCCTCCCGCTCGGCAGGGATCTCCTGAAAGAATTCTTCCTCCGGCGAGGGGGCCGGAAGGGGCTCAGGTTCTTCAAACGGCTCGGCCTCGGCAAAGAAGGACGCCGGCGGGGCGGGTTCTTCCACGGCGATCCGCTCCGGCCCGGCGGGGAGAGGCGTTTCGCTCACGGGCGGGGAGGCCGCTGCCGGCTCTTCCCGCTCATCCGGGCGAAAGGCCTCGGTAACGTCGAAATCCAGGCTCGGCGCGGCGGGGAAAACCGGCGTCAGGTCCAGAACCGGTTCCACGGGCGTGACGGGTCGGGCCGGGGCGAACTCCAGAGCCGGGTCCGCGAAGGCCGGGGGCTGCGCGAATTCCAGGGCCGGGTCGGCGAACGCGGGCGGTTCGGCCGGTTTCGGGGCCGGGGCGTCCATATCCAGGTCCAGAGCCGCCGGAACAGCCGGGCGGGCGGGGCCGCCCAGGCTCAGGGGGGCGTCGGCCGGGGCCGCCGGAGCGGGAGAGCCGACACCTCTGGAAAACGCGTCCATTTGCAGGGGCGGCAGGTTGTGCAGCACCGCGTCCTCGGCGTCGGCCGTTTCGGCGTCGGCCGCGTCGTCGCGCGGGGAGCCGGCCAGGGTCAGGCAGACGCCCGCAGCCGCCAAGCCCCAAAGCCAGGCGGAAGCGGCCAGGGGCGGCAGGGGCAGGAACAAGGCCGCCAGGGTGCACACCGCCCCGGCAACGGCGAAGAAGCAGGCCCCGGTATAGCCCAGGCTGCCGCTCTGTTTGCGGGCCAACCCGGCCAGGCCGACGGGCAGGAACAGGAGCGCCGGCAGGGCCCAGAGGGGGAACAGCCGGGTGAGCCAGGAAAGGCCGGGCACCAGCGGCAACAGGCACAAGGCCACGCCGGGGAACAGGCCGCAGATCAGGAACAGATCCGCGCCGGGGGAGCGTTTTTTGGTTTGCAGCAGCACCCGTCCGAGGTGGGCCAGAATCATCAGACCCAAGCCCGGGGCGAGCAGGACGGGGAGATCCGCCGGCTTGAAGGGCGACCCGGCGCCCGGCAGGGGGAGCACATCCTGGATCAGCACGCAGCCCAGGAACAGGGCGACCCACAGGGGCCAGACGGCCCGGTCCTTGACCGCGCGCAGCAGGCAGAGCGCGGCCGCCGCCGGAATCAGGCCCAGGAAGATCAGTTCCACAGGGAAAAAGTCGCCGGAAGCCAGGGGCGAAGGCCCGACCACGGGGGAAAACCACAAGCCCGGCGTTTCTTCCATGCGAATGTAGACGCTTACGGGCGTGATGCCGGGCTCGGGCAAGAGAATCTTTTCGTGGGGGACGACCGTCTCACCGGTTACGGCCCCGCCCGCGCCGGGCAATCCGGCCTCGGCCGGCAGGTATATCCGGGTGATGCCGGGCGGGAGCTCGCCCATATCCAGCACCAGGTGGGCCGGGGTGTAGCCCGGAGCGCCCGGCGCGATGGCCCGGATCAGCACCAGACGCAGCCAGACCGGCCCGGACGCCTTGACCGGAAACCCCCCGTGCAGGGGGCTGAAGCGTTCCTCCGGGTTGGGGGAGAAAATCCCCTCATAGGTCAGCTTGCCCTGCGGGTCCGCCAGCACGGAAAAGTAGGGAGTGAGGAGTTCCGGCTCCAGAATGCGGTCCGCCGGCAGCGGCTTGGCAAGGGCCGGGCAGACAAGGCAGCACAGGAGGGCAAGGGCGGGAAGGTATCGCATGGCGTGGGCTTATCGTTTTGAAAGTTCCTCGACAACGGCCGAAACCGGGCGTCCGTCCGGGGCCTTGGCCTCCGGATTGACGCGCACCAGTTCGCGCCAGGCGTTGAGGCCGTCCTCTCGCCTGTCCATATCGTGATAGAGCACAATGCCGCTGTTGAAAAGGGCAAATTCGTGACGGGGATTAACCAGCAGGGCTTTGCGGAAATATTCCAGGGCCTTGTCGTACTGTTTCAACTCCCGGTACATGACCCCGCAGTCCACCAGCACGTCGGGCTGGTCGCTTTTAATGGCCAGGGCCTTTTCATAGGAATTGACGGCCTTTTGCGGCTGGTCCGTGTCAAAGTAAAGGTTGCCCAGGTGAATCCAGGCGTCCATGTTCTGCGGGTCTTTGCGGACCTGCTCCTCGTGCTGGAGGATGGAGTCGAACAGGCGTTCGTTACCGCCGATGTTCAGGCCGGCCTGAGGGCCGCCCTGTCCCAGGGGCTGCTTGATTTCGGCCCGGCCACCGTCGCCGGAGCCGGCGAAATAACCGGCCATGCCGCCGAGGGCCAGGGCCAGGAGGACGGAAAGAATGCAGGTCGCGCGGCGCACGTATTTGCCGGCGGCCACTTCCCTGCCCATAAACTCGATATCTTTGGCGGTGTACTGCATGAAATCTTTTCCTTGTAAGTAGAATTACCAGGGCTTCTCGCCGAAGGCGCGCTCGAAGCGGTCGGAGAACTCGGCCCGGGTGAAGCTGTGCCCCTGCGTGCCGGAATGCTCGATGCAGTAGGCCGCGCACACGGCGCCGAGCCGGCCCGCCCGATCCGGGGCAAGGCCCATGAGCAGGCCCTTGATCAGCCCGGAGCGGTATGCGTCGCCCGCGCCGGTGGGGTCCGCCACGTTCGCCACGGGCACCGCCGGGATCTCGTGCCGGTTGCCGGTCGTGTCCAGATACATGGAGCCCTGAGCCCCAAGGGTGAAGATCAGGCCGATGCCGGTCATGGCGGCCAGGGCCTTCTCGTCCACGCCGATGCGGTTCTGGATCAACTTGATCTCGTAGTCGTTGCCCACCAGGAGCCAGGCCCCGGAGACCGCGTCGAGCAGATCCCCGCCGGTGAGTACGGGCAGTTGCTGGGCCGGGTCGTAGATATACCGGACCTTGCGCTTGCGGTACAGGGCCGGGTGTTCGCACATGTCCGCAGGATTGGAAGGGCCGATCAGGGCCAGATCACGCTCCGGGTCGAGATGCGGGAAGTCGTAGCCGCAGGGGGTCATCATGGCCGCGGCGTGGAAGGCGGTGATCTGGTTGCCGGAACGATCCGTGGTGATATAGGCCGCCGCGGTGCGCTCGCCGTCCAGGCGCTTGATGCCTTCCTGGGAAAGGCCCATTTTGTCCAGAGCCTCGGCGTACGGGTCGAAGTCCTTGCCCACGGTGCCGAGGATCAGGGGCTTCTCGCCCAACAGGGCCAGGGTATACGCGATATTTCCGCCGTTGCCCCCCAACTTTTCGTCCAATTGGTCGATAAAAAATGAGACGTTGAGGTTGTGAATCTGATCCGGCAGGATGGAATCAGTAAACACGCCGGGGAAATTCATGATCCGGTCGTAGGCCACGGAACCGGTCAGGTAAACGGCCACAGGCGACTCCTTAGGCTTGGGTTTCAGCCGCGATCCACTCCAGAAAGGGAGCGGAACCGGCATACAAGGGAAGGGAGACGATGCAGGGAACTTCGTAGGGGTGCAATTCGCGAACCCGCTCGAACAGGCGTTCCCGGCGTTCTCCGGTGGTCTTGAACAGGCAGACGACCTCGTGGGCCTCTTCAACAGCGCCTTGCCAGCGGTAGATGGAATGCATACCATTTAGGATGTTGGCGCAGGCCGCGAGGCGCTCTTCGACCAGGGCGCGGGCGATGCGCCCGGCGGTTTCCGCGTCCGGAGCGGTCACGTAGACGAGCAGGAATTCGCCCTTGGCCGGGAGGATGTCGGGAGTGTCGCGCATCACTTCCGTATAGCCCAATCGGCCGGCAAAGACAAACGGGATTCGCGCCCGCCCGCGTGAGGGTTCGTTTTGAAAGCCTTTCGGCCCTCTGGTTCCATACACAATTCCAAGCGAAACTGATTGAGCGATGCAGCATAGCGAGAAAAAAAACAGGCGGCCCGAGCCCGCCGCCGACCTTGGCGAACGCGCCCGGCATGTCGCCGCCGTTCTGGCCGGGCGCTACCCCGCGCCCACGCCGCATCTGGCCTTTCGCAGCCCTTGGGAGTTGCTCGTGGCCGTCATGTTGTCGGCCCAATGCACCGACGCCATGGTCAACAAGGTCACGCCGGCGCTGTTCGCCCGCTTTCCCGATCCGGCCCGCACGGCCGAAGCTCCCCTGGAGGAGTTGGAAGCCCTGGTGCGTTCCACGGGCTTTTTCCGTACCAAGGCGAACAACCTGCGCGAAACGGCCCGAATTGTCGCCGGGCGTTTCAACGGCGTGGTTCCGGATGCCATGAAAGACCTGCTGCTCCTGCCCGGCGTGGCGCGAAAGACCGCCGCCGTGGTGCTTTGGGGCGCTTTCGACAAAAACGAGGGCGTGGCCGTGGACACGCATGTGGGCCGCATCTCCTTTCGGCTGGGGCTCACCCAGAGCACGGCCCAGGCCCGCATCGAGCGGGATCTCATGGCCTTGTTCCCGCGGGCGGAGTGGGGGCTGGTCAACCACCGAATGGTTTCGTTCGGCCGCGACGTTTGCCGGGCGCAGCGCCCCCTGTGCCCGGAATGTCCGGTGGCGGAGGTCTGCCCCCGCCTGGGCGTTGGCGGGGCAAAGAAAAAGCGGATCGCCCCGAAACAGGCCGGGGTGGAAAAAATGTTCGCGGAGCGGTTGAAAAAGACGACGAATCAACGTAAAGATGGCAAAGAGCCCCCGGCCGCTTCTTCGCGCCGGGACCCCACCGGAGGATACGAGGCATGAGCCGCACGGAAGTGGACGACAATCACTCCAATGAACTTGAAATCATCGAGTTCTACATCGATGAGACCTTGCCGGACGGCGCGGAGTACCGCAGCTACTACGGCATGAACGTAGCCAAGGTGCTGGAAATCATCCGGCGCCCGCCCATCACCGGCGTGCCCGGCAAGCACCATGCCGCGGCCCTCGGCACCTTCAACCTGCGCGGCCGCGTGCTGCCCCTGGTGGACCTGGGCTTGTGGCTCGGCAAAAAAACCGCCCAGGATGAAAACGAGAAAGTGATCGTTTCGGAATTTTCCGGGGTGGTCACGGCTTTCATCGTTTCCGGGGTCACGCGCATCCACCGGATGACCTGGGCCCAGGTGGAGCCCCCCGGCAAATACCTGCAATCTTTCAGCCACGACTCCGTGACCGGGGTGGTGCGTTTTGACGAGCGCATCGTGTTCCTGCTGGACATGGAGCAGGTCATCGGCAGCATGGACCCCTCCCTGAGCCTGCATTCCCACGCCGGGGATCCGGGCAAGGCCGGGAACTCCGGCGCCGGCTACCACGTGCTGATCGCCGACGATTCCCCCTCCATCCGCAACACCATCGCCGCCTGCCTCGAGCAGGCATCGTTCCGGGTTTCCAAGGCCACCTGCGGCCGCGAGGCCTGGGACATGCTCAAGCGTTGGAACGATGAAGCGGAGCGGGAAGGCAAACGTATTTCGGACAAAGTCGATCTCGTCATCTCCGATATCGAGATGCCCGAGCTCGACGGCCACACCCTGACCAGGATGATCAAGCAGGACTCGATTTTTTCCAAGCTGCCGGTGATCCTGTTCTCGTCGCTTATTTCCGATGTGGTGCGCCAGAAGGGGGTCCAGGCCGGGGCGGACGACCAGATCGCCAAGCCGGATCTGCCCGAGCTGACCCAGCGCGCCAAAGTCCTGATTGAGCGATACAAAGCAGGGGCGTAACCCCACGTATTCCATATCGGCCCCGGGCCCCCCCCCCCCCCGGGCCGGGGCCGGGGGATTTTTCACGCGCGGGGGGGCCAGCGTCAAACCC
>JAVBQP010000059.1:0-18503 GCA_031548905.1 Desulfovibrio sp. | reverse complement strand
AATTTGACAGTGAGTTTTCCCATGTGAAGCTCCAAAAAAAATGTGAGTAGGTATTCGCTTTATAGCAAATACCTACTCACATTTCAACTCACATCGGCGCTGGACTGAAGCATACAAACGTGGACCTACTCACACATTTTTGGCTTCAACATGCTGCTATTACAGCATTTAAAAAACTTCTTCGAACCTCTGTGATAAAAGTTTTGGCGTCCCCAAGGGGATTTGAACCCCTGTCGACGGCGTGAAAGGCCGTTGTCCTGGGCCGGCTAGACGATGGGGACGCGCCGGTGCGGTGTGTTGACCGCGAAGTGGGTGTTTAGCGTATGGGAAGGTGGGAGTCAACAATTTTTTTCCCAGAGGTTCGATTTTCCCTCGGAATGTCCCGCCCTCTCCTTTGCGAACGGAATCCACGCCAAGGCGCACATACGCAAGGGGGCATGGAAATCCTTGACTTTTGCAGTCGCTTTGGAGAGGGTCGAAGGGGGAAATCCCCGGAAGGGATATGTATTGTCCGCATTTCCGCCGCGCCGTTTCCCTCAAGCTCCGAAATACCGGAGCCGTTCGCACCCGCTCTCCTGAAGGAGGTTTGCATGAATCCCAAGGGAACATGTTTCTTCAAGCCGCTGTATGAAGTGGCCACGGTCATCAACTCCAGCCTCAACCCGCAGGTCGTTCTGCAAAAAGTCGCGGAAGCCACGGCCCAGGCGGTCAACGCCAAGGCCTGCACCCTGCGCCTGTTGGATCGTTCCGGCACCAGCCTGCTTGCCTCCGCCAGTTATGGCCTGAGCAAGGGATATTTACGCAAGGGCTCCATCGAGTTGCTGAAAAGCGGCATCGATGCCAAGGTTCTGAGCGGCGGGCACACCGAGTGTATCGAGGACGCCCGCACCGATCCTCGCTTTCAGTACCCGGAAGCCGCCAAGGCCGAGGGGCTCGTCTCCATTCTCGTGGCCCCGCTGATGGTCGAACGCAAGCCCGTGGGCGTGCTGCGCATTTACACGGGCGAGAAGCGCGCCTTCACCGAAGAGGAGCGCGATTTTCTCATGGCCGTGTCGCACATCGCGGCCATCGCCATCGAGAACGCCCGCCTGCATGAGGCCTTGCGCTCCGACTACGAGTTGCTTACCCAATACAACTACCAGATCTTTGAAGACTAGGCCCCGGCCTCGCCTTTGCATGATCGTACCAGAATCGGGATATGCCATGAAAAAAACGCGAGTCGCCATCAATGGGTTCGGGCGCATAGGCCGGCAGGTCTTCCGGGCTCTCCATCAGCGCTATTGGGACAAAGTGGAAATCGTCGCGGTCAACGATCTGTTCGACGCCGCCACCAATTTCCAACTTCTGGAATACGATACCAACTACGGACGCGCGCCGTTCTCTCCCGTCGTGGAGGGCGACACGGTGCACATCGACGGCAGGCAGGTGAAAAGCCTGGCCGAACGCGACCCCAAGCTCCTGCCCTGGGCGGAGCTCGGCGTGGACGTGGTGGTGGAATCCACCGGCATTTTCCGCACCGCGCCCCAGGCGGGCGTACACCGTGACTGCGGGGCCAAGAAGGTGATCATCACCGCTCCGGCCAAAGACGAAGACATCACCATCGTCATGGGCGTGAACCACAAGGACTATGACCCGGCCAAGCACCATATTGTGTCCAACGCCTCCTGCACGACCAACTGCCTGGCCCCGGCCGCCCTGGTGGTGCATGAGAACTTCGGGATCAAAACCGGGGTCATGACCACCATCCACTCCTACACCAACGACCAGCGCATCCTCGATCTGCCGCACAAAGACCTGCGCCGGGCCAGGGCCGCCGCCTGCAACATCATTCCGACCTCAACCGGCGCGGCCCAGGCCGTGGCCAAGGTCATTCCGGCCCTCAAGGGGCGTTTCTCCGGGTATTCTTTGCGTGTGCCCACGCCCACGGTTTCGCTGGTGGACTTTACCGCCGTGCTGGAAAAGCCCGCGGATACCGCGACCCTGCGGGGTAAGTTGAAAGAAGCGGCCGAGGGGAGGTTGAAAGGCATTCTCGCGTATAGCGAGAAGCAGTTGGTGTCGTCGGACTTCAAGGGCGACCCGCATTCCTCTATTATTGAGGCCGAATATACTGAAATGGCGGAAGCCGGCATGGCCAAGATTGTGGCCTGGTATGACAATGAGTGGGGGTACTCCTGCCGGGTGACGGATTTGATTGTTTGGATGGCGGAGCAAGGGTTTTAAGAGTGAGTTTGGAGTAAGGCTTGAGCGCCGGTTGCGCCGGCGGAGCTTTGGTGTTCACATAATTCCTGTTGCACCCTCCGGGGGCCAAAGAGGGGCCGCGCGGCCCCTCTTTGGAATCTCCGCACGCCGGGGTTTCCCCCCTGGATCCCGCTCCCGTCTTGGCGAGGGCGGCCGAGTGCGCCGAAACGTTTTGCATTCCGTTTCCTCCCACGCCCGCCAGAGAGATCCGCCCAGAGAGCGACACGGGATCAGCCGGGATTGAGAAGGACTTAAGAGAATAGAGATCCGCACCGGGCAATGGCTCCCCGTAAAAACCGCTGAGCCGGCAAGGCGCGTAAGGCTTTACCGGCTGTCTTGTTTCGTATGAGGCAAGAGCGCTTTGCCGCCCGGAGAAACAAACTCCAAGCGCGGCCGGGGGTGCGGCGGTCACGGCTTCCGCACAGTGCCATCCAGCGTCACCGGCGCTTCCCCCGCCCCGGAGCTGCCGACCTTCACCCAATGGGAAGGCCGGTAAGGGTATGTGGCGCGCCACAAATTCGAGAACCCATCGGCTAGAGCCGAAGCGAAAGGGTATGCCGGCAGTGCGCGAATTACGGCGCGGGCTTCCAGAGCCAGCCCAGCACTCTGTCGTTCTCGATGGTCGCGTTGCCGGCGGAACGGGTGAGGGCCATGCGCAGGCGGGAAGGCGCGCTCGGGCCGGGGTTTTGCTGGATAATTTCGATTTCCCCCTCCTCCACGGCGCTGACGATGGCCACATGCCCGTACGGGTTGGACGCGGACGGCCCGAAGACCAGCAGCGCTCCCACCCGCGGGGCGTGGGCTCCGCCGTTGGCGCACTGGAGAAGGGCTCTGGCCGGATTGACCGCGCCGTCGGCGATGTCGGGATTGAAGAAGTCTTTGGCGTGCCCGTACGAGTCGGGCATTTTATGATGTAGGGCGTCGTGGTAGTAGCGCTTGACGAACTCCACGCACTGGTACGCCTGGCCCAGGTTGTAGCCGTCCGGGGTCAGGTTCCGGTGGGAGACGTTGCCGACCGGGCCGTTGTAGTGGACGGCCACGCCGTTGAACTGGTCGATGACATCCCCGATGCGGTGCTGCCGCAAGCCCACCCGGACCAGGATGCCGCCGGGGTCATAGCCCAGCAGGCCGGCCGTGGCCGCGCCGCCAAGGGTCAGAAGCAGAACGGCCGCGTAGATGAGGATCTTTTTGCGCCCGACGCGGCGCGGACGGGTGAAGGCGATGGTTCGCGGCATGGGCGTCCTTTCAGCAGCGTGAAAAGCGCCCGGCCCGTATGGACCGGGCGCTTGCTATACACGGAGCCGGGTTACTTTCCGGCCTGTTCTTTCATGCGGTCGGCCCGCTTGTCGGAATTGGGGTGGGAGGCGAGCATCCCGCCGCTCTCGCCCAGGGAGGCGAGCTTGCGCAGGGCGGATTCGGCCGCCGCGGCCGGGCGCTTGTACTTCTTGAGCATGGCCAGGCCGTAGTCGTCGGAAGACAGCTCCTGCTGCTGCGAGAACTGGGCATTGATGAACTTCTCACCGATATCGCCGAGCTCGGAGCGGGAAAGCGCCCCGGCCACACCGCCGGCGGCGTCGGCGCCCTTGCGGGCGGCGGAGGCCGCATAGGCGACGCGGAAGGCTTCGGCGGAGTGGCCGAGCTTCACGTGGCCCACTTCATGGCCGATGATGGAGAGCAACTCGTCGTCGGTCATCATGTCCATCAGACCGGCGAAGACACGGATGGAGCCGTCGGGCAGGGCGAAGGCGTTGACGTCGCGGACCTTGTAAACTTTGAAGTTCAGGGTCAGGCCGTCTTCGTTTTTCAGGCGGGCGGTGAGCTTTTCCAGGCGCTTGGCGTACTTGTCGCCCTTGGCCACGGGGTTTTTGGCGTCAAGCTCGTCGGCCACAAGTTTGCCGTCGCGTTTCACTTCCTCTTCGGAAAGGTTGGCGGCTTTGTAAGCGTCCGTGCCGGCGTCCAGGGCTTTGCCCACGTTGCAGCCGGCCAGAAGGGCCAGGGCGCCGGCGATCAGGAGAAGTTTTTTCAGCATGTCGGGGCTCCAAAGTTATCGGGGCCGGGTGGGGAAATCCCGCCCGGCAAGAAAAGAATACCCCAGCATATATAAAAGAAACCGCCGGCGGTCAAGGCCGGACAAGGCAGACCCCGACGCCGGAGAATGTTCCGAGAGAATGTCTGGATGCTGTGAGCTTCGACGGGCGCGGCCTTTGCATTTTTGGGCGGGCTCCGGTATGGTGCCGCGATGCACTGGAGCTTCATGGCTTCACAGGCAATGCCAAAGCGAAATTGCTCTCGAGGAAAGAACATGGCCCACAGCCGAATCATAGCGCTTCTGATCCTCCTGCCGGCGTTCCTCGCCGTGCCGGCCGGCCGGGCGTTCGCCGCCGGGGGCGGGTTCTTCGGCCTGAGCGCCATGGAGCTTACTTCCCTGTTCTGTCTCGTGGTGGTGGGCTCCTGGGCGCTTTCCCGCATCCGCTACTACAAAAGCCGAGGGCCGAACGACACCACCAAAAAGCGCGCGGCCGACGCCTGGCAGTATCTGCGGGATACGCCGGAGCAAACCGACCCGGCGGCACAGGAGGCGGCTCCCGCCGCCCCGAACCCGGACGGCTTCGATCAGGCCGATTTCATGGATGGCGCGCGTATTCTGTACGGCCGGTTACAGACCGCCTGGGCGGCCCGCGAGATGGACGCGCTGCGTCCCTTTGTCAGCGACGCCATGCTGGCCGTCATTGAAGAGGAATCCCGGCGCGACCCCACGCCCAGGGAAGTTACCGTGGTTCTGGTGGAAGGCTCTTTCGCCGGCCTGGAAAAAAACGGGCAGGGCGAATGTGCCACGGTTCTTTTCAAGGCCCTGCTGCGCGAGGGCGGGGCGGCCCCGGCCGAAGTGCGCGAGAAGTGGCGCTTCGTGCGCGGGCCCAACACCGACGGCATGTGGCGCCTGGACGCCGTGGACGCCGCGGAGCCGGCGTGAAACGAGTCCTGCATGTGGGCTGCGGCCCCCTGGCCGGCGAAAAGCTGCATGAGAGCTTTCGCGGCCCGGGTTGGGAAGAGGTGCGCCTGGACATCAACCCGGCCGCCCACCCGCACATCGTCGCCTCCATCACCGACATGGGCGTGGTGCCGGCGGCCTCGTTCGACGCGCTGTACTCCTCGCACAACCTGGAACATTTGTTCCCGCACGAGGCGCCCATCGCCCTGCGCGAATTTCACCGGGTTTTGAAACCCGCCGGCTATGCGCTGATCACCATGCCGGATCTGCAACTGGCCGCGCAGTATATCGCGGAAGGACGGGAAGAAGAGGAAGTGCTCCGGACCAACAAGGGGCCGATCACCCCCCTGGACATCCTCTACGGGTTCCGGCCGTTTCTGGCCGACAACCCTTTTATGGCCCACCGGTTCGGCTGGACGGCGAAAACCCTGGAAAACGCCCTGCGGGCGGCCGGGTTCGCCCACGTCATGGTGGAGCGGGACTATGAGTTCAATCTCTGGGCGGTGGCGTCACCCACCGCTCTTACCTGAAGGACTGTTATGAACGACGGCGGAATTTTCGGGCTCTCCCCCAGAGCCAAGCGCGCCGGGCGGGAGGCCCGGCTGACCATCACCCCCCTTGGGGGGCTTGGCGAAATCGGCATGAACTGTATGGCGTGGAGCACGGCCAAAGGGCTGGCGGTCGTCGACTGCGGCCTGATGTTCCCTTCCGACTACCACCTCGGCGTGGACGTCATCATCCCGCGTTTCGAATTTATCAAAGAGCGCCGCGAGCAGGTGCTCGGCATTGTGATCACCCACGGGCACGAAGATCACATCGGCGCTCTGCCCTGGCTTTTGCCCCACCTGCCGGCGGGCGTGCCCATTTACGCCTCGCCCTTCGCCCTGGGGCTGATTGAGCACAAACTGCGCGAGCGCGGCCTGCTGGACCGCTGCAAACTGGTCACGGCCATGCCGGAGAAGCCCGTGGTTCTCGGCGACATGACCTTCCACTTTTTCCCGGTCTGCCACTCGATCATCGACGGCTACGGCCTGGGCGTGGAAACCCCGGTGGGCCGGGTGGTCCATACCGGGGACTTCAAAATCGACCCCAATCCCCTGGAGGGTCCGGGCACGGATCTCGACGAATTCCGGCGTTTCGCCGGCAAAAACGGCGCCACCCTGCTGCTTTCGGACTCCACCAACGTGGAGGGCGCGGGCCGTTCCCTGGGTGAGCGCCAGGTTCTGGCCAACCTGCGGCAGATCTTCGCCAAAGAATCCGGGCGGATCATCATCACCCTCTTCTCAAGCCATATCCAGCGCATCCAGGAAGTTTTCGACTGCGCGGAAGAAACCGGCCGCACCGTGGCCGTGAGCGGCCGCAGCCTGATCAACAACATCGAAATGGCCCGGACCATGGGGCGGCTGCGCCCGCCGAGCAACCTCTGCCTGGACAACTCCATTCCGGACGTGCCGGCCGAAAAGCTGATTCTCCTGGTTACCGGCTCCCAAGGCGAGCCGATGTCGGCCCTCTCGCGGATCGTGTCCGGCGAGCACCGCCAGTTCAGCATCCATCAGGGCGACGTGGTGATCATGTCTTCCCGGCTCATTCCCGGCAACGCCACGGCTGTGAACACCATGGTCAACAACCTCTACCGGCGCGGGGCCGAGGTGTATTACGACAAGGAACACCCGGTTCACGCCTCCGGTCACGCCATGCGCGACGAGTTGATCGAAATGCTTGAGGCCGTTCGGCCCGAGTATTTCGTCCCGGTGCACGGGGAATACCGCCACCTGGTCAAGCACAGCCGTCTGGCCGTGGAATGCGGCGTGGCCCACGACAACGCCCGGGTTATTGAAGACGGCCGGCCCTTCAGCATCACCCCGGACGGCTTCTTCCTCGAAGACCCCATCGACGCCCAGGGCACCATGGTGGACGGCAAGGGCGTGGGCGACGTGGGGCAGGCCGTGCTCAAAGAACGCCACCTGCTCGGCGGCGAGGGCGTGGTCGTGGTGGTCATGGTTCTGGACGCGGCCACCTGGTCCATCATTCAGGGGCCGGAGATCTTTTCCAAGGGCTTCGTTTTCGAGCAGCAATTCTCGCATGTGCTCGAAGACGCCAAGTGCCTGGTGCTGGACTGCGTGGAAGGCAAAACCCCCGGCGATCTGGGCAAGCTGCAGGACAATATCCGCGGCTCGCTGCGCCGGTTCTTCCGCAAGGTTCTGGATCGGGATCCCATCGTGGTGCCGGTGGTCACGGCGGTCTGAGCGGCCGCTCCGTAAGGTTGGGAAAGACATATGCGCGGGAAAGTGATTTGGGTTGTCCTGATCCTGGTCGTGGCCGGCGGGTTGTGGTGGAAGTTCCGCGCCTCCGGGCCCGCGCACCCGGAAGGCGAAGAGGCCCGTTCGGTACGCGCGGCCGTGGTCGCGCGGGGAGATCTGCCTGTGCTGGTCCAGGCCCTGGGCACGGCTGTGCCGGAAAATACCGCCCTGGTGCGCAGCCGGGTGGACGGCGAGCTCACGGCCCTCCACTTCACCGAAGGGCAGACGGTCAAAGCCGGGGTTCTGCTGGCCGAGATCGACCCCCGCCCCTTTGAAACCGCCCTGGCCCAGGCCAAAGGCACCCTGGCCCGCGACGAGGCCCTGCTCCGGGACGCGGTCCTCGACCTGAACCGCTTCCGCAAGCTGGTGCGCGAGGGCTCGGTCTCGCAGCAGCAATTGCAATCGCAGGAGGCCACCGTCGGCCGCTACGAAGGCGAGGTGGCCGCGGATCGCGCGGCCGTGGCCGACGCGGCCCTGCAACTCGAATACAGCCGGATCACCGCGCCCATCTCCGGCCGAGTGGGCCTGAAGAAGGTCGACCTCGGCAACATGATCCGGGCCTCCGACACCACGGGCATCGTCTCCATCACCCAGGAAGACCCCATGACCGTGGTCTTCACCCTGGTGGAGCGCCGCATCCCGGCCGTGCAGGCGGGTATGGCCGCGCATCCCGAGGGTCTTGCCGTGGAAGCCTGGGACCAGGACAATTCCGCCCTGCTGGAAACCGGCCGGCTGCTGACCCTGGACAACGCCATCGACACGGCCACGGGCACGGTCAAGGCCAAGGCCGTGTTTCCCAACACGGCCGGGCGCCTGTTCCCCAACCGCTTCATCAACGTGCGCCTGCTGGTCGCCACCCTGAAGGACGTCCCGCTGGTTCCGGCCTCGGCCGTGCAGCGCGGCGACAAAGGACTCTACGTGTTTGTGGTCAAGGCGGACAACACGGTCGAAATGCGCTCCATCGAGACCGGCGCGGGCAACGACACGGTCATGGTCGCGACCAAAGGACTCTCGCCCGGCGAGCAGGTGGTCACGGACGGCGTGGACCGCCTGCGCGACGGCACCCCGGTGCGTATCGCGCCGCAACCCGCCCAAGGAAAATCCTGATATGCAGCAACCCGTTTATTATATTGAAGGCGACGGTATCGGCCCGGAAGTGGTCTCCGCCGCCCGTCCGATCATCGACGCGGCCGTGGCCAAGGCCTGCCCGGACTTCCGCCTGGACTGGCGCGAGCTGCCCGCCGGAGAAAAAGCCCTGAAAGAAACCGGCGAGCTGCTGCCTCAGTCTTCCCTGGATACCCTGCGCACGGCCTCATTCGCCCTCAAGGGCCCCCTCGGCACACCCGTGGGCAAGGGTTTTCGCAGCCTGAACGTGACCCTGCGCCAGACCCTGGATCTTTACGCCTGCATCCGCCCGGTGCGCTGGTTCCCCGGTGTGTCCTCGCCCGTGCGGCACCCCGAGAAGGTGGATGTCGTCATTTTCCGCGAGAACACCGAAGATCTCTACCTGGGCCTGGAATACAAAAGCGGCTCGCCCGAGGCGGCCAAGCTCCTCGGATACCTGCGCGACGCCCTGGGCGTGTCCTTGCCGGCCGAGGCGGCCGTCGGCCTTAAACCCATGACCCCGACCGGGTCCAAGCGGTTGATCCGCCGGGCCATCCGTTTCGCCCTGGATCGGAAAAAGCCTTCCGTGACCTTCATGCACAAGGGCAACATCATGAAGTTCACCGAGGGCGGGTTTCGCGAGTGGGGCTACGAACTGGCCCGGGACGAGTTCGCGGCAGCTTGCCGGCTGGAGTCCGACCCTGCTTCGGACAAGCTCGTGATCAAGGACCGTATCGCGGACGCCCTGTTCCAGGAAGTGCTTCTGCACCCCGAGGAATACAGCGTCATCGCCGCGCCCAACCTGAACGGCGACTATATTTCCGACGCCGTGGCCGCGCAGGTCGGCGGCCTGGGCATGGCCCCGGGCGTGAACATGTCCGACACCCTGGCTTTCTACGAGGCCACCCACGGCACGGCCCCGAACATCGCGGGCAAAGACAAGGCCAACCCGTGCAGCGTGGTCCTTTGCGGGGCCATGATGCTGGAAGAAATGGGCAAACCCGAAGCCGCCCGGCTGATCCACGCCGCCGTGGAAAAGGTCGTGGCCGCCAAGACCGTCACCCAGGATCTGGCCGCCCAGATGTCCGGCGCCCGCACAGTCGGCTGCTGTGAGTTCGGCGACCTCCTCGGCGCAGCCCTGTAGCGGTCTCTTTTGGCGTGATACTGCGTCAGGTTCCGCTTTTGCTCCGGGGGCAGGACCGAAGAGTACAGCCCCCATCGCAAAAACGGCCCCTTCCTTGTCTCACGCCAAAAGAGACCGCTACGGGGGGGTCTGCGGTTCCGGCTCCCGCGCGCCCTCCAAAGGCCGCTCTCTATCTAAAAATATGCGCCTGCCGAGAAAACGGTAGGCACATTGAAAATTCTGAGAACCGAGCACTCTTCTCGCTCCGTTATCCATCGACAGCCCCCGACTATGTCGAAACCTAAAAAGTGATGCTGTGACGCGGAAGCGCCAATGGCTTCAAGGCAGGGCGCGAAGGGAGACCCCCGAGCCCGCTTGCGGGCGAGGAGGCTCCCGCAGCCCCGGAGGAGATCCTCATCGGCCGAAGGCCGGGGAGAGCTCCGAAGGGTTCAGCCCTGCCGCCAAGAGGCGCTCATGAAGGGGGATCGCACCGGTCTTGCCGACCGCGTTACAAACTCTTGGGTCCAGGGGGCGGAGCCCCCGGCGCGCGGAGATTCCAAAGGGGCCGCCGCGTAGCGGTCCTTTTGGCCCCCGGAGGGCGCAACAGAAATTCAAGGCACACCGACTCTTGCCCGCCGCGACCGGCGATCACCCCACCACCCGAGAGCCCCGCGCCACGACCACCCCCATAAAGAACCCAAGAGGCAGGCACGGCGGCACTCCCCTTAAGCGCAGCCCGGAAGACGCACCGAGGCCAGCCCGCCCTGAGCCGTCTCGCGGTACTTGGGACTCATCTCCTTGCCGGTGAGCATCATCGCCTCAATGACTTTATCCAGGGAAACCAGCGGCGTGGACTGCCGCTCCATAGCCATGCGGGCCGCGTTCACGGCCTTGACCGCGTTCACCGCGTTGCGCTCGATGCAGGGAATCTGCACCTGGCCGCCGACCGGGTCGCAGGTCAGGCCCAGGTTGTGCTCCATGGCGATTTCCGCAGCGGTACAGACCTGCTCGGGGCTCGCCCCGAACAACTCGGCCAGGCCGGCCGCAGCCATGGAGGCGGCAACCCCGACCTCGCCCTGGCAGCCGACCTCGGCTCCGGAGATGGAGGCGTTGGTGCGAAACAGCGCGCCCACGGCTCCGGCCGCCAGGAAATAGCGCAACAGGATGGCGTCGGTCACGGGGTTGATGGAACTGTCGTAAAAGAGCAGCACGGCCGGCACCACGCCGCAGGCCCCGTTGGTGGGCGCGGTGACCACCCGCCCGCCGGCGGCGTTCTCCTCACTCACGGCCAGGGCGTACATGTTCAGCCGGTCGAGAATCAGGAAGGGATTGGCGTCCTGGCGGACCATGCCGCCGGTCAGCCGGCGGTACAGGGCCGGAGCCCGCCGGGCGATGCGCATGGGGCCGGGCAGGAGCCCTTCCGCGTGCAGGCCGCGCTCGGCGCAGGTTCGCATAATCTCCCAGACGTGGCGCAGGCGGGCGCCGAGCTCCTCTCGTGCAAGCAGGCTCAGTTCGTTTTCCAGCACCAGGCGTGAAAGGGAATAGCCGGTCTCGCGACAGTGCGCCAGCAACCCTTCGGCGTTCGTGTACGGATAGGGGAAGACGTGCCCGTCACTCCGGCTTTGGCCGAAGGTTTCCGGCTCTTCGACCACGCCGCCGCCGACGGAGTAATAGGTCTTTGCCAGCAGGGTCTCCCCGCCGGCGAAGGCCGTCAGGATCATCCCGTTCTCGTGCATGGGTAGCAGGGTCTGGTGGAAAAACACGTCGAGATCTGGGTGGAACTTCACGGGCCGGTCGCCGCCCAGGGGCAGAGAGGCGCTGCGCAGCACCCCGGCCAGGAAGCCGGGCACGGCGTCGACGTCCACGCTTTCCGGCCGCTCACCGGCCAGGCCGAGGACCACGGCCGAGTCGGTCTGGTGACCCTTGCCCGTCAGGGAGAGGGAGCCGTATAAATCGATGCGCACATGGTCCACGCGATCAAAAAGTCCGGCCCGGCGCAGGGCGTTCAGAAACATGGCCCCGGCCCGCATGGGCCCGAGGGTGTGCGAACTGGAAGGGCCGATGCCCACATTGTACATGGAAAGAACGCTGATCATGAATCCCCCGGGGGTTGGTCCGCATACCGCCACCCCGAGGGATGCAGGAAAAGGCGGGGAATTGTCAATACGTTCCGGCCCCGGCGCGGAACGGCCCGACGGGCCGGCGGGGATTCCCCTCAGTGCGCGGCCTCCACCGTCCATTTGCGGACAAGCGGGAATTCCTTGTTGAAATTGGGAATCGGGGTCGGATGCTCCGGGTGCATCGCTTCCGACAGAGCGACGAGTTGCCGGGCATACTCCTTGTTGGGGGCGAGCCCGTACTTGCCTGCGTCGTATATCTGGGCCAATTTCCGGAGACACTTGACGCTGCCCATGCGCCCGCCCTCGCGCAGGTAGCGCAGGGTCGCCGGGGAGTTTCGGCGCACCGTGGCGTAATACATCGCGAGGTAAAAACAGGCGTCGGGATGTCCCCGTTGCAAAGCCATTTCCAAAAGGTGCCTGCCGTACTCCGTCTCCCCCCTGCTGATCGCCCGCTTCCCCAGCACGAGCATCGCCAGCGGGCAGCCCTGCCGCGCCGCCTTTTGCAGATATCTTTCCGCGGCGGCTTGGTTCTGCGGCAGGTGTTTGCCTTCAGCGAATTCCTCAAACAAACGATAGTATCCTTCCGGGCAGCCCCGCTTGCCGGCCTTGTTGAAAAAACGCACCATCTGCCGCCGGCCCTCCTCCGGCGTACCGCCCATCAGGCAAGGCTCCCTCCTCAGTAGCAGGCCGATAGAAAGCAACGCCTTGGCGCTGCCGAGACCCGCAGCCTTGATGTACAAACTCAGGGCCATACACTTGTCGCCGAGGCAGCCGCTTTTTCTCTGATACTCGCAAGCCATCTGGAAAAGGGCTTCGCCCTTCACCAAACGTGATAAAAATTCCTGTTTTGTCTGCATGGATCCCACCAAGCCGCTCTCTCGGAAAAACACTCTGAGAGTGAGAGTATAAGCCGGAACTTTAGCCTTATATCAAAAATATAGATTGATCTATTTTTTGGCAACTATTTTCTTCCGGGTTGACCTCTTCACATCAAGGCTTGGAGATATGCGCCAACAAGCCGGCATTCTTGCCGAACCCTCGCGAGGATCGGGAAAGAACACAAAAAAATGCGCCGGACCATGTTTCAGGCCCACGCGCGAGAGTATGCTTCAGTGGGTCGTGCGCTCCGGCGGATACGTAGGCGGAAAAGGTCAGCGGGTTGTTCGCACACCTTCCGGCAATAACTCTTTACAGATAACCCATATACAAAGCTGCGGATAGAAAGGGCTCCCCCCACAACGGCGGGGTGGAGCCGGTTACGGCGGAACGGCAGCTTATGCCGTGCGCGGCAGGGTGAAAAAGAAGGTGTTGCCGTCCGGTCCCGGTATGTAGCCGCAGACGCCGCCGTGCTCGGAGGTGATCTCGCGCACGAAGAACAATCCGTGCCCGCTGCCCGGCAGATCCGCCGCATTGGAGGCCCGGTAACTGTCGTGAAACAGGTTCTCCGCCTCACCTTGGGGGATGGGCGGGCCGGAAGTCCGCACCCTCACGCGGACCCCGTCCACTCCGCCGGGGAAGAAGCCCGGCAGCACATCCACACCGCACCAGACTTCCGGCTCTCCTCCCGCGGGAGACTTGCCGCAGTATTTGACGGCATTGGACAGCAGGTTGGCCAGCACCTGGCTGATCAGCCCCAGGTCGGCGAGGACGAAACACGGCTCGGCGGGCAGAACCGGCGTGCCGGGAGGAATGCGGATGTCCCGCTCGGCGAAGTGCGGCAGATAGCGGCCGAATTGCGGCTCGACCATCTGGGCGCAGACATCCAGGCGAGAGCGGCGCAGCACGTAATGGCCTTCATCAAAGTGGCTTTGCCGCAAAAGCGACTCCAGAAACAGGGCGCTGAAGCGAAAATGCTGTTGCAGGGCGGACAAACGTTCGGCCACGCCCGCGTGCAGGCGCGCCGGCTCCGGCCCGCAGGACGCCCCTTCGATGGCCGCGCCCAGGGCTGAGACCTGATCTTCCAGGCGGTTGAGCATGAGCTTGAACTGCATGTTCGGCGAGATGACGTTGTGCCCGATATCATGAGCCAGCTTGCGCACAAACAGGATGTGCCGGCTGTTGCGCTCGGCCAGCAGGCGGTTGTGCAGGCAAAACCCCAGCCGGTTGGCGAACTTCTCAAAGTAGAGCCGGCTCTGGGTGTCCAGCGGTTCGGAGGGATACAGGGCCAAAATCCCGAGCGGAGTTTCCTCGCTCAACAACCGCCGCTCCCGGGGCAGGAAAACCGCGCCCTTGCCGCGCACCGGCAGGAGATAACGCTCCCCGTCATGCCAGGGGCCGTCATGGGGCGGAGCCGTGGGCGGCACCGAACCGCCCACCCCGGGTGTGCGCAGAGCGGGCGGACCGGTGCCGTCGGTGGCGTAGAACTCGGCCTCGATACCGAAAAACATGCGCACAATGAGCACGCCGAGCAGGTGAATGGAGGCGGAGTCGTCGTATTCCTGGGCGAGATCGAAAAAGATGTTCAGCGCGTAAGATTGCTGCTCGGAGAAAGAATACGCCGAATAGTCCCGCATCTTGTACTGGATGCGGGACTGCAGGGCCTCAATGCGGCTGTCGCCGCAATACTGAATGGGTGCGGGCAGGGGCTGTTGCCTCTTCATGTGCGCGGGCCGCCTTGTGCTGGAGATGCGCGCGTTCTTGATGCACTTGGATAATGCCGGATTTCTTCCGCCAAGCCAAGCGAAAAAGCCTGCCCCAAGGACATTCCCGCCCCTCCGCCGCAAGGCGGCACGGGCCCCGTCGCGATTGACAGGCCGGGGAAAAAGATGGATAACGCTGCCACGGAGCAGCTATGGAACGCAGAAGACACCCCCGGGTGCCCTTGGATACGCCCTACTTCGCCGAGCTCGTCCTTGCCGACGGCGGACGGTTCACGGTCATGCTGGTGGATGCCGGCCGGGGCGGTCTGCAACTGGCGTTCGGCGAACAAAGCCCGGTCGGGCTGCTCGGCTTCTCCGTAACCCTGCGCAACCTCCCCCCCGTGCTGGACCCCGAAGGCCGGGGAATTTCCGGCAAAGTCACCTGGCTCTCCCCGCAGCGCTGTGGGGTGCGCTTCAGCGAAGTGCTGGACATTCCGGAAGATCAACTGATCGCCGTTGCCGGCGTCCTGTAGCCGGTTTTCCCGTCTTTTTTGCCGAACGCCCGCGCCTTCTCCCGGCGCGGGCGTTCGGTGTTTCTCCCTTGCGCGCTAATGCCCCGAATAGTCCAGCACCTGATTGAGAGGGCGGACGGCGCTGTGAAACCCCCGCTCGTCCAGGGTGTGCCGAGCCAGGGTCCAGGCGTCCAGATCCAGCACGTCGAGCTTGCCTCGCGCTTCCGGGCCAAGGCAGCGACCGAGGGCTTCCAGAACGTCCTCCCAGGGGAACCAGACCCCTTCAAAAGAAATGCGCAGTTGGTCACCCTCCCGAAAAAGCCAGGGCTCGGATTGCCCCACGGCCCCGGCGCCGGCGGCGCCGACGCGCGGATCGCACTCGGCCGGGGCCGGGCTGAACGCGCCGTATACCTTCACCTGGACCGGGACCATCACTCCCCCTCACGCTGGGGCACGGTATCCGGAGCAACACCCTCCGACGTTTTGGGACACATGCCGTTTTTCCCGGCCCAGGTCAGCCCGGCGCAATCGCCCAGGCCGCAGGCCGCGGCAAGATCACGGCACATCGCTTCTTTTTCGTCCAGCATCAGGTAGGCCGAAGCGCGGTTGAGCAGATAGGACGGCTTGCGCGGGCACAAGGCCGCGGCCTTGCCGAAGGAGTTCACGGCCAGAGCCGGAAGACGGCGCACCAACAGGGCCGTGCCCAGGGCGTCGTGGGCGCGATCCAGGGTGTCGTCCAGGGCCAGGGCGGCCTGAGCGTCGTCCATGGCCGCGTCGGGTTTGTCGAGCTTAAGCATGACTTCGGCCCGGGCGGCCAGGGCCAGAGCGTTGTGCGGATCCAAGGCCAGGCAGGCGTTCAGCTTTTCCAGGGCGGCCGCCGGGTCGGGCCAGAAATCCCCGTACTGGGGCAAGAGCGTAAAGAAAAAATCCAGCGACTTGAGCGCGTTGACACAGCGTTCGGCTTCCAGCAGTCCGGCGCTGCCGCCCATGCCCGGCGGCGTGCGCAGCAGGGGGGCGGCGGCCCGATCATAGGCGTCCAGCAGGGCTTCGCGCCGGGCTTGAAGGCGGGAGGCCGCGTCCAGCGTGTCGGGCCTGGTCAGGGCGTCGATGACCGCCCGGCCGGGCTGCTCCGGCGGCACCAGGGCCACGCGCGCCTCCATGCGCAGTTGGGGCGGGTACCCGAGCAGGGCCGTCCGCACGGGCCGGACCTCATAGAGCAGGCAGGCCAGGCCGGCGACATCGGGCGGCTTGGGGTTGCCGGGGGTCACGGCCCCGGCAAAGCGCACTTCGGGCAGGGCGGCCAGCAGGCGCATGGCCTCCTGCACGGCCAAATTGGAAGCGGCGACGCGGGCGGCGTACTCGGCCGTCTCGGCCCGGATCGGGCCGCCGAAAAACCGCGCGGCCGAGTATTCCTTCAGCTTCGCTTCTTCTCCGGCGCCCGGCCCGGGGAACAGGCAGGCCAGCAGCAGGCAGACCGGAAGGGCTCGAAAGGCCCGGCGGATCAAGGCTCCAGCTTCTCCTTCACGGCCTGGGCCATGGCGTCGGTGATATCCTTCATATTTTCGGCCAGCACGTCGTCCGGCGCGGAAGACAGCGGCACCACCGTGCGCGAGACGCCCGAAGAGAAGCTGTTCTTCCAGATCCGGCCCTTGGGCGTTTCCAGGCTCAAGACCACCCGCATGGCGCACTCGTAAGAGGTCATGGAGTGCTCAGTCAGGCGAACCTGCTGGATCTCGCCGGTCAGGATGTTCGTGCAGCCGGCGGCGCGGGCCGCGCTTTCGGAGTAGGCCGTGTTCGCGTTCAGGCCCTTGCGGTTCAGAGCCACGGCCAGGGAGTGGGTCATCCAGTCCTGGACGTCGGAATCCGGCACGAACTCGCTGCCGTCCGAACGCGCGCCCACGGAACGGTCGCCGCCCCAGGCCTGCCCAAGGCGGACCACGCAGATTTTGGTCGCCGCCGCCGCGGGCACGACGGCCGGGTCTTCGGAGGGATACAACAAACGGACGGTGTTCTTGGCGCAGCCGGCCGTCACCGCCAAACACAACACCAGCACAAGAAAAGCGGAACGTTTCATCATTATCCTCATCATGTTTCGGGCGGACGGCCGAGGTTTCCGGCGGTCCCCCCGGCGGAAGCGCCCTTGCCGAGGCAACGGAGGTATGCATTTTTCGTTACGGAGGTATGCATTTTTCGTTGCGGCACAGGGAAACGGCGCATTTTACCGTCCGGCCGGGGCGAAAGTGTTGGGGGGCCAAAGATTTTTCCGCGCCATCCACCCCCCGGCCTTGCCACACAGGGCAGTTTTCTGATATCCTATTTCAGCTTTGAAATCAAAGCCGGCTTTTCACATTCGGCCGGTGATTTGCGGGAAAAGGCAGAAGAGGCTTGACAACCGGGGGCGCCTCTGTATATCCCGCCATAGCACACATAAACACAACGACCGGTCTGCCTCCCCCGGAGCCGGCAAACTCGAACACTCACGGAGATTGTGATGACTAAAGCCGAACTCGTTCAAAAGATCCATGCCAAGGCCGGTCTGCCCACCAAGGCTCAAGCCGAAGCCGCTCTCGACGCTCTCGTCGCCACCCTGACCGAAGCGATGAAGGCCGGCGACTCCGTGACCTTCACCGGTTTCGGCAGCTTCAAGGTGACCGCCCGCGCCGCCCGCAAGGGTCGTAACCCCCGCACCGGCAAGGAAATCAACATCCCCGCCGGCAAAGCCGTGAAGTTCACCCCCGGCAAGGCCCTGAAAGAAAGCGTGAAATAATTTTTCCGTTTCGATACAAAAGCGCCCGCCGGGTTTTCCGGTGGGCGCTTTTGTTTTGGGCGTGTTCTCCGCGCCGGGCGGTGTCGTTATGAGGGGTGTTTTTGTTCTTTGCCAAGGAGCGGCCGGGGGTGACGATTCGTTTGCCGGCGCGAATCATTTTGGGGCGGGAGGGCGGACTCGGTTGCGGTAAGGCACGCCGTGACTGGAAGCAAAATCGTGTGGAGAAATTCGCGGGAGTGGCTCTTTTGTAGAGGTAGTCCCGGCGTTGAGATCTCGAGGCGCGGTGTGCTCGCCGGTAACGCCCGCGAGCTTTGTTGTGGCCAGTAGTTCTGTTGCACCCACCCGGGGGCAAGAGGGGCCGTATGCGCGGCCCCCCTTGGATGCCCCGCGCACCAGGGGCTCCGCCCCCTGGACCCAAGAGAGGTAACGCGGTCGGCAAGACCAAAGCGCCCCCGCCTCATGAACGCTTCCTGGCGGCAGGGCAGATCCCTTCGGAGCTCTCCCCGGCCTTCGGCCGGTGAGGATCTCCTCCGGGGCTGCGGGAGCCTCCTCGCCCGCGAGCGGGCTCCGGGGTCTCCCTCCGCGCCCTGCCTTGAAGCCATTCACGCTCCCGCGTCACAGCGGGACTTTTTAGGGTCAGGACTCATTAATTAAGATAAAAGATGACGGAAGCAGCGAGGCATATGGCTGAAAAGAACGTGTGGGCGCAGCGGTCATAGCGCATGGCGATTCTGCGCCAGTCCTTTATCCTGCCGAACATAATCTCAATCT
>JAVBQP010000068.1:0-20834 GCA_031548905.1 Desulfovibrio sp. | reverse complement strand
GCCCCTGCCGGTTTTGCGCATGCGCGAGGTCAAGCGCCCGGACGGCGACCCCATGTTCACGCCCGGCCCTTCCAACTGGGCGCGCTGCCGGGTGGCCGCGCCGTCGGAAGGCTCCAAGACCCTGCGGATCGTCATCGCCTTCGACACCACCGTTGAAGAACCCGGCGACCCGGAACACACCTGCGCCCTGTCGCCGGACGATGTGGCCGCCGGCGCGGTGTTCGCCCCGGCCTGGCAGGTGCGCGACAATACCTGGTTCGTCAACGCCGCCTGGGTGGACCGCTGGTTGTTCGCCCTGGACGAAGCCCGGCGGGAAAAGACCCGCAAGCGCCGCGAAGATTCCCCCTTCGCCATGGAATACCTGGCCGGCTACCTGACCTTTCTGGAACTGCTGCACCGGCTGCTGCCCGATCTGGCCGTGCGGGTGATCAACCCCGGCCGGGACACGCCGGTGGATGTGGACCTCATTCTCGACATCGGCAACTCCCGGACCACCGGTATCCTGGTCGAAACCCCGCCGCAGCGGCCCACCAGCCTGAACAACAGCTACCTGTTGCAGATCCGCGATCTCAGCAAGCCGGAGCACCTGTACACCGAACCCTTCGCGACCCGGATCGAGTTCGCGGAAGCCTCCTTCGGCGACGACGCCCACTCCCGGCTTTCCGGCCGCAAGACCCCTGCCTTCCCCTGGCCCTCGGCCGTGCGCATGGGGCCGGAGGCCGCCCGCCTGGCCACCTTCGCCAAGTGCACCGAAGGCACCACCGGCATGTCCAGCCCCAAGCGCTACCTCTGGGACGAGCGCATCTGGAAGCCGACCTGGCGTTTCAACACCGGCGGCGGGTACGAGCCGATGGTCACACGCGGCGCTTTCGCCAAGCAGGTCAACCATATGGGCACGCCGCTCTCCTGCTTCGACGACCCGGCCATCCGCTCCAACCCGCTCTACACCCGGCAGGAGCGTGAAATCGCCTTTGAGAGCCAGTTCACCCGCAGTTCCCTGATGATGTTCCTCCTGGCCGAGGTGCTCATGCAGGCCCTGGTGACCATCAACTCCCCGGCCCAGCGCTCGCGCCGCGAGCTTTCCGATCTGCCCCGCCGCCTGCGCCGGGTAATCTTCACCGTGCCTTCGGGGATGCCCATCGCCGAACAGCGCATTTACCGCCGCTGGGTGCGCTTTGCCGTGCGCACGGTCTGGGAAGCCCTGGGCTGGAACGAATGGTACGTCGCCCCCGGCCCGCGCCGCACGGCCAACACCGGCGACTACCGGCAAAGCCCGGAAACCCGCTGCAACTGGGATGAGGCCAGTTGCACCCAACTGGTGTACCTGTACAACGAGATTTCCCACAAATTCCAGGGCGACGCCCACAGCTTCTTCCGCCTTACCGGCAAGGTCCGGCCCGAGCGCGGAGCCGGGCATTCCCTGCGCGTGGCCTCCATCGACATCGGCGGCGGCACCACGGATTTGAGCATTGCCGACTTCACCCTGGAGAACGACGAGAGCTCGGCCGCCCGAATCCAACCGCACCTGCTGCTGCGCGACGGCTTCAACATCGCCGGCGACGACATCGTGCGCGGGGTTCTGGCCGACGTGTTCCTGCCCGCCCTGGAAAAAGCCCTGACCCAGGCCGGAGTCCCCGGCCCCCGGGCCATCCTCGGGCAGTGCTTCGGCCGGGACGTCATCGACAGCTCCCAGGAGAACCGCAACCTGCGCTCCCAGTTCACCCGCCAGGTGGCCGTGCCGGCCGCCCTGGGTCTGCTGGCCGCCTACGAGGCCGCCGACCCCATTCACAGCCCGGCCGTGGAGTACAAGCTGGCGGATTTCTTCGGTCTCTCCCTGGAAGACCAGGAGTTCCCCTTCGCCCCCGCGCCCATGCCGGGCGAGGCGGTCATCGCCTACTTGGAAGGCGCCGTGCGCCGCGCCGCAGGCGGAATTCAACATCATGCAGATGCTCCTGCCCATGAATCCCGCGGGCATGGAGCGGATCGTCCAGAACTGCATGGGCCGCATTCTCGCTGATTTGTGCGAGGTCATCCATCTCTATGACTGCGACGCCCTGCTCCTGACCGGCCGGCCCAGCCGGCTTTCCGGGGTAATCAACGCCGTGGCCGCGCGTCTGCCCGTGCCCGCCGATCGGATTCTCCCCATGTGCGAGTATCGCACCGGCCGCTGGTATCCGTTCGCCGACCCCTTCGGGATGATTACCGACCCCAAGACCACCGTGTCCATGGGTGCGATTCTCTGCGCCCTGTCCGAAGGCCACTTGGAAGCGTTCTCTTTCGCTTCCTCGGAGTTGCGTCTGGCTTCCACGGCCCGCTATATCGGCGAGATGGACACCTCCGGCCGGCTGACCAAGCCCAAGGTCTGGTTCGACGTCGACGTTTCCGGCAAGGAAGAGCAAGAGCTGGAGCGCGAGATCGCCTTCACCGGCCCGCTCTCCGTCGGATTCCGCCAATTCCCGGTGGAGCGCTGGCCCACGACCCGTTTCTACCTGATGAACTTCGCCTCCGAGGACGACCGCCGTATGTCCGAGGGCAAGTTGCCCTATAAGGTCGGCGTGCGTTTCCGCATGGCCGCCGTCGATGCCGACGCCCCCACCCAAGAGCACGATGAGGGTTCCCTCAGCGTGAGTTCCGTCGTGGACAAAAACGGCGACGAAGTGCGCGGCGGCGCCAAAGCCGTGGAATTGCGGTTGCAGACCCTGCCGTTCGGCGAAGGGTACTGGCTGGATACGGGTGTGTTGTTCAATGCGTAAAGGATGGTGAAGCCTCCGGCGGGCAGGGCTTTGCCCTGCACCCACCAGGGGAAATGATTAGAGCGGGTGCCGCCTGCGGCGACATCCTTTCCCGCTTCCGGCGGGAAAGAGCCCCTGGCCCCCTCGATGAGGAAGCGGCACACTCGGCATATAAACGGCGGAGTGCCCTCGCGAAGGTCGAGAGAGAAGAGTCTTTTTTGGGGTCTTAACGGCGCGTGCCGCCGCACCGTGGGTGTGTGCCTTACCGCCGCATTCCGGGGCGCTTCGGGCGCGGGCCAGCGCCTCGATGAAGGCCGGAATGCTTGCAAATGCACCGGAACCGGCAAATTGCCTCAATGGTGCCGTTCCGGGTTTGATGACGACTTGTTGGGCGGGATGCCCACGGAGAAGCGGATGTACGAAGACGATCAGAAATTGGCCGATTTTTGCGGCAAGCTGGCGAACGAGACCCAGGCCGCCGGGCGCTGGCTTGACGACAACGCCGAGCTTGTCGGCCGCGAATTGGGCGGACATCAGAAAGAAATGCGCCGGGCGAACCGGATTTTCAACGGGTGCAAGCGGGCCGCCTCGCGCAAGATGTGCGTGGGCGTGTTCGGTCCCAGCCAGGCGGGCAAGTCGTATCTTGTCTCCACCCTGGCGGGCAACGCCGAGCGTAAGCTCTGGACCGACATGGACGGCACGGCCTACGATTTCCTTACCGACATCAACCCGGCCGGGGGCAAGGAATCCACCGGCCTGGTCACCCGCTTCACCCTGACCCCGGCCCAGGCTCCGGCCGGGTTCCCGGTCATGGTCCGCCTGCTCACGCCCACGGACGTGGTCAAAATCCTCACCAACACCTCCTTCTCCGACGCCAAGCACATGGAAGAGCCCGACCGCGAGGCCGCCCTGGCCCTGCTCGACAAGCTCGAATCCCGCGCCGGCGGCGCGCCCACCGGCGGCATTTCCGAAGACGATGTGGAAGACTTGCAGGAGTATGTCCACAAATACTTCAACGACAAGCCGAGGGCGCAGCAGGTTCTGGGCAGGCATTTCTGGGAGCGCGTCGTGCCCCTGGTGCCGCGCCTTGCCGACGACGACCGGGCCGAATTGTTCGGAATCATCTGGGACGGTATCGAGGAATTCACCAACTTGTACCGGCAAATGGCCGACCTGCTCCGCCGCATGGATTTTTCCGCCGAGGCCTTCTGCCCGGTCACGGCCCTGGTGCCCCGCGGCTCGAGCATCATCGACGTCGAAGCCCTGGCCGGCATCTCCGACGGCTCCGGCGGCGACATTGAGGTCCGCCTGCCGAGCGGCAAAACCCTGAATGCGCCCAAGACCTATATGGCCGCGCTCACGGCCGAGCTGGTCATCGGTATGCGCGAAAAGCCGGCCGAGTTCTTCGAGCACACGGACCTGCTGGACTTCCCCGGTTACCGCTCGCGGGAAATCTTCCCCAATCTGGCCGAGAACGTTCAAGATCCCAAAAACCTGGAGCTGTGCTTCCTGCGCGGCAAGGTGGAATATCTGTTCCAGCGCTATTGCGCCGAGCGCGAATTGACCGGGCTGCTGCTCTGCATCGGACCCAGCGTGCTTGAGGTCAAGGGCCTTTCCGGGGCCGTGGACGACTGGGTCAAAAGCACCCACGGCGAAACGCCCCAGGCCCGCACCGGCAAGGACAACGCTCTGTTTTTCATCCTCTCTAAGAGCGATCTCGAGTTCGAGAACAAGGCCGGGGTCACGGACGTTTCCGACCGTTGGGACATCCGCATCGAGTCCTCGCTGATCAAGTCGTTCGCCCAGCATAGCAACTGGCCGGACAAGTGGAGCGACGACGGGGCCTTCAAGAACATCTTCCTGATGCGCAACACCACGATCAAGCTGGCCCTGTTCGACCACGACGCGGCCGGCAACGAAACCGGCCTGCGCCCCACGGAAGCGGATTATGTGGCCCAGTTCGAGAAGGCCTTTCTGCAGAGCGGGCGGGTCGCCAACTACTGCGGCAGCCCCAAGGACGCCTGGGGCTCGTTCATCACGCCCAACGACGGCGGCATCGCTTATATCCGCAAGCGGCTGGACCCGATCTGCAAGCCGGAGTTGAAGCGGGCCCAGATCCGCACCAGCTTGTCCGAGACGGCCGCCCGCCTGATCGCCCGCCTGCGCGAATATCACCGCACCGACGACACCGAGCAGGAACGCAAGGAAAAGGAAGCCTTCAGCAAGGTTTTGGCCAAGACCCTGCTGACCATGGCCCAGAACCAGCGTTTCGGCCAGTTCATGCGCCTGCTCATGCTCCGCGACGAATCCATATACGACCTCTATTTCCAGGTGAGACATCGTATGCAGGAAGAGGCCGGCCAAAGCGCCGTCCGGGCCGAACCCGCCGTGGGCGGCCCGCGCGTTTCGGCCGGGGATATGCTCAGCGATCTCTTCGGCGACGAGGAGGCCCAGCCGGTCGCGGCCGCCGCGCCGGAAGGCGAAGCGGCGGGAATGCTCCCCGAACTCCCGTCTGACGAGGCCGACGCTTTTGCCGGGCATATCGAGTCGGCCTGGAAGGATCAGTTGCGCGGCCTGGCCGAGGATGCCGAGCGCCAAGCCTATTTCGGTTTCCCCTCCAAGGAGATCGCCGGGTTCGTGGCCGAGCTGGGCAAGGGCTTCGCCCGCCTGGGTATGCGCAAGGCCGTGGCCGAAGAGCTGCGCAAGGCGGCCCGCTACGCCAACACCGAGGCCGAAGGCATCGTCCGCAAGCAGGCCGCCCTGGCCGCCGGCCTGTGCAACACCTATGTCGGCCGGTTGGGCCTGGACCCGCGCGCCACAAGCGAGGCGGCCCGGACCATAGCCGTGTTCGGCAAAGACCGCACGGTCTTCACCCCGCCGCCGCCGGTTGCGGATCTACCCGCCATTGCGGAAGATCCCTCTCCCTACGACCGCACCTTTTACACGGACTGGGTGGCGGCCTTGACCCATCTGATTCTGGAAAACGTCAACTTTTCCGGCGGGATGGACTTTGACCCCGTGGCCAACTCCAAGTTGGCCGCCATTCTGGAAACATTCAGCCTCACCACTCCCGCCGGAGGCGCGCAGTGAAAGCACAATACGTTGACAATCCCGGCAAAGGCCCGGGGCACGGCCTTTTGAAGATCTCCGAGCCGGGCGCCCTGGCCATGCAGGACAACCTGACCTTTTCCATCCGCCGCGCCTCGGACCAGCAATGCATCGGCGCCTCGGACCGCCAGAGCGCCGAAGTACTGCTCACCCCGGACGGGGTGGAGATGGACGGCGAGACCCTGCACCTCCTGGTCGGCCCGGCCGTGGTGGACAGCCTGGACACCCAGGAAACATACCGGCTCACCCTGGTCGGGTCGGACGGCTCCCGCTCCGCCTGCGGCCTTGGTGTGCCCCAGGTTACCTATTCCCCCTTGGCCGGGGGCGCGGGTATCGGCAGCACGGCCGCCGCGCCCAAGCCCGCCACTCCGCCGCCTCCCCCGCCCGCTCCCGCCCCCGAGCCGGCCCCTGCGCCCATGCCGGAACCCGCGCCCGAGCCCATGCCCGAGTTGGAGATCGCCCCGGAGCCGAAGAAAAAAGGCAACCCGCTGCCGATTATCCTGCTCATCCTGCTGCTGGCGGGCGGCGGCTTCGCCCTGTGGAAATTCGTGCTTAACAAGCCGGAAGAAACAGCGCCGGTTGCCGAAAAAATCGCGCCCCTGGCCCAGGCCCGCAAGCACCTGAGCGGCCCGGCCGACCCGGCCGCCGGCGTGGAACTGGCCAAGACCCTGCGGGCCGAAAAAGACTCGGCGGACGCGGTTTTCCTGCTCATGGAGGACGCGGCCGGCAAAGGCAATACCGAGGCCATGCTGACCACCGGGGAGTTTTACGACCCGGCCGCAAGCGTCGACTCCGGCAGCATTCAGAAAGATCCCCTCCAGGCCCTGAACTGGTACGCAAAGGCCAAAGCCGCCGGAAGCGCGGACGCCGACGCCAAGCTCGCGGCCCTGAAGGCCTGGGCCGAGGCCGAAGCCCCCAAGGGCACGGCCGGGGCCAAAGATATACTGGACAAACTGAGCAAATAACCTATCGATAAGCGCCACGGGCGGCGTCCATTCCCTCATGCGGCGGCGCCCACGCCCATAGGAGCGTACCGCGCCGCCGCCAAAGGGGATTGCAAAGGGGGTCGCCCCCTTTGCCCGCCGGAGGCAAAAACGTTTATTCCCCGGAGGAGCCATGTCGCGCCTGCTTTCCCTTGCCTTGACGGCGCTGTTGCTGTGCTGCGCCTCCGCCGCGTTCGCGGCCGAGCGCGCCCCCCTGTTGCAGGAGGGCAAAAAGACCCTGTTCCAGCGGGTGGTCGTTCATCCCGGCGCGAGTTTGCTGGCCGGCGCCAAAGCCGACGCCGCGGTCACGGAAAAGGAAGTGAAGCCGTTCAGCGTGTTTTACGTGTACGGCCGTCAAGACGGCTTTGTGGAAGTCGGGCCCTCGTCCACCGAGGCGGCCGGCTGGATCAAGGCCGATCTGACCACAGACTGGCCCCAGGCCCTGACCCTGCTGTTCACCGAACGCAGCGGCCGCGAGCCGGTGCTGTTCTTCAAAGACGAGAAGAGCCTGGAGGACGTGGGCCGTAGCGACAACATCAAGGCCAAGCTGGATTCCCTGGCCGCCCAGTTGCAGGAGGCCAAGGCGGGCAAGGACGTGCCCGGCCTGCCCCTGATCGCGGCCGAGCCCGCGGATACCGAGGGTGCCGTGTCCCGCTCGCGCTTCTACCTCATGCCGATCCGCAGCATGTCCGATCCGTTTGAGGGCGTGAAATTCCTGCGCGTGGCCTCCATCGATCCCGGCGCCGGCCCGGCCGGCAAAGGCACGGGCGACGGCGGCGCGGGTGCCGGAGGGGATCAGGGCGACAAACCCCAGAACATGCGCACCGCCATCGTGTTCGTTATCGACACCACGGTTTCCATGAAACCGTATATCGACGAGAGCCTGAACGTCATCCGGGCCGCATTCGACAATATCGAGAAGCAAAAACTCGGCGAGAGCGTGGGCTTCGCCGTGGTGGCCTTCCGCAGCAGCACGGCCAAGAATGCCGATGTCGAGTACGTGACCAAGATCGTCAGCGACTTCAAAACCCTGAAAGACCGCGCCCAACTCGAGACCGCCCTGGCCGCCGTGCGGGAGGCCAAGGCCTCCACCCATTCGTTTGACGAGGATTCCATGGCCGGGGTCAAGGCCGCCGTGGACGGCCTTTCCTGGACCGACTACCAGTCGCGGATCATGGTGCTGATCACCGATGCCGGCCCCCTGCCCACCACCGACCCCCTGGCCTCGGTGCGCATGGGCCCGGCCGAAATGCTCGACTACGCCAAGTCCAAGAACATCTGGGTCACCGTGGCCCATGTGCGCTCGCCTTCCGGGGCCAAGGACCACGCCTATGCCGAAAAGGCTTACCGCGACTTGACCCGGACTTCGAGCGGCTCGTCCTCGTATATTCCCATCCCCGCCCCGACCCCGGAGCAGGGCGCCAAGTCGTTCGCCTCGGCCGCCAAGACCCTGGCCGAGAGCCTGACCAAGATCGTCAAGACCACGGCCGAGCGCAAGCTGCCGCCCAAACCCAAAGAACAGGCCAAGGCGGCCACGCCGGAAGAAGAGGCCGCCCGCATCGGCGACACCATCGGCTACGCCGTGCAGCTTGATTTCATCGGGCAACAAAAGGGCCTGCGCGCGCCTTCGGTGGTCGAGGCCTGGATAGCCGACATGGATCTGGCCGCCCTGGGCGCCGGCAAGAACGTCACGGCCGTGGAACCCGCGGTGCTCCTGACCAAGAACCAACTGAGCGACCTGCAAAAGCAGCTCCAGGTGATTATCGATCAGGCCGAGCGCACCAAGAAGACCGATTCCAAGGACTTCTTCGCCGGGATCTTGTCGGCCTCGGCCCAGATGGCCCGCGACCCGGCCGCGTTCTCGGCACAGCCGGGCAAGAACTTGCGCGAGATGGGCGTGCTCGGCGAGTTTCTCGACGACCTGCCCTACAAAAGCGACATCATGCTCCTGACCGAAGAGGACTGGTACCGGATGAGTGTGGGCGAGCAGACCGCTTTCGTCAACCGCCTCAAGTCGCGGATCGCCCGCTACGAGGAATACGACAAGGACCGCTCCAACTGGGAAAGCTTCGGCGCCAAGAACACCGGCGACTGGGTCTATCGCGTGCCGCTTTCCATGCTGCCCTGAGCAATCGGCTCAGCCCGGGAGAATGACTCTCCCCGGTCTCCTTCAAAACGGAACAAGCGGCGCAACGCCGCTTGTTCCGTTTCGGGAGTTCGGGTAGATTCACTCCGTCAAGGCTCGATCCGAGCGGCGCACTGCGATGCCATACATTACGGCAGCTATTTTTTCACCAGGGCAGTTGTCACGTTTCCCCAATCGGGGGGTGCGGGGGGATTCAATCCCCCCGCCCGCCGGAGGCACCCATGTCGTTCTCACCCTCTTCTTTCTCCGACCCCGAACTTTGCCGGGGATTGCTGGCCGAGCTTAGACGCGAGCTCGACGGGCCGTTGCGCTTCATGGAAGTCTGCGGCACCCACACTGTGGCTATTTTTCGTAGCGGGCTGCGCTCCCTGCTGCCCAAAGAAATCACCCATCTCTCCGGCCCCGGCTGCCCCGTGTGCGTGACCCATGACCGCGAGGTGGCCGCGTTTCTGGAAGTTGCCGGGAAAAGCAACGTGACCCTCGCCACCTTCGGGGATCTCATGCGCGTGCCCGGCCCGGGCGGCGCGAACCTCAAGGAAGCCAAAGCCCTGGGCGCGGACGTCGAGGTGGTCTATTCCCCTCTGGACGCCTTGGCCCTGGCCAAAGCCCGGCCCGAGCGGGAAGTCGTGTTCCCGGCCGTGGGCTTTGAGACCACCGCCCCGGCCACGGCCGCCACGGTGATGAAGGCCAAGGCCGAGGGCATCCGCAATTTCTCCCTGCTCTGCTTCCACAAACTCGTGCCCCCGGCCCTCGAGGCCCTGCTGGCCGATACCGAGGAACCGGGCATCGACGCCTTTCTTCTGCCGGGGCACGTCTCCACGATTCTGGGGCTGGAACCATACCGGTTCGTGGCCGATCGCTTCGGCAAGCCCTGCGTGGTCGGCGGCTTCGACCCGGCGGACATCCTGCAAAGCCTGCTTCTGATGGTGCGGATGCGCAGGGAAGGCCGGGCCGATGTGCTCAACCAGTACAGCCGGGCCGTGGCCGATGCCGGCAACCCCAAGGCCAGGGACATCCTGTTCACGGTTTTCGAGCAGGCCGACGCCCTGTGGCGCGGACTTGGCGCCATCCCGGAATCCGGTCTGCGTATGCGGGAATGTTGGCGCGACTTCGACGCCTTCGCCAAGCTCGGCCTGGGCCTGCCGGACGTGCCGGAAATCAAGGGTTGCAAATGTGGCGATATCCTCAAGGGGCGGAAGACCCCGGATACCTGCCCGCTCTTCGGCAGGGCCTGTACCCCGGCCAAACCGGTGGGGCCGTGTATGGTCTCGACGGAGGGCAGTTGCGCCGCCTACTATAAATACCAAGGGGAGGCCGTGTGAGCGAGTATATCCTGCTGGACGCCGGGGCCGGCGGCAAGGCCGCCCATCGGCTGATCACCGAGGTGTTCGTCCGGCACTTCGACAATCCCATCCTGGCGACCCTCGACGACGCCGCCCGCCTGGAACTCTCCGGCCCCCTGGCCTTCAGCACCGACGGCTACACCGTGGACCCCCTGGAGTTCCCCGGCGGCGACATCGGCTCCCTGGCCGTGCATGGCACGGTCAACGACGTGGCCATGCTCGGGGCCCGGCCGAAGTACTTGAGCTGCGCCTTTATCATTGAGGAAGGCCTGCCCCTGGCCCTGCTGGAACGGGTCGCCGCCTCAATGGGCCGGGCCGCCCAAGAGGCGGGCGTGTGCATCGTGACCGGCGACACCAAGGTCGTGCCCAAAGGCGCGGCGGACAAGCTCTTCATCACCACCTCGGGCATAGGCGAAATCATCGCCGCCCCCGCGCCCTCGGGCAGTCGGGCCAGGGCCGGGGACGCGGTGCTCATATCCGGCAGCATGGGCGACCACGGCCTGACCGTGCTCTCACAGCGTGAGGGGCTCTCCCTTTCCGCCGACGTGCGCAGCGATTCCGCCGCCCTCAATCAGATGGTCGAGGCCCTGATTACCGAGGTGGGCGACATCCACGTGCTGCGCGACCCCACCCGCGGCGGCCTGGCAACCACCCTGAACGAAATCGCCGGGCAATCGAACCTCGACTGCTTGGTGCGCGAGTCGGACATCCCGGTGCGCCCCGGCGTGCGCGCGGGCTGCGACGTCCTGGGCCTGGACCCGCTCTATCTGGCCAATGAAGGCAAGCTGATCTGCATCCTGCCCGAAGAAAAGGCCGAGGCGGCCCTGGCCGTGATGCGGCGCTTCCCCCAGGGAGCGAGCGCGGTTCGGGTGGGCGGCGTGGCGGCCCCGGCGGGCAAAACCGGTCGGGTGCTGCTGGAAACCGGCCTGGGCGGCAAACGGCTGCTCGGAATGCTCGAGGGCGAGCAGTTGCCGCGTATCTGCTGAACGCACAACATATGAGAAGCCGTATGCCCATTGCACACCGTTTTCTTGTTCCGACCCTCGCGTTTGTTCTGCTCTGCAACGCGGCCCCGGCCTTCGCGGTCACCGTCAACGCGGCCTGCCGGGAGGTCGGCGACGGCCGCACCATCCTGCTGCTCGATCTCACCTGCAAAGATGTCGCCGACTGTTGGCCCGACCCCGACGACGTGGACCTGATCGACGCCGCGACCGGCCAAAGCACCGGCTGGGCCGTTTCCGACATGGTCCGGCTGGATGCGGGCGGCCGGGTTCTTGACGGGCCGGCGGAGAAATATCCGGTTCGGGCGATTTGGGACATGGGCGCAAATATCGTCTTGCCGGAGACCGTCCGTTTGGAGTACGACGGAGAAGCGCTGACGCCGACGATTGTCCCCGAAGCCTCCTGCACCCGAATGCCCGAGGCCGCCTTAGACGCCCTGCGCATCGTGCCGGGCAAGCCCTGAGCGAAAGAGACCTGTGGGCCGCTCCGCCGAAAGCGTCCCATCCTGCGGAATTGTAAGGATATTGATGAGCCACGCCGAAACCCCGCTGCCGTTTCTGTCCATACCGGTTCCCCGGATGGTCCCGTTCGTCCCGGCCGAGGCGGGCGTGGCGGACTTCGCCCCGGGCCGGGTCCAGGACTCCGCCCCTCTGCCGCTGTTTCTGGCGGCCAAGCAGCACCCGAAGACGACCTTCATCCCCAGAGCCGAGGATTGCCGCGCCCTGTGGGACCGCTACGCCATGCCGCCGCACATCCGCGCTCACAGCGAGCTGGTGGCGGACATGGCCCTGGCGTTGGCGCTCAAGGCGTTTTCCCTCGGTTTCCGGGTTGTGCCCGAGGCGGTGTACGCGGCCGGGCTGCTCCATGATCTGGGCAAAATCCACAGCATCAAGCACGGCGGCGACCACGGACAGATCGGCGCATCCTGGGCCATGCGCGAAACCCGCAACGGAACCATTGCCCGGGCCGTGCTCTTCCACGTACATTGGCCGTGGGAGGATAAGTTCTCTGAGTGCGTGGAAGACGACGATTTTTTCACGACCTTTGCCGTCATGTACGCCGACAAACGGGTCAAGCATGACGGCTGGGTCGGCCTCAATGAGCGCTATGCGGATCTCATGATCCGGTATGGCGTCACGGACCACGCCCGCAGTCGGATAGAAGCCGCGCGTCTGCAGGGCGAAAAACTGGAGGCGGCCCTTTCGCGCCGCCTGGGAGTAGCGATTCATGAATACATTGCTCATCGCGGGAGGCTGGTCAAGCGAGCGTGAGGTTGCCCTTTCCGGTGGAAAGAAAATCCGCGTCGCCTTGGAAACCCTGGGACACACAACAACCTTCTACGACCCGGCCCACTCCCTCGATGATCTCCCCGCCGTCGCGGCCGGCAAAGACTTCGCCTTCATCAACCTGCACGGTTCCCCCGGCGAGGACGGCCTGATTCAGGCCATGCTCGATCAGTTGGGCGTTCCCTACCAGGGCTCCGGCCCGGCCGGTTCCATGCTGGCCCTGAACAAGGCGGCGGCCAAGGGATTTTTCCGCGCGGCCGGCCTGCGCACCGCCGATTGGGCCCTCCTGACCGCCAAGCCCGAGTGCCCCTTTGACTGTGGCCTTTCTTACCCCCTGTTTATCAAAAGCAATACCGGCGGCTCATCCCTGCACATGGAGCGCGTGGCCGCGCCCGGCGATCTGCCCCCGGCCCTGGACCGCCTTTTCACCGCCCTGCACTCCGACTTTTTGGTGGAGCCGGCCGTGAACGGCGTGGAGATCACCTGCGGCGTGCTCGGCAAGCTGGAAAACGGGCGCGAGGTTCCCTTCGCCCTGCCGCCGATCATGATCCGCCCCACGGCCGCGTCCGGTGTGTTCGACTACGCCAGCAAGTACTCGCCCGGCGGCGCGGAGGAACTCTGCCCGGCCCCCATTTCCCCGGAACTGACCCGCACCGTGCAGGACATGGCCTTGACGGCCCACATCTGCCTGGGCCTTTCCGGTTACAGCCGCGCCGACTTCATCCTGCCCGACGATGGGAAGCCGGTCATTCTGGAAATCAACACCCTGCCCGGCATGACCCCCACCAGCCTGATCCCCCAGGAGGCGGCGGCTATCGGCATGTCCTTTGAGGATCTGATCGCCCGGCTCATCGAACTGGGCCTCGCCCGGCAAAACAACGCGCGGGCGTAGCCCGCCGAGGCGGCCCCCGACCGCGTGCAGCGAACACCCGGCTCTCGTCGCGACGGAAGCCGGGTGTTCGCTCGTCCGCGTCATACCATGACACCGATGCCCCGTATGGAGAACTCCATCGCCCGATTGACGAAAAAAGCCCCGCCCGTTCCGAAGCGTCTCAGTTCGGGCCGGGCGGGGATCCCTGCCGGGGCAATGGAGAGGTGCCGCCGGCGGAGCTATTATCGCGGTGGTATAGGGCTTGAGCCGCAAGGCCGCACTGTTCATGCCATGCCCGGTCCGCCGCAAATGGGGGAGAACGGCGAACCGGGTAGGGGGAGCCTTCCGCGACTGGCGCGGAAGACCTGTGGGGTCCGGCCCGACCGGGCGTCTCAAACCGGGTCGGCCGGGGTTGCCGGAGGGGTAATGGGGGGGACCCCCCCGGCAACATCGGGTGAACCCACCCAAGCCCGTGCCCGGAGGGATTCAGTGATTTGCGGCGCATCTCCCTGCCAGGGAGTGCGCGCGGCGTTTCCAGGCGGAGGCGTTTCGGCGTTACATGGTGATCAGGTTGATCTGCTGTTGCACGTAGACGACGTGCCCCTGCTGGTCGGACCAGTGGTCATAGGTGACGCCGTCCTGAGTATACGCGCCCAGATTGGCCCAGACCACGCCGGATCGTTTCAGGTTCAGGGTGTCGTTGGAATCGCCCAGAATGTAAATTTTGGCGTCCGGGGTGGTGGAAGTGCCAAACCAGCCCATTTTCTCGAGAGAGTCCAGCTTGGTTGTATCCAGGGCCAGGGTGATGCCGGAACCGCCGCGCATATCCAGCAACACGTTCTCCATGCCCTTGATTCTGGTATTGGTACTGAACAGCGAGTTCAGAGTGGCAGTTACAGCCGTGGGGGTGGCCCCGTCCACGGTCAGATGCAGCGTGTCGTTGCCGGACTCGCCATCTAGGAAAATCTCGCCGTTTTTGGATACATCCAACTTGCCAATACGGATGTAGTCGTTCCCGTTGCCGCCTTGGACATAGTATCTAGTACTGGTACCCTCGGCCGCAAGCTCGCCAATCTTTATGGTATCATTGCCGGTTCCGCCACGAATGTGGCCCCAATTATTAACGTTCTGGGCCAGCGCCAAACCCTGTACATCAATAAGATCGTTTCCAGAGCCTCCGTCAACGAGCCCCTCAACAAGTGACGCTCTATGTAGGTTGGTGGAGAGTATTCGGATAGTATCGTCGCCCGCGCCGGCGCTGATTTCGCCATAAAACATGGCATGTGCTGTGATGAAATCGCCTACCTGAGAGCCCTTAACGATGCGACCCGTAGCGTGGCTGTTGTCGCCCAGAAAGAGGTCGACTCCATCGAGAGCGTTGCTGCAATCTATCGGGTGCAGCCCGCTGGACTGGGGGTTCAGGATGCGGATGGTGTCGCGCCCGCCTCCACCTAGGACCAACTTGCCGTCGAAGTTCATGAGATTCACGCTGTCTGCGCCCATGCCGAGATCCAGGATGGAGTTATAATAGCCCCCCCCCATAGTGCCGACGTATTCGACCACGTCGTTGCCGTCGCCCATGTATATTTGAGCGCCGTAGCCGGGATGGGCGCTACCGTTGAACCACGAGTCCTCAAGCCGGAGCGTGTCGTCGCCTTTACCCAGATCCACGGTGATGTCTTGATAACTGGAGTTGTTGAGGTAGAAGACGTCGTTGCCGTCGCTGCCGATGATCTCCTTGTGGAGTGAGCTGGAGCCGAACAAGTTGGTGCCCGGCGAGAGCGAGTAAAACTCGCCGCCCGTCACGTCGTTGGGGCTGACGTAAGCCGGCATCCCGGCCGCGTTGCGTACGATCACCACTTCCAGCACCTTGGTGTACAGTTTTCCGCTGGAATCCTTAGCCGTGTAAGTGAGGAAGTCCGTCACGTTTGGGAAGCCGAGGCCGGCCGCGGCTTTAAGAAGGGTGTCCGCGTTGGGCGCCAGCGTATAGGTCACTTCACCGGTGGCCGCGTTGAAGGTCATGCCGCCGTACTTGCCGAGGGTGACGCTCTGAATGACGCTGCCCGTGTCCAGGTCGTTGAAGATGACGTTGCCGGTCATGGCTCCGCCGTTAATAGCCGCTGGATTAGTGCCCGTGAAGAGCACGAATCGGTCGTCCGGCCGTTGCACCACATCGACAAGCACAGCGCCGGGGACGGAAACGACGTCTCCGTCCCTGTCTTTGAGTGTTACATCGAAAGACATGCTCGGCAGAGTGTCCAGCTTCGCATACTGGGTATACTTATATGCGCCGGTGGCGGAGTTCACTTGCAGGGTGAACACCGTGAAGGTGCCCGCCTTGGCTGTGAGCAGGCCCAGGCCGTTGTCGGTATAGGTGACGGCCACGCCTCCACGCGTCAGGCCGGCGGGGCCGGAGAGAGTGAAAGCGCCGGTCGTCGCCATGCCGTCCGCCCCGAAGGCACTCTGGGGCAGAGTACCGTCGATGACGAATTTCGACATGCCGTGGTCGAAGACCATCTGGTTCGACTCGTTACGGTATGAATCCCCTTGGAGCTGCGGCACATCATCCAACACCGTAACAGGTACCTGTACCTGATAGTTGTTGGTGCCGTCGGTAACGGTGATGGTGGGCACGCCGAGGGGGGCGCCTGTGACGCTGCTCGTACCGTTGCCGGGGGCGTGGGTGACGGGGGTGTCGAGCACGAACTCCCATCTGTGCGTGACGGAGTTTTGCCGCACGCGGCCGAAAGAGACCGACGTATCGTCGGACGTCAGGCCCACGACGGACCACCCGGCGGGCAAGCCGGCCATGACGGTGTCGATCTGCGTCTGCAGGTCGAAGATTTCCCCGTTGCTTGCGGCATTGGAGCCAGAGGCCAACGCCGCTTCGTCCACGCTGACCGGGAATCCACCCTGCAGGGCTGGGGGCAGCGAGTTGTCGATCAAGTTGCTTTCCAGATAGACGTGGGTCTGGTGGGCGCCGAAGTTGGCGACATAGTGTTTGAAGGTCTGCCCCGTGAAGCCGTCCACTTGCACGCTGTTGTTTTGCAGGGTCCAGCCGGCGGGCAGTTGATACTTGTCGCCCAAGTCGCCGGTGACCACCAGGGAGCCCATGCCCGGGACAAGGCCGTAGGAAACCATATTCGACGCAACCAAGGACATGTTCAGCACGTCCGTGCCGCTGCCGTTGGTGAGCTCCAGGTGCAAAGCTTCGAAGTTCTGCTGGTTGCTGGACCGGAAGTTGGCGAGCGTGTGGTTCGAGCCGGTTTTGGCCACGGTCAGATCGTGAGCCAGAGTGACGATATCCCCAAGCTGGTGAATACCGCTGCGTACCACCGTGTCGCCGCCCGTGCCGCCGTCCAGTTGCTTCCAGGTCGTCGAGGTGGCGAGGATCTGCGTTTGGGCCGCATCGGTACCGGAAAGATACACGCGATCCGCCCCGCTTCCCAAGGACACGTCCGAATAGGCTGAACCGTCGAACATCGTCCCGGTGATGCGTACCGTGTCATTTCCTGAGCCGGTAGATATGCGACCTTGTCCCATGGCGATACCCGAGGTCGCGGCGGTACTGGTAATGGTAATGGAGTCATTGCCGCCGCCCGTGTTGATAATACTCTGAGTGCCGACCCCTTGCATGGCGGTGAAGCCTTCGACGGTAATGGTGTTGTCGCCACCCCCGGCGGCGGCGAAGATGTGGCCGCCTTTGAGGCCGTATCCTCCGGAGGAGGCTCCGCCGAATACGGAGATGGAGTTGTCGCCACCGGCGGAATCGCGAATTGCCGCATTTTCCACGCCGAGAAAACCCGACACGGTGATGGTGTCGTTACCGACACCGCCATCGACCCACATGTCGGGCGATAAAGCAGCCACTCCCCACATGCCGTGTGAATCGCCTTTGATTACAATGCTGTCGTCTCCGGCGCCGGCCTCCACCCGAGCATAGATTTGCATACCGGAAGAGCCCGCCACAGTGCTTTCAATACGGATGGTGTCTTTCCCTGTGCCGGTGGAGATTGCGACGCTCGACGGAAAAGGCATCGAGATGGCGGCGTCCGTGCCGCCGAGGATTTCCACCAGGTTGTCGCCATCTCCGGCATTTACGTTTGTATCGCCGCTCATAGCGTAGGATGTGCCCCCACCGGTCGCGGTGGAAATGATCCGGATGGTATCGTTGCCGTTACCGGCCACGATAGAGGCGCTACGACCGGCCACGGGTTGGACGCCGTTGCTTGTGCCGGATATGGAAGCCAGGTTGTTGCCGGAGCCCATATCGATCTTGCTGTCGGACAGGTTGTTGGCGATGCCGCCCGACAGGATGAAGGTGTCGTCGCCCGCCCCCATATCCATATTCGAGTTCACCCACGTATCACCGCGGAACACGTCGTTGCCGGACGAGGTCAGAACCTCTTCGTTACCGCCCGCAGAGATGCTGTCTCCATTGATGCCGCCCGTACGATAGGACTGGTGGGTTTCACCATTGACGTCATCGGGGGAAATGAACTGGTGGTTGCCGGTATCCTGCCGGACGACAACGACTTCGATAACCTTGGTGTAGGTGTTGTTGGCGGCGTCTTTGGCGGTATAGGTGATGTAGTCTTTAATCGGAGCCGTTCCGGCGCCCATGAGGGCTGCGGCGCCGGCGGCGAGGGCGTAGAAGATTTCGCCCGTGGCCGCGTTGAAGGTCACGGTGCCGAACTGGCCGTTGGTCACGCTCTGGATCACGTTGCCGCTGCCGGCATCATTGAAGATCACGTTGCCGGTGATGATTTTGCCGTTGATATCCGCCGCGTTCGAGCCCGTGTACATCACGAACCGATCGTCCGGCTGAATCTGGGTCATGTTCGTGGAGTCCACATACACATTCAGAGTCTCGCCGTTGGCCAGCACCACGGTCGAGTGGGTGAACGTCTGGCTTGGGAAGCCGGCGATCGACACGCCGGTCGTCACCGTGGTCCAGCCGATGCCGGGCAGGAAAGAGTCCCCGGCGTCGCCGGTAAGGACCACGGACTTGAACCAGTTCATGCCTCCACTGTCGGCCTGGGCCAGGTTCTTGGACACGATGTCGGCCATCAACTGGTCCATATTGAGTATATCCGAGCCGCTGCCGTTGGTCAGTTCCAGATGCAGAGCTTCGAAGTTCTGGATGTTTTTGCTCACTCCGTGGCCGTCCAGGCCGGCCAGCGTATAGCTGCCCGCGGATTGCGCCATGCTCAGATCGTGCGACAGAGTGAGGATATCCCCGAGTTGGTGCATGGTGCCGGTGTGCACTTCCGTATCGCCGCCGAAGCCGCCGTCAATCTGAACGCCTCCGGTCGTCAGAAGGACCGTCTGCGCCGCGTCGGTTCCGGCCAGGTACATGCGGTCGGCGCCGGACAGCATTTGCACCCCTGCGCCCGCGCCGATGGAACCGGTGATATAGATGGAGTCATTGCCCGCACCGGTCGTGATGGGATTATGCGGCCCCGTGAGAGCTACGCCATTGGTCGCGGCCGTGCTGGTGATCGTGATGGAGTCATCGCCGATACCGGTGTTGATGCAGCCTTTATTCATAGCGGTGTGGCCGGAGATGGTGACGGTGTTGTTGCCGCCACCGGCCCACACGCCCGTGTAAAACGAGAGGCCCTGGAGCAGACCGTCCATACCATAGTCGCCCGCGTTGTTGCCGCCGGTAACGGTGATCAGGTCGTTGCCGGAGCCGGTGTCGATCATCGCGCTGTCTCTCATCGCCGTGGCGCCGGAGATGGTAATGGTATTGTTGCCGGCGCCTCCGCCCATATACGCCCATGAGGCGCTGCCGCTGCCGGAACCCTGGATGCCGGCGCCGCCCGCTCCCATACTGCCGGTGATGGTGATGGAGTCGTCGCCGGCGTCGCCTTCCACCTTGCTTGCAAGCACACCGGTGTGGCCCGAGATATTGATGATGTCGTCACCCGCGCCGCTGTTGATTCCGGTGCTGCTGTTGCTCACGCCGTGGCTGCCCGAGTTCATGCCGCCGGTGATGGTGATGGTGTCTTTCCCCGCGCCGGTGGTGACGGAGCTCAAGTGCATCGCCGTGGCATTGGCGCTCTTCAGCTCGATATACTTGGAATCGCCGGAAGAGCCGCTGCCGGTGCTCACGATGGAAGACATCGACAGCGCGTTCTGGCTGCCGGAAGAGAGAATAACGGTATCCCGGCCGGTACCCAGGTCGATGGTGCCGCCGGAAATCGCGTGAGCATTAGTGCTCGAGAAGTTCAGCGAGTCGTTCCCCGCGCCCAGATCGATGGACGAGGACACCAGCAGGGCATCCGAAGAGAAGGAGCCCGTGACGGTATCATTCCCCGCGCCCATCTCCACTTCCATCTGCCCGAGCCGGGCGTCCACCGTGAATCGGTCGTCACCGCTGGAGGCCTTGATTTCGACCGTCCCCGTGGAGGGTATGCCCAACATGGTTCTGGTCTCGCCGCCGTAAGACCGGTGCGTTTCACCGTTCACGTCGTCCGGGGAAACGAACAGGTACGTGCTGTCGTCGCGCACCACCACCACTTCGATGGTCTTGGTATAGGTATTGTTGGCCGCGTCCTTGGCGGTATAGGTGATGTAATCCATGATCGCCCCGGTCCCCACGCCCATCATGGCGGCGGCGTTGGAGTTGAGCACGTAGGTGATTTCACCGGTCACCGCGTTGACGGTGGCCGTGCCGTACTGGCCGTTGGTCACGCTCTGGAGCACGTTGCCCGCGCCGGCATCGTTGAAGATCACGTTGCCGGTGATGGCCTTGCCGTTGATGTTCACGGCGTTCGAGCCGGTGTACATCACAAAGCGGTCGCCGGCGGCCGTGTCGATGTCCAGAGAGATGGCGTCGGTCACGGTGACGCTGTCGCCATCCTTATCCGTGACGGTAATGCCGATTTCCAGCGGCGGGTTGCCCATACCGCCGAACTGGTCGATGGCTTCGTACTGCGTATAGGTGTAGCCGCCCGTGGCCGTATTCAGGGCCAGGGTAAACACGACGACCGCGACCGCCTTGGCCGTCAGGTTGCCCGCGCCGTCGTCGGTGTAGGTCAGAGGGATGCCCTTGCTGCTGAGCGCATTGACCCCGCTGGGCATCGTGAACTCGATCGCGTTCGATGTCGCGGCGCCGTCCGCGCCGAAAGCCAGCTTGGCCAGCGTTCCGGTAACCACAAGGCCGGAGCCGAGGTTGCCTTGGTCCGCCGTATGCGAGATGGGGTCGGCGGAAAGAACGGGCACGTCGTCCACGATCTCAATATCAAGGTTGCCAGCGCTTGTGTCGCCCGAGGCGTCGGTCACGGTCAGCCCGAACCTGTCGCCGTTGGATTTGGCGTCCGCGCCCGCGCCCGTGTGGCTGACGGCGCTGTTCAGC
>JAVBQP010000021.1:0-54926 GCA_031548905.1 Desulfovibrio sp. | reverse complement strand
GCGGTCGGCTCGGATGCCTTGTTTTTGGTCGGCGTCGCGTTTTTAGCCGCGGGTTTCTTGGCGGCGGGTTTCTTCGCAGCGGGTTTCTTGGCGGCCGACTTTTTGGCGGGAGCCGTCGCGGCCGCGCCGTCGCCGGATTTTTTCGCCACAGTCTTTTTTGCCGCGTTTTTTTTCGCGGCCGGCTTCTTCGCGGCGGGCTTCTTGGATTCGGCGGCGCCGGATTCCAGGGCCTTGGGCTCGCCGTCTTTCTTTTTGGTCGTCTGGTCCGTGGCTTTCTTGACCTTGCCGATAGCCCGGCGGGCCACGGTCTCGGCGCTCAGGAGCGCGGTCTCGGCCGCGAGCAGCACCGTTCCGGCCACACTTCGGGCGGCCTTCTTGGCGGCTTTGGCCTTGTCTTTGACCACGGCTTTGGCGGCGGAAGCGGATTCCTTCAGAGCCTTCTCCGCTTCCTTGGCCGCTTTTTTCGCGGCCTTGGCGGCGTCCTTCACGGCTCTGTCGGTCTTGCTTTTGCCGTCTTTCTTGCCGTTCTTGCCCTTGGTCGGGCCGGCCACGTCCGGGTTTTCCTCCCTGTTGGGCCGCCAGGAAACCTCGATTTCAAACTCGGCCCGCTCCGGGGTGAATTCGGCCTCCACCTCCAGGTCGATAACCCTGGGCACTTCCAGTTCCAGGATTTCGCCGCTTTTCTGGATCTTCAGCCGGCCCTCCTTGAGCCCTTCGATCAGGGCCTCGATGACCCCTGCCGCATCCTCGCGGGTGAGACGGGTGGTGAACTCCAGCGCGCGTTTCTTGCCCATGAGTCTCTCCTTGCTGCTGTGGGGCCGCCGCGGGGCGGACCGGTGACGCCCGCGCCCGGCGGGCAAAATATCGGCGGTCAGAGGTTGCAAGGGATTGAGCCTGGGAGCCCATTCTCAATGAAAATTTTTCTTCCCCACCAAGGGGAAACAAAACGCTCCGCAACAGCCGCCCCCGGACAGTGCTGACGCGAGAACGGATTTTTGTCTCCGCCCAGCGCGGGAAAAGGACGCCCGGGCCCGCTCCGCCTAATGCCCGGTGATGCCGTACTTGCGCAGCTTATACTGCAACAGGCTTTTGGAAACGCCCAACAACTCGGCGGCCTTGACCTGGACAAACTCGGCCCGGGCAAGGGCGCGGCGGATCAGGGCCGCTTCCAGGCGGTCGAGGGTGTCGGCCAGGTTCAGCTCCACGGGCAGCATGTCCAGGGCGTTTTTCAACTGGGTGTCTTCGTCGCGAATTTCCGGGGGCAGGTCGCCGGCCTCGATAATCTCGCCGGCGGCCATGACCATGCAGCGCTCGACCACGTTTTCCAACTGACGAATGTTGCCCGGCCACTCGTAGCCGGTCAGGTAGTCCAGGGCTTCGGCGGAGATGGTCTTTTGCCGGCCGTTGTTGTCCTCGGCGTACTTTTCCGCGAAGTGGGCCGTGAGCAGGGGGATGTCCTCGCGCCGCTCGCGCAGCGGGGGCAGATGGATGTGGACCACGTTCAGGCGGTAGTAAAGATCCTCGCGGAAGTTGCCCTTCTCCACCTCGGTGGGCAGATCCTTATTGGTGGCCGTGACCACCCGGATGTCGACCTCGATCTCCTCGCTGCCGCCCACGCGTTCGAACTTGCGTTCCTGCAGCACGCGCAGCAGTTTGACCTGCATGTCGTGGGAAAGCTCGCCGATCTCGTCCAGAAACAGGGTGCCGCCGTCGGCCAGTTCGAAGCGCCCCCGACGCATGGCCACGGCCCCGGTGAACGAGCCCTTCTCGTGGCCGAAAAGTTCGCTTTCCAGCAAAGACGGGTTGAGGGCCATGCAGTTGACGCTGATGAAGGGCCCGTCCTTACGGGGCGAGGCGAAATGGATCGCCCTGGCCACCAGTTCCTTGCCCGTGCCGGACTCGCCGGAAATAAGCACGTTGCTCTTGGTGGGCGCGGCCCGGTCCACCAGATCGAGCACGGAGCGGATGCCTTTGCTCCGGCCGATGATCCGGTGCACGCTGTAACGCTCTTCCAGACTTTCGTGCAGAAGCCGGTAACTGCGGTGTACCTTGGCCAGCTCGGCCGCGTTCTGCACAGAGAGCAACAGCTCGTCGTTGGAAAAGGGCTTGGTGATGTAGTCGAAGGCGCCCATTTTCATGACATCCACGGCGCTTTCGATGGAGCCGAAGGCGGTCATGATCAGGGTCGGAATATGGGGGTAGTCGCGCTTGACGTGGGCCAACACTTCCTTGCCGCCGATCCGGGGCATTTTCATGTCGGTGATGACCACATCCACTTCGGACTCGTCCAGAAACGCCAGGGCGCTTTCCGGGTCGCTCAGGGCCGTGACTTTGTACCCGGCGTCCAATAGCAGGGCCTCCAGAACCAGGAGGTAATTTTTCTCATCGTCGATGAGCAGGATATGGGTCTGCGCGGTGCTCATGGCTTCTTCCAGTCGAATGTCGGAAAAGAGAATTGAGGATAATCGCAATACGCTTCGCCGGCAAGGGCGGACAACATGCACAGCGGCACTAAGCGAATATTCCGCGAAAAAGCGGGCCCGGCCGGATGGAGGTCTCAGGCCGAGGGCAGCTCGATGCGCACCACGGCCCCGCCGTCCTCGGCGTTGAACAGTTCCAGGGAGCCGCCGTGCCCGGTCACGATGTTGCCCACAATGGGCAAGCCCAGGCCGGTGCCGTCGTCTTTGGTGGTCACGAAGGGGTCCATGATCTTGTCGAGCATGTCCGGAGGAATGCCGGGGCCGTTGTCCCGCACCGTGACGGCCACGCCTCCCGGCCGGCCGGGGAGTTTCTCCAGGCCCACGGTGATCACGCCGGATTTCCCCACGGCCTGCGCGGCGTTGCCGATCACGTTGTAAAAAGCGCGATAGATCAAATCCTTGTCGCCGGGCACGACCAGAGGCGTGTCCAGAAGCCCGGAACGCACCACGCCGATGTCGCGTTCGGCGAGCTCCGGTCCGAAAAAGGCCAGGACTTCGGTTATGACCGCGGCCACGTCCACGGCGTCCTTTTTTGCCTCGCGCGGCCGGGCGTAGTCCAGAAAGTCGCCCACGGTGCGCGAGAGCCGGCAAGCCTCGTCGTAGATGGCCTGAAGGATGCGCACGGTCAGGGCGTCTTTGCCCTCGACCCGCTTGAGCAGCAATTCCGAGCTGGAGCGGATGATCCCGAGCGGGTTGCGGATCTCGTGGGCGATGCCCGCCACGACCCGGCCCATGCCCGCCAGTTTTTCGCTCTGGTGCAGTTCGTTGATCAGGCGCTGCTCCTCGGCCATGCGGGCGGCCACGGCTCGCTCGGCCCGGCGGATGAACAGCAGCAGCATGGCCACAAGCAGGGAGGACGACCCCAGGGTGACCACGAAAATGACCTGCTGAAAACGGATGGAGCGCTTCATGTCCTGGGTGATGTCCTGGGTGAACTCCAGAACACCCAAGGCCGGGCCCTCAAGCCCGGAGGAGCTTGAGCGGTTCTGCATCCCGAAAGGGAACAGGGTGCGCAGGCGGAAGGTATCGTCAGGCAGATCCAGGGAAAAGAAGGCCTTCCAGTACGGCGTTTCGCCGTCCACCACAAAGATCGGCTCCACCGAGGCCGCGGCCTGCTCCACGAGAGGTGAGGCCATGTCCCGCCTGCCCGCCTCTTCCTTGTTGGTCGAGTAGGTGACGGTGCTGTCGTGGCCGTAAATACGGATGTCCTGCACATCCAGGCCCAGAAAGGTGCTTTTCACCACCCGATCCAGGACATCGTACTGGAACGAGCTGGGCAGGTCGATGGGGCCGAAGCCCACCAGGGTCGGCAGGGTAAAGCGCCGGTAAATCTGGTGATCCAGGTTCTCGGCCAGGAACGAGGCGAACTCCTGCTGTTTGTTCATCAGAGTTCTGCGGGCCTGCATCCCGATGTAGGTCGAGAGCCCGATGGACAGTGTCAGGGCCAGCAGCAAGGCCACCCAGGCCAGAGAGCGGGCGAAACCCAGGCCGGACCCCGGCCCGGCCGGGACGGCCCGTTTTCCGAGCGGGACGGCGACCGCCATCCGTTACCCCTTGCAGCAGGCGCAGACGGTTTTGACCGCCTTGAGCACGTTGTCCACGGTAAAGCCGAAGTACTCGTATACCGCCTTGCCGGGGGCGGACTCGCCGAAGGAGGTCATGCCCACCACGGCGCCGTCCAGGCCCACATAACGCCGCCACCAGTCGGAGGCCGCGGCTTCCACGGCCACCCTGGCCCGCACGGCGTCGGGCAGCACATGCTCCTTCCACTCGCGATCCTGGGCCTCGAAAACCTCGGCGCAGGGCATGGAAACAACCCTGGCCTTGGCGCCCTTCTTTTCCAGGGCCTCGGCAGCGCCCACGGCCAGGGCGACCTCGGAGCCGGTGGCGATCAGGATCACGTCCGGCGTGCCCTTGGAATCGCGCAGGATATAGCCGCCTTTGGCGACATCGGCCATGCGCGCGGCGTCGCGCGGCTGGACCGGAATGTTCTGGCGGGTCAGGGCCAGGCAACTCGGGCCGTCGGCTCGGGCGATCGCGGCCTGCCAGGCCACGGCTGTTTCAACAGAGTCGCAGGGCCGCCAGACATCGACGCCCGGGGTCAGGCGGAGCATACCGAGCTGTTCCACGGGCTGGTGGGTGGGGCCGTCTTCGCCGACCATGATCGAGTCGTGGGTCAGCACCCAGACCACCCGGCGCTTCATCAGGGCGGCCAGGCGGATGGCGTTCTTGGCGTAATCCGAGAAAATCAGGAAGGTGCCGCCGTAGGGGATGTAGCCGCCATGCCCGGCCAGGCCGTTCATGATCGCGCCCATCGCGAACTCGCGCACCCCATAATGCAGGTAGCGGCCGGCGAAGTTGCCCCGGCTGATGGAAACGGCCCCGTTCCAGAGGGTGCCCACGGAGCCGGTCAGGTCGGCCGAGCCGCCCAGGAGTTCCGGCAGGGCCGGGGCCAGGACGTCCAGGGTTTCCTTGGAGGAAATTCGGCTGGCCTGGGCCGCGCCGGCTTTTTGCAGGGCGGCCGCGTGCCCGCTCACGAGCTTGTCCCAGCCGGCGGGCAGTTCCCCGGCCATACGCCGGCTGAACTCGGCCGCCGAGCCCGGATGCTCGGCCGCGTAGGCCGCGAATTGCTTTTCCCATTTTTTCTGCGCGGCCGCGCCCTTTTTGCGGGCGTCCCAAGCCGCGCGCGCCGGAGCGGCCACCTCAAAGGGCTCGCCCTTGACTCCCATGAGTTTCTTGGCGGCGCGGATCTCGTCCTCGCCCAGGGGGGAGCCGTGGCACTTGGCGCTGCCCGCCTTGGTGGGCGCGCAGTGGCCGATGGTCGTGCGGCAACAGATCAGGGTCGGCTTGTCCAGGGTTTTGCGGGCTTTTTGCAGGGCCTTTTTGATCGCCGCCGCATCGTGACCGTCCACGCCGGTAATCACCTGCCAGCCGTACGCTTTATAACGCGCGGGCACGTCTTCGGCGAACCAGCCGGCCACGGGGCCGTCAATGGAAATGCCGTTGTCGTCCCAGAGCGCGATCAGCTTGCCCAGGCCGAGGGTTCCGGCCAGGGAACAGGCCTCGTGCGAGACGCCTTCCATCAGGCAGCCGTCGCCCAGAAACACGTAGGTGAAGTGATCCACGATGGCGTGGCCGGGGCGGTTGAACTCCTCGGCCAGCATCCGCTCGGCCAGGGCCATGCCCACGGCCGCCGCGATGCCCTGGCCCAGGGGGCCGGTGGTGGTTTCCACACCGGGGGTCAAGCCGGCCTCCGGGTGGCCGGGCGTCTTGGAATGAAGCTGCCGGAAGGCCTTGATGTCGTCCAGGCTCAGGGCGTAGCCGGTCAGGTGCAGCACGGCGTACAGGAGCATGGAGGCATGTCCGTTGGAGAGCACGAAGCGGTCGCGGTCCACCCAGGCCGGGTCGGCCGGGTTGTGCTTCATGAAGTCGTTCCACAAGACCTCGGCCATGTCGGCCATGCCGAGGGGGGCGCCGGGGTGGCCGGACTTGGCTTTTTCCACCGCGTCCATAGCCAGGATGCGCACGGCCGCGGCGAGATCTTTCCGGGTGGGCATGGGATTGCTCCTCATAGAGTGGGTTGGTGCTTTTGTATGGCCCAGGAGGGCAGGGGCCGGCGGGAGGGGGCGGCCTGTCCGGCGAAAACCCGGGCCCGCTCGGCGTAGGGAGGATGCGAGAAAAAGGCCGAGCCGGAAACCAGAACGTCCGCGCCCGCTTCGGTCAGGACGCGGGTGTTGCCTGGGTCCACGCCGCCGTCCACTTCGATCAGGGCGGGGCTGCCGGCGGCTTGCAGCATGGCCGCGAGCCGCTCGATTTTCTTCAGGCTCTGGGGGATGAAGCTCTGGCCCCCGAAACCGGGGTTCACGCTCATCACCAGGACCAGGTCCAGAAGGTCCAGAACGTTCTCCAGCACACACAGCGGCGTGGCCGGATTCAGAGAGACCCCGGCGGCCATGCCTTTGGCGCGGATCTCGCGCAGAACGCGGTCCAGATGGCGCACGGCCTCGGCGTGGACCACCAGCAAATCGGCCCCGGCGGCGGCAAAGGCTCCCAGGTGCCGCTCGGGGGCTTCAATCATCAGGTGGACGTCGAAAAAAAGCGGGCTTTTCTTGCGCAGGGCCGCGATGACCGGCGGGCCGAAGGTGATGTTCGGCACAAAGGAGCCGTCCATGACGTCCCAGTGCACCCACGACAGTCCGGCTGAATCCAGGGCCGCGAGCTCGGCTTCCAGGTTGCCGAAGTCCGAGGACAACAGCGAAGGGGAAAGAATCATGCCCGGTCGTCTCCTTGGGGGCCTGGGCCGGCCAGAATGGCCGCCACCTGTTCCAGTTCGTCCCGAATCTCGCGCAGAAAGGCCGTGTCGGGCGCATCCGGGGCGGGCTCGACGGCTTTGGCGTACAGGTCGGCGGAATCTTCTTCCAAAAAGCGGCGCTCGTCGGACGTCAGAGGCAGGGACGGGGCGTCGAACAGACCCGGATCAACGGACGCGACCGGCTCGGGCGCCCCCTGCTTCAGCGAGACGGGCGGGGCGTAACGCATACCCTTGGCGGCTTCCTCGGCCAGGATGCGCCGTGCGCCGTCGATGGTCAAGCCACGCTCGTGCAGTAAAAAACGGATGCGCTCCAAAAGCGCGAGATGCGCGTCGGTATAGACGCGGCGGCCGGTTTCCGTGCGCAGAGGAGCGATCTGGGGGAATTCCGTTTCCCAGAAGCGCAAGACGTACGTCTTCAGGTTGAGCAAGGCTGCGGCTTCGCCGATCTTGTATGTGCCGGGCATACTTCGCTCCGGAAAACGGATGCGCCGTCGGGCGCACTGGCGCATTTTACCTTTGCAAAATGACTTGCAAACCATAGTGCCGAAAGACAAAAAACGAGTACGCAAGCCGGCGGGCGCTTGCACGTCCACGTCCGCCGGAGCAAATAAACTTTTTCAAAGCTAATTTGCTCTATTGCGGCTGAACGCCCGGTTTTCATAGCATAGTCGGCCGGCGAACAAAAGCACAAAGATGGGACCGCTTTTATTGGAAGTAAAATAAGTATTTTCGGAGTATTAAAACGGAAATCGGACTAAATGATAATAATATGCCAACAACAAAATTGGGATTAGCTTTCGGCTGGGTGGACGAACGTCCGGCACCGTGAGGCCGGGGTCTACAGGTCCGTGACCCGGACCCACCCTGGGGCGACATCGTCACCCTACAGCGCGCCGCGTGGCTCCTGTATCGTTTTTGGAGGCCGGCTTAGGATCTCCCCAGGTCACGAAGGCACCCGTCTCCGAAACGAATGGAACCCGCGGCGCGGCCTGCCCGCAATTGCGGAAAAGGGGAACGCCGAAACGTCCCCCTTTTCGGCAGCCTAGCCCACCGGGTCTCTGAAATCAACCCCAAAACGGCCGCACAACGCAGCGGCCGTTTTTTTTGAGCCATTGCGACGCGCGGACGCCAGGGCCTTTATCAGATAAGCTTACCCTGAAATCGTCAAGATCCCGTGCCGTCACAAACGCTCCACCCGTTCGCCGGAACAAACAGCCCGCTCACGGGCGTTTGCCTTATGCGTGCCGCCAGGCTTGGGCGGTCCACCCGGCCACGCACACGATTTCCTGTAGCAACGGAAAGCGGGCCAGCCAGTTCGGGCGCTCGGGCGTGAACGAGCTCATCTCGTTGAGCAGGCGCAGGCGCAAGGCTCCGGCCGTGCCTGCCTGCCCGGCCGCCTCAAAGGCGTCGCAAAGGATTTCCATGCGGCGCTTGGGCGCGTCGGAAAAGGCGCAGGCCCTGGCGATGAGCGCGTGCAAAGGCTCGCCGGTTTTTTGGGCCGCTTCGAGAAAACTGCGGCAGGCTTGGCGGTACAGGCCCTGGCTCATGAGGGCCGAAGCCTCCTGGCAGAAGATGTTCAGGCTGTTCCGGGGCAGATGCGGCAGCAAAGCGGCGAATCCGGCCTCGTCGTTGCGGCGCATGTAGCCGGCCGCAGCCCGGACCACCCACGGGTGGGCCTTCTCCGGGCTGCCTTGGGCGCGCTCGATTCCGGCCATGCCCAGACATGCCTCGGGCAAATCATCGCTACGCTGCAGGGCGGCGGTAAAGGCTTTGGCCGCGGCTTCAAGCCTGCCGGCCTGGAGGTGCTCCTCCCCGGCCCGGAGCAGATCAGAGGTCGTCACGGCCTTTGCCGCGACCGCGGCCTTTCGGGGGGAGAAGGGCGGAGGTAATACCGGGGCCCTGATCGGCCCGCGCAGGGGCGACATGGCCTTTTGCAGGGCTTCGGCAAGATCCTTGGCCGCATACGGGCGGCGCAGAATTATCGCCCCGGTCTGCTCCAGATCGCGGGAATCGTCGCCCGCCAGGAACAATACCGGGAATGTGGCCAGCGCCGGGCTGGAAGCGAGAACTCCCGCCAGGCGCGGGGCTATGTCGCTCTTGGCGCGGTGCGGGCTGATCACGCACTCGAAGGGGCGATCCGCCGGAGCGCCGGCCAGGACGGCCGGTACCCGCTCGGGTTCGGCGCACACGGCGAAAGAAACCACGCCAAGGCCGCGCAGGGCGGCGGTATCCGTGGCCACGGCGGATTCTGAGCCCGCGACGAGAAGTACCCGGGCGGGCAGAACGGCGGCTGTTTGTGGAGCGTACATGGTGCCGACTCTCTTTTCACTGCGGCCGAAGCCCCCGGCCCGACTTTCGGGCAGGGGCTTCAGGCCTTGTTTCGACAAACCCGCAGCAATCACACGATTGCCCCGGCGCGGACAGACAAACCCGCTGCGGCGCGTCGAAATCAGCGATGAAAAGGAATGACCCTGGCTTTGCGCTCCTCGCATACGGGCGGCGGGAACATCTCCATGTCCCGGAATCCGCCGGCCGAGGCGGAAGCGGCCAGAGGCAGGCGCGGCTCTTTGGCTCGGAATTCCGTCCGGCACTGGGTGCATAGCCGGCTTTCCGGCTCGCCCGCCAAACGCACGAGCAGGCCATCGTGGTTCCAGCAGTTGGGGCAGAACGGCCCCTGCCGGATAGACCCGGTGACCAGCCAGTAGAATTCGCCGTCGAAGATCATATTGCGGGCAAGGTACAGAACATCTTCGTATTCCTGGACCTGCATTTTGAAGGCGAGGTTCTCGTCGCACAGCGCCACGTAGCGGCGTTGCAAAGCGGTGAGTTCCTCCTTGGCTTCCTCTTCCCGACCCTTGAGAAATAGATCGAGAACAGACTTGAACCGGTAGTATTCAAGCATGGCAACTCTCTCCCTGAGTATCCGGCGGCCTTCCCTGGCCACCCGTTGTCTGTCTTTTCGGCAAAAGGCGGAAAGGCTTTAGATCGGGGGAGAGTCCGCGCTGAAGCCGGCATCGCGCGGAGTCCGGCGTACTTCACGCCAGGGAGGGCAAGCCCGCGTCGCCGGGAGATGGAGCGCCGCCCGCGTTGTCACTCCCCCGAAAGTCAATGCTGCGCTGAAGCCGTCCACTCCAACTGAACGCCGCAATACTTGTGGAGATCCTGCATTGCAAATGGCGCAAGAGAAGGTCGTTCCACTTGCCGAATCGACGGCAAGGGTATAACAGAGTGGCCGTTATTGGCGAAACGGTCATTTGACAAGGGAGAGAACGTCATGTCCAACATTCTTTACTTTTTTCTGGCGCTGGCCGGGCTGATCGGCGGCTATGCGATTTACAGCCGCGTTGTCGAGCGCCTGTTCGGCGTGGATGACTGCCGCGCCACTCCGGCCTGCTCCATGGCCGACGGCGTCGATTACATCAAGCTGCCGCCGGCGAAAATTTTCCTGATCCAGTTGCTGAACATCGCCGGAGTCGGTCCGGTGTTCGGCCCCATCCTCGGCGCCCTCTACGGGCCGAGCGCCCTTCTGTGGATCGTGCTCGGCTCGATCTTCGCCGGCGGTGTGCACGACTACTTTTCGGGCATGATGAGCGTCCGCTACCAGGGCAAATCCATCCCCGACGTCGTCGGCTTCACCCTGGGCGATTTTTTCAAGCAGTTCATGCGGGTCTTTTCCGTGATCCTACTGCTTCTGGTCGGCGTAGTGTTCGTCACCGCTCCGGCAACCCTCATGGCCAAGCTCACGCCGGACTGGATGAACAAGAACTTCTGGCTTATCGTGATTTTCTGCTACTACTTCCTGGCCACGGTACTGCCTATCGACGTGATCATCGCGCGCTTGTACCCGATCTTCGCCGTGGTGCTGATCATCATGGCTGTCGGCGTGGCGGGCGGCCTGGTATACCACGGCTATGCCTTCTATTCCTGGGCCGATTTCAGCGCCCCCCATCCGCAGGGCCTGCCCATGTGGCCGATGATGTTCATCACCATCGCCTGCGGGGCTCTCAGCGGATTCCACGCCACCCAGTCACCGCTCATGTCCCGTTGTGTGCCCGATGAAAAATGCGGCCGGAGCGTGTTTTACGGCGCCATGATCGCCGAAGGCGTCATTGCCTTGATTTGGGCCACGGCCGGTATGACCTTCTACCAGAGCGCCCCGGATCTGCTGTCCGTGATCAAGGCCGGCACCCCAAGCGCGGTGGTCTCCGAAGTCTGCATGACCCTGCTCGGGCCGGTCGGCGGCGTGCTGGCCGTCCTCGGCGTGGTGGTGCTGCCGGTGACGTCCGGCGACACGGCCTTCCGGGCCGCCCGTCTGGTCATCGCCGACTTCATGCGCGTGAGCCAGGCCAAACCGTCCGCCCGCCTGGGTATCGCCGTGCCCCTGTTCGTCATCGGCGGCGTGCTCTCCCAGGTGGACTTCAACATCATCTGGCGCTACTTCGGCTGGTCCAACCAGACCCTGGCCACCATCGTGCTCTGGTCCGCCGCCGCCTATGTGGTGCGGCGCGGCGGCATACACTGGTTCGCCTCGCTCCCGGCCACCTTCATGACCGCCACGGTCATCTCGTACATCTGCGTGGCTCCGGAAGGATTGAAACTGGACTACCACCTGTCCGTGGGCATCGGCATCGCTTCGGCCGTGATTGCCCTGGCCCTGTTCTTGTTCAAGGGCGGCTGGTTCCGTACCAACGTTCCGCTGGGGCTCTCCCCTGACGGCAACCCGGTGTAAGGCCGTCGGCCCACCCGCTCGAAGGCCGGGGCTTTTCGGCCCCGGCCTTTCATATAGCCAAGCTTACCCTTAAGGGTAATGTTTTGTTGAAATATTTTAGATTGATAGGCATCAAATACCTGTTATACTCGTCATTCACCGTTTGAATCCATGCACCGGTATCCCCTCCGGTGCAATTCTTTTGGAGGCTTTTGTCATGACCAACGCCAACTCGTACAGCTACGCCGGCCCGCTCGCGGCCGTGCTCTCCACCATCCTCTGGGGCGGAGCTTACGTGGCCATGAAATTCGCGTTGCAAAGCTTTCACCCCATGGTCATGATCTTTCTGCTGTTGGTTGTGTCTTCGGCGGTATTTCTGGTCCTTTTGCCGTCGCTGCGGAAGAAGCAGAAATACGCCAAAGGAGACTGGCGCATCTTTCTTGTGCTGGTGATTTGCGAGCCCTGTCTGTATTTCACGTTCGAAGGCTACGCCCTGGACAACACCTCGGCCTCGCAGGCCGGTATGCTCAGCGCCACGCTGCCTATTTTCGTGGGGGTGTTCGGATATTTCCTGCTCAAGGAAAAACTCAGCCGCACAGCCTGGGCGGGCTGCGTCATAGCCATTTGCGGCGCGGTCTGGCTGAGCCTGGGAGCGGTGGCCGACGAACATGCGCCCAACCCGCTGCTCGGCAATTTTTTGCAAATTTGCGGCATGGTCTTTGCCGCCCTGTATGCCATTTGTGTGCGGCGGCTTTCGCGCGGCTACACGCCCCTGTTCATTACCGCGGTGCAGGCCTGGGCCGGATTCCTGTTCTTTTGGCCCACCCTGTTCCTTCCCGGCATGGGTCTGCCCGAGGGGGGAGCCACGCTGCTCTCCTGGCTCAGCATCGTGTACCTCGGCCTCGGTGTTTCGTTCGGCGCTTATTCCCTCTACGGCTTCAGCATCAGCCGTATGCCGGCGGCCAGGGCCAGCATGTTCATGAACCTGATTCCGGTCTTCACGCTCATCTTCGGTATGCTCATTCTGGGTGAGCGCCTTACCGCCGTGCAGTGTATGGCTTCGGCCCTGGTGCTGGGCGGCGTGATCATCAGCCAGCGGGAATAGAGCGGGCCGGTTCCGGCCTGACACCGCCCGGCCCGTTCGCAGGCTCTCCGGGTTCCGCCGGGGTCACCCTTTCAGCTTTTGCAGTACAAAGGCCATGTTGTCGCCCAGGTTGTCCATGGTGCGCATGGCTTCTTCGTCGTTTTCGACCTCGCCGGGGTTCAGGCCGAAGCCCATGTTCCAGTAGCTCGAACAGGGCACAATCATCTGGGAAATGCCGAAGAAGGCCATCAGAGCGTTATAGACCTGCATGGCCCCGCCCCGCCGGGCGGCCACCACGGGGGCGCCCACTTTGCGGCGCATCAGGTGCATGGCGGAAAACCCGCCCCGGTCGATCAGGGCTTTCATTTCCGTGCTGACGTTGGCGAAGTAAGTCGGCGACCCCAGGATGATCCCATCGGCCGATTTCATCTCCTCGATCCACCCGTTCATGGGGTCGTCGTCAAATATACAGTGGCCCAGATCCTTCTTACGGCAAGCGCCGCAGGCGATACAGCCGCGCACCCGGTTGCCGCCGATCTGGATTTCCCTGACGGCGATGCCGGCCGCCTCCAGCCGGGTGAAGGCCCGGCGGATCATCCGGGCGGTGTTGCCGTCTTTGCGGGGGCTCCCGTTAAAGCCCACGACCGTGATTTGGGACATGTCGGCCTCTCTTTGTTGTGGGGGGAACGGCGAATATGCCGTATCCGCCCTTATACGCCCCTCGTGGGGGAAAAACCAGCCCAGTCTTCGGCCGACAGGGCTATCCGGTCTTTGTAAAAAATCAATCGACTTCGGCGCCGGGCGGAAGGGCCTGTGTGGCGTAAGACAGGGAAGGAGGCGCTTTTGCGATGGGGACTGGACTCTTTGGTCCCGCTCCCGGAGTAAAAGCTGGCCCTGACGCGGTATCACGCCACACAGGCCCCTCCGCCTTGACTTTCCCGCTTCCGCCGTGCAGGGTGTACACGGTGCGTTTCGCGCTTTCGGAGGTACCTTGTGCGCAACTCTTTTGACGTAATCATCGTGGGCGGCGGCCCGGCCGGGCTGTTCGCGGCTTACCGGCTGGCCGAGGACACGAGCCTTTCGATCTGTCTGATTGATCGCGGCCCGGCGGCGGAAAAACGCCGCTGTCCCATCCCGCGCACGGGCAAGTGCGTCCACTGCAAGCCCTGCCACATCCTGGCCGGCATGGGCGGGGCCGGGCTGTTCTCCGACGGCAAGCTCAACTTCATCCACAAGCTCGGCAAGACGGACCTGACCCAGTTCCTGCCCGCCTCCGAAGCCGTGGGCCTGATCGACGAAACCGAGGCGATTTTCAACCGCTTCGGCATGGACGGCCCGGTGTACCCTTCGGATATGGAGGCCGCCGTGGACATCCGCCGGAAAGCCAAGCGCGCCGGCATCGACCTGCTTTTGATCCGCCAGAAGCACCTGGGCAGCGACTTTCTGCCCGGTCATATCGCGGGCATGGCCAAATACCTGATCGGAAAGGGCGTGGATATCCGCACCGACACGGACGTGACCGACGTCCTGGCCGCCGGCGGCCGGGTTTCCGGCGTTCGCACCCGCTCGGGCGAGGAATACAGCGCCAAGGCCGTGATCCTGGCCCCCGGCCGGGTGGGCGCCGACTGGGTGGGCGATATCGCCCGGCGGTACAAGCTGAACGTGAGCCAGCGCGGCATCGAGGTCGGCGTGCGGGTGGAAGTTCACAACGACATCCTCAAAAATCTCACGGACATTATCTACGACCCGACCTTTTTCGTGCGCACCGGCAAGTACGACGACCAGACCCGGACCTTTTGCACCAACCCCGAGGGCTTCGTTTCCCTGGAAAACTACCAGGACTTCGTCTGTGTCAACGGGCACGCCTACCGGGACCGGAAGTCGGAAAACGCCAACTTCGCCTTTCTCTCCAAGGTGGTGCTCACGGACCCGGTTTCCGACAACCAGGGCTACGGCGTGGCCTTGGGCAAGCTGGCCACGCTGATCGGCGGCGGAAAACCCATTTTGCAGCGTTTCGGGGATCTGCGGCGCGGCCGACGCTCGACCTGGACCCGGATCGGCAACGGTTATATCGAGCCGACCATGAAGAACGCCACCCCCGGCGACATCGCCATGGCCCTGCCGGAGCGCATCGTGACCAACCTGATGGACGGGCTGACCCAGCTCAACCAGGTGGTGCCGGGCGTTTCCAACGACGAGACTCTGCTCTACGCCCCGGAAATCAAATTCTTCGCCACCCAGGTCGAAACCGACGGCCACCTGGAAACGGCCCTGCCCGGCCTGTTTGTGGCCGGCGACGGGCCGGGCGTTTCCGGCAACATCGTGGCCGCGGCGGCCACCGGGATCATTCCGGCCAAGCGTATTACCGAACTGCTCCGCAAAAGCGGCGGAAAGCCGTCCGCAAAGGCCGCGCCCAGAGCGGCCAAGGGCGGAAAAAAATCCTGAGGGCGATGGCCGGCCTCCTGGCGCTGTGGCTGTGCCGTCTCCCCCCGGCTGCTTCCGCTGATATGCCGGTCGCGGCCGCCTACAGCGCCCGTGGCGACTGGAGCCTGGATGAAGCCGCCACGAAAGAGCGCCCGATCGGAAATCGGGAATACGCGGCCCGGGAGTGAGGCCGGCTTGCCTTCTCTCCGAGGGGCGCTTACTATGCCCGCACAACGCTCGGCGTATTCCACCCTTTCTCACTCCGCAGGTGATCCCATGACCATACGCAGCCTTATCCTTTCGGCCCTTGTTCCCGTGCTCGCCCTGCCCGGTATCGCCCTGGCCGGCCCTTCCATGACCGGCGGCATGGGCAAAGGAGCGGAAGCCTCCTTTGCCCGCATGGACGCCGACAAAGACGGCAAAGGCACCCGCGAGGAATTCTTCGCCGCCTTCCCCCAGATGAAAGAAGGCGCCTTCACGACCATCGACGCGAACGGCGACGGGATGATCTCCCTGGAAGAATGGCTGGCCTTCTCCAAGGGCCATTCGACCGATGAAGCCGCCGCCCACCCCGACGGCATGGGGCACCCGCCCATGATGGGTGGTACCAACGGCACCGCCCCGGCCGGCGACGGGCAGGCCCCGGACCTGGTCATGCCGTCCAAGTAGCCTCGGATATTCATGCGCAACAAATCCTTTTCCCGCCCCCGGCGGGCGGGCGGGGGCAGGGACGGACGGCCCTCCGCCGGGTCGTCGTTCCTGCCCATGAGCCGAGCCGAGCTGGAAGCTTCCGGCCGCTCAGGCATCGATATTCTGCTCGTGGGCGGCGACGCCTATGTGGATCACCCCTCGTTCGGTCTGGCCCTGCTGGGGCGACTGCTTGAAGCCGAAGGTTTCAGCGTGGGTGTCTGCGCCCAGCCGCCCTGGCGGGATCCCGCCGCCGCCCTGCAAGCCGTGACGGAATTCGGCCGGCCGCGCCTGTTCGCGGCCGTGACCGCCGGGGCCGTGGATTCCATGCTGGCCCACTACACGGCCTTTCGTAAAAAACGCCACGACGACGCCTACACCCCCGGCGACCGCGCCGGAGCCCGCCCCAACCGGGCCTGCATCGTCTACACCGGGCTGGTGCGCCGGGCTTTTCCCGGCCTGCCGGTGCTCCTCGGCGGTAGCGAGGCTTCCCTGCGCCGGCTCTCCCATTACGACTTCTGGGAAGACAAACTGCGCAAGCCCCTGCTCCTGGACGCCAAGGCCGACCTGATTCTTTACGGCATGGCCGAATCCGCCCTGCTCGGCGTCGCCAACGCCGCCGACGGGCTGGACCGCGACGGGGCGCTGTCGCGCGAGTCGCTGGTCGCGGCCTGCCGGAATCTGCCGGGCGCGGCCTTCGCCCTCTCCGGCAAGGATGACCCCTCCGAAGCCCTGGGCGTCGCTCCGGAGGATCTGGACATCCTGCCCTCCCACGAGGAGATCGAAGCCGAGCCGAACCTGCTCATGCGGGCCACCCTGGCCGAGGAACGCCGGGTTCACCGGGGAAAAAACCACGCCGTGCAGGGCGCGGGCGGGCGGGTTATCGTCCTGACCCCTCCGGCTCCGCCCCTGTCCTCGGCCGACCTGGACCGCCTTTACGGCCTGCCCTTCACCCGGCTGCCCCACCCCTCGTATAAAGAGCCCATCCCGGCCTGGGAGATGATCCGCACCAGCATCACCAGCCATCGTGGCTGCGGGGGCGGCTGTTCCTTCTGCTCCCTGGCTCTGCACCAGGGCAGGCGTATCGCCTCGCGCAGCCGGGAGTCCGTCCTGGCCGAGGCCCGGCTTATCGCCGGGGGCCCGGCCGGGTGCTCCGCCCCGCCGCGCTGGGCGGGCTCCATTTCCGACGTGTCCGGCCCCAGCGCGAATATGTGGCGGGCCCGTTGCGCCTTGCCCGAAAACAAGGAGTGCGCCCGGTCAAGCTGTATGCACCCGGAGCCCTGCGCCCTGTTCGAGGTGGACCAGAGCGACGGCGCGGCCCTGCTGCGCGAGGTCGCGGCCCTGCCCGGCGTGCGCCACGTGCGCGTGGCCGGGGGCGTGCGCTTCGACCTGGCCCTGCGCGACAGCGAGGCCCTGTGGGCGTATACCTCGGAGTTCACGGGCGGGCAGTTGAAGGTCGCCCCGGAGCACACCGCCCCGGAGGTGCTCCGGCTGATGCGCAAGCCCTCCATCCGGACCTTCGAGCGATTTCTGGAAGCCTTCGCCGCCGCCTGCGGGCGGGCGGGCAAGGAGCAGTATACGATCCCCTACCTGATGAGCGCGTTCCCCGGCTGCACCCCGGAGCACATGCGCGAGACGGCCGCCTGGCTGAAAAAACGCAACTGGCGGCCGCAGCAGGTGCAGTGTTTCATCCCCACTCCCGGCACCGTGGCCACGGCCATGTACTTCGCGGCCATAGACCCCGACGGCAAGCCGATTTACGTGGCCCGGAGCGATGCCGAGCGGCTGGCCCAGCACCGGCTGCTGATCGGCGGCGACAGGCCGGGGCCTGGGCGGCCCTCCGGTTCAAAACGCCGTTGAAATTCCCCCCGGTCCGGGGTAAGGTGCCACGCGCAAGCCCCTTACCCGTTACGGGAGACCCATGATCCAGGTACAGAATCTTTTCAAACGCTACGGCGACAATACCGTCCTCCACGACATCTCCCTGTCGGTGGAGGAAGGGGAAGTCTTCGGCGTGGTCGGCCATTCCGGGGCCGGCAAGTCCACCCTGCTGCGCTGCTTCAACGGGCTGGAGACATACGAGGAAGGCAGCCTCAAGGTCATGGGCCGGGAGGTGCGGGATCTCGGCGGCCGGGGCATCCGGGAACTGCGCCGGAGCATGGGCATGATCTTCCAGACCTTCAACCTGATGTCCGGCAAGAATGTTTTCGACAACGTGGCCTTCCCGCTGGAAGTTTGGGGGGTACCCACGGCGGAGCGCCGCCGGCGGGTGCTTGAGCTGCTCGACCTGGTAGGCCTGGCCGACAGATACCAGGCCAGGGTGCAGAGCCTTTCGGGCGGGCAGAAACAGCGCGTGGGCATCGCCCGGGCCCTGGCCCTTACCCCGAAAATCCTGCTCTGCGACGAAGCCACCTCGGCCCTGGACCCCAAGACCACCATCGCCATCCTGGATCTGCTCGAAGACATCCGCCGGCACCTGAACCTGACGATCATCCTGGTCACCCACCAGATGGAAGTGGTCAAGCGTTCCTGCCGGCGCATGGTCCTGCTGGACGGCGGGCGCATTCAGGGCATGGGCCGCACCGACGACCTGTTCCTGGCCCCCACCCCGAACCTGAAAAAGCTGATCGAGGACGAATACACCCTCATCCCCACGGGCACGAACATCCGGCTCTGGTTCCCGGAGCATATTTCCCAGAACGCGGTGATCACCAACATGGCCCGCGCCCTGGACGTGAATTTCGCCATTGTCGGCGGCAAGCTGGAGCGTTACCTCGACGACGTGCGCGGCTTTCTGATCATCAACGTGGACGACGAACACCTGGAACGGGTGCTCAACTATCTGCAGGAGAAAGAGCTGTACTGGGAGGTCATGGACAATGAATGATCTCGCCGCCTCCCTGTGGCGGGCCGTGGAGGCCTCGTTCCTGGGCGTTTACGACCAGTTGCTGACCGCCTTGGGAGAAACCCTGGTCATGGTGTTTTTTTCCACCGTGTTCTCGTTCGTCATCGGCTTCATGCTGGCCTGCGCGATGATCGTCACCGGCCCCCACGGCCTGCGGCCCAACCGCAAGGTGTACACGGGCCTGGACATGATCGTGGATTTGCTGCGCTCCATGCCTTTCATCATCCTGATCATCGCGATCATGCCGATCACCCGTTTTGTCGTGGGCACGACCATCGGCACGGCGGCGACCATCCTGCCCCTGACTGTGGCGGCCGCGCCCTTCGCGGCTCGAATCATCGAAGGCAACTTCCTGGAGGTGGACCGGGGCGTGGTCGAGGCGGCCCGTTCCTTCGGGGCGACCAGTTATCAGATCATCTTCCGGGTCATGCTGCCCGAGGCCATGCCCGCCATCGTCCTGAACGTGGCCGTGTTGGCCGTGGCCCTGATCGGTTACTCGGCCATGGCCGGCACCGTGGGCGGCGGCGGATTGGGGGATCTGGCCTTCCGGGTGGGCTACACCCGCTTCCAGGCCGACGTGACCGTCTGGTGCGTGCTGGTGCTGGTCATCCTGGTGCGGATCATCCAGAGCACTGGGAACTTCCTGTATAAACGGCTGCGCTGATCGGTAGTTCCGCCATGTGAAAAGCCCCGCGGAACCGGTTCGCGGGGCTTTTCACATGGCGCGGTGCCGGTTCGGGCCCTCACCGCCGGTTCAATCCGAACTTCTTCAGCTTGTACTGCAGGGTCCGCCGGCTGATGCCCAGGGCGTCGGCGGTTTTCTCGCGGTGCCCGCCGTGGGCTTCCAGGGACTGAATCAGGGCCGCGCGCTCGGCTTCTTCCAAGGGTGAGACGGCCTCCGAGACTTCCGGGAACGCGGGGGTGATTTGCTCCGGCATACTGCGCCCGAACGTCGATTGGGTCTGCGCGCCCCCCTGCGGGGCGAACAACCGCTCGGGCAGGGCTTCCGGCTCCAGGATGTCGCTCCGGCCGAGAATCAGGGCCCGCTCCAGAGTGTTTTCCAGTTCCCGCACGTTGCCCGGCCAGGAATGGGAAACCAGGGCGCGCAGAAAGGCCGGGCTCACGCCGCGCACGCTCTTGCGGTTTTTCTCCGACAAGCGGGCCAGCAGCCGGCCCACGAGCAGAGGCAGATCTTCCAGGCGCTCGCGCAGAGGGGGCGATTCCACCTCAAGCACGTTGAGGCGGAAGAACAGATCCTCGCGGAACGTCCCGTCGGCCACGGCCTTGCGCAAATCGCGGTTGGTGGCCGCGAGGATACGCACGTCCACCGGCCGGGGCCGCACGGAGCCGAGGGGTTCCACCACCCGCTCCTGAATGACCCGCAGGAGCTTGGCCTGAAGCTCCTGGGAAAGTTCGCCGATCTCGTCCAGAAAAATGGTCCCGCCATAGGCCAACAGGAAACGCCCCGGCTTGTCCTTTACCGCGCCGGTAAATGCCCCGCGCTCGTAGCCGAACAGTTCGCTTTCCAGCAGGTTGGCGGGCAGGGCCGCGCAGTTGACCTTGACTAGAGCCTCCTTGCGCCGGGCACTCGCGGCGTGCAGGGCATCCGCGATGAGCTCCTTGCCCGTGCCGGATTCGCCGCTGATCAGCACCGTGGCCTCGCTGGGCCCGGCCTGGCGGATGAAGTCGTGGACCCGGCGCATGGCCGGGCTTTTGCCGACCAGGGCGGAGAGGGCGTCCTCCCCGGCCAGCTCCGAGCGCAGGCGCTCGTTTTCCTGAAGCACCCGGCGGTAGTCCCAGGCCCGATTCAGGGTCAGAAGCAACTCGTCGTTGTCGGCGGGCTTGGTCAAATAGTCGAAGGCCCCGGCCTTCATGGCTTCCACGGCCGAGCCCACGGTGCCGTAAGCGGTGAGCAGGATCACCGGCAGGCCGGCGTCCAGTTCGTGCAGCCGGGCCAGGACGGCGCGGCCGTCCATGCCGGACATTTTCATGTCCACCAGGGCCACGTCCACAGAGCCGCGGGCGGCCCCGAAGACCTCAAGGCCCTCTTCGCCGGAGGCCGCCTCCAGCGCACGCCAGCCGGCATCTTCAAGGACCGCGCGGATCATCAGGCGCAGGGAAGGTTCGTCGTCTATAATCAGAAGGGTTTTCATGCCTGTTCTCCGCCGGCCGGTGCGGCCGGAAAACGCAGGGTCACGGCACAGCCGGCCCCCGGCGCGGTGGATAGGGAAACCTCGCCCCCGTGGTCGAGCATAAAGCGCTTGACCAGGGCCAGACCGAGGCCGGTTCCGGCCGTTTTGGCCGTGAAGAAGGGCTCGAAGGCCTTGGCCGCTTGCTCGGCGTCCATGCCGCAACCGGAATCCCGGACCTCAATCCAGACCCCCTCGGAACCGCGCCCGGAGGCCACGACCAGAGGAGGCGCGTCACCCGGCACGGCGTCCAGGCTGTTCAACACGAGGTTGAGAAGGATCTGCTTGAGAGCCTCGGTATCGGCATGGACCGATGCGGCCCCGAGTTCCCGCTCGATCCGCGCCCCTTTGCGCTCCAGATCGAGCTTGAGCAGGCCTTCAATGTCATCGAGAACCGAGGCCAGGTCGGTGTCCGCGCAGTGCAGGGCCTTGGGCCTGGCCAGGAAGAGCAGATCGGTGATCACCCGGTTCAGGCGGTCGGCCTCGCGGACCATGGTCCGGGCGTATTCTTCCTCCGGGTTCCTGCCGGCCAGCTTTTTCACGAAATACTGGGCGAAGCCGCGCAGGGAGCTCAGGGGGTTGCGCACCTCATGGGCCACGCCGGCCGCGAGTTCGCCGATGGCCGCGAGTTTTTCCGCTTCGGCCAGGCGGGATTCCAGCCGGCGGACCTGGGTGCGGTCGCGCAGAATGACCAGAAGGGCGTTGTCGTCGTCTCCGGCCATGTCCAGGGTGAGGATTTCCAGGTACGCGCCGTCCTGGCGAATCTCGTGCCGGCCGATGGAGGCCGGGTCCGAGGAGTTGAGGCAGACGGCCACGGGCGTGGGCAGATCACGGGCGGGTTTGCCGAGCAGGTCTTCCGGCCGGCGCCGCAGGATCTCCAGGGCGGCCGGGTTGGCCGAACGGATCAGCCCGGCCGAGTCCAGGGTGAGCAGACCGTCGGGCAGGTTGTCCAGGAGCCTGGCCTGGAAGCGTTCCAGACCGGCGGCCCGGCGGGCCTGGCCCCGGCGGGAAAGGAACCCGAGGGTCAGCCCCCAGATGAACAGGGCCGCGGCCGTCATGTAGACGGTCTGAAGCATGGTGGCGTAACGGAAGCCTTTGTATGCCGCCAGTTGCTTCTCCACGTCGATGCCCACCAACAGGAACACCGGGCCGGGGTCGTCGCGCATACCCATATGCATGGGCCGGGCCGGGGCGAGTTTTTTTCCGAACACGTAGGCAATGCCGCTGCCGATGTTGACTCGGCCGCTCCAGGTGCCGTCGGCGGTCAGGCTGTCGAGGATCGTTCCGGGCAGGGTCACCGGCGCGTCGCCGTGGGCGGGCGAGGTGAGCAGGCCGCCGCCGTGGGGGTCGATTATGCCCACAAAGAGAACGTCGCCGCCCTGCTCGAGATCCTGAAACAGGTCGATGGTACGTCGGGTCAGGCGGTTTTCGCCTTCGCGCACGGCCCCGCGCCGCAGGGAATTTTCCACGGCCAGAAACACCGCGCGGGAGGTGAAGAAGAGGTGCTCCTCCTCCACCTCGGTTTGACGGCGCAGGCTTTGCCAGGTCGTCAGGGAGAGGGTCGCACCGATGACCGTCAATGTCGCCACGGCCCAGAGGAGGGTGCTGCGTTCGCGTTTTTTTTCAGTGATGTCCATTGAGGGCTCGAGAAAGAGATGGATTGGCGTGCCAAGGGGATGGGTGTGAAAGTGCTTGGTCGGACTGTTCTGCAAAAAATTGCACAAAGCGGAGAGGAAAGCAAGAGTACGGGATGGATGAAGAGGGAGAAAAGGAAGGAGGTGGTCGCGGCGCGGGATTCTCGGGTGGCGGAGGAATCGCCGGTAGCGCCGGCCGAAAAACGAAGAAATTCACATTGTCGGCACGTCTTCTCAACGCGCCAGATAAAAATACCTGCCCAGGCCCAAGGTGAACACCGCCAGCCCGTAAATGGAGTGCTCCAGGAGCAGGGCGGTCAGGATGCCCGGTTTGTCGCGGTGTTTGTGGTAAACGCAGGCAAGAATCAGCCCGACCGGCGTGGAGGCCGCCACGGCGAACCAGCCCGAGTAAATCACATGCACCCAGCCGAAGGCCAGAGCGCTGACCCACAACGCAATCCACGGCCGCCGGCGCAAGGGTTCAAAGACCTCAAACACGTAGAGTCGGAAGATGATTTCCTGCGGCAGGGCCGAGAGGAACGGGTACAGGCAGAACACCAACAGCCAGAGACGGGGCCGGCGCAAGGGGAAGTCGAAGAGGTGTTCCTGATCCCAGAGGGCCAGATAGCACGCGATCAGGATGATTGCCGCAAGGCCGCGCAGGAGTGCGCCGCGCAGCAAAAATGCCGGGGGACGGGCCAGGAGTTGCCGCCATTGGATTCTGCCCCGAAGACGAAAGAGCGCGTATGCGCAGCCCGCGAACAGCAGGAAACGCCGGGGCAGGAACTCCGGCACGGTGACGGCCAGCAGAGGCACCAGCCCCAGGAAAAAGACAAGTTCCAGGGCGCAACGCCGGTTCGGCCCCGCGGCGTCTGGAACCCGTATGTCATCGTTGTGGGTTGCCATCCGTCCACCCACTCACTGCCCGGTGCTCCCGGTTATTCGGTCAATGACAACAGATACTGCCCGTAGCCGGTTTTGGCCAGGGGTTCGGCCAGTTTCCGCATGGCGTCCTTCGTGATGAAGCCTTTGCGCCAGGCGATTTCCTCGGGGCAGGCCACTTTCAGGCCCTGCCGGGTTTCCACGGCCTGCACGAAGGTGCTCGCGGCCAGCAGGGAGTCGTGGGTGCCGGTGTCCAGCCAGGCCGTGCCCCGGCCGAGCAGTTCCACGGCCAGACGGCCTTCCCGCAGATAGAGATTGTTGAGGTCGGTGATTTCCAGCTCGCCCCGGGCCGAGGGGTGCAGGAGCCCGGCTTTTTGGACCACGCCCGGCTCATAGAAGTAAAGCCCGGTCACGGCGTAATTCGATTTCGGCTCGGCCGGTTTTTCCTCAATGCCCAAGACCCGACGCTCGGCATCGAACTCCACCACGCCATAGCGTTGCGGATCCCGCACGTGGTAGGCGAAGACCGTGGCCCCTTCCCGATTGCGCATGGCCCGTTGGAGCTGGGCCTCCAGGCCGTGCCCGAAAAAAATGTTGTCCCCGAGGATCAGGCAGGCCGGAGAGCCGCCCAGAAAGTTGCGGGCCAGGAGGAAGGCCTGGGCGATGCCTTCCGGCTTCGGCTGTTGCACGTAGGTGAAGGAGCACCCCCACTGCGCGCCGGAGCCGAGCAGATCGCGGAACAAGGGCAGATCCCTGGGCGTGGAGATGATGCAGATATCGCGGATGCCGGCCAGCATGAGCACCGACAGCGGATGGTAAATCATCGGCTTGTCGTAAATGGGCATCAACTGCTTGCTGACGCGGATGGTCAGGGGATGCAGCCGGGTGCCGGAGCCTCCGGCCAGGATGATGCCCTTCCAGGGGGTCTCGCTCATATGCTTTCCTCCGCGATGCTCATGATTTCCGGCAGCATAGCACGCTTTTGCCGGCATCAAAAGGCCCAGGCGTGCCAAAGGGCCGCCGCGAGAATCAGGCTCGCCGCCCGGCAGGTCTGGTTGGCCACGACCAGAACGGTCGCATCGCGGGGGCCGAAGAAGCCGGCGTAGGAAGGAAACTGATGCCGGACGGCGCGCACAGGCGAGGATATGATGTTGCCCACCAGCAGGGCCATGATGATCTCGTGCGTGGCCAAGGCGCCGGAGGCGGAGAGGGAGGCCGCCGCCCCGAAAGCCGCGCCGCTTTCCGCCGCCAGATGCAGGGCCACGATGCCCACGGCCTCCGGCCGCAGAAAAGGCAGCATGTCCAGGTGCTCGGACATGAACGCCTCGGCCGCGTCGAAAAATCCCACCCGGTGCAGGAAAAAAAACAGACAGTAAATCGGTATCGTGAAGATCAGAAGTTTGACGAAGCGCTTGCGAAAGCGCTTCGTCACCTTGCCCAAAAGAAGCTTGGGGGTCAGCGGCCCGTCCTCGGGCAGCTTACAGTCGACGCAGCCGGCGGGCGGGGCGGGCAGAAGCAGGCGCCCGGCCAGGACGGTGCCCGCCGTGCGCAGCACGGCCGCGCCGAAGGTCAGGCCCACATAAATGAAAGCTGCCCTGCCCAGAAAGGCGTAGGCCACGGAGAAGAGTGTGGGCAAATGAACCAGGAACGTGGGGGAACTGTTGAACAGGTTGGCGACCAGAAGCTCGCGCCGGGTCAGCTCGCCTTTGGCCACTCCCCCGGCCAGCAGGGAGTTGGCCGCGGCCGGGGAGAAAAAAGCCAGGGCGAACGAAGCCCCGGCGATATCGCGTAGATGCCCGAGACGGACCAGGGGCGAGGCCAGCCGGGCCATGAAGCGCGTCCAGTGCAGGCTTTCCAGCAGCACCGCGATGAACAGGCCCACGCAGATTGTTCCCACCAGCTTGAGCAGCGGCAGAACAAGCCCGGGCAGCAGCGGCTGGAGATCCATGCTCAGGCTGCCCGGTAGCCGGAATCTTCCGGCAGGCCGGGGCGGGCGGCATGTTGGCGGGCCAGGGCGTCCACGGCTTCGTTTTCGGGATGCCCGGCGTGGCCGCGCACCCAGCGGAAGCGTACCTTGTGCCGCGCCAGTTGCGCCAGCAGGAGTTCCCAGAGATCCCGGTTCAGCGCGGGCTTGCCGTCGGCCTTTTTCCAGCCGCGCTTTTGCCAGGAGCGCAGCCAGCCTTTTTCCACGGCGTCGCAGACGTAGCGGGAGTCGGTATACAACTCCACCGCGCAGGGGCGAGTCAGAGCTTCCAGGCCCATAAGGGCGGCGTAAATTTCCATGCGGTTGTTGGTGGTCAGGGCAAACCCGCCGCCCAGGCTCTTGGTCTGGCCTTTGGACGACATCAGGGCGGCCCAGCCGCCGGGGCCGGGGTTGCCGAGGCAGGAGCCGTCGGTATGCAGAACAACGGTATCAGCGGAGTCGGAGGTCATGGGAATCCGGGGGGCGGCACGCTTCGGGCGGAGCCCGGCGGTCGCGCCGTTCTATTCGGGGGTTGAAAAAGCTGCGTCCAGGCGCACGGCTATGCGGTGCAGGGCGTCTCGCAGGCCGGAGCGCCAGTCACCGGAGGCAAAATACGGCACAAAGAGCGGGCCGGCAAGGGATTTTGCGTCGTCGCCCAGAGCCTCGCGGACAGCGGCCGGGGCCAGGAAAAAGGACTGCCGGCTTTGCGGGCAGAGCACCAGGACCACCCGTTGCGGGTCGTCGCCCTCGGTCAGGACGCCGGCCAGGGCGTCCAGGGAGTTTTGCTCCGGCGGTTCGGAGCGCACCTCGACCACAAGGGGGACGCCGTATTCCTTGCGGAATCGCTCCACGTACTCCGCCACTTTGGCCCGCTCCGCCGGCGCAAGGCCGGGCTCGACAGCGGCCGGTCCGGCGTCGGTCCGCATCCGGGCCTGCCGGCGGTTGTTGTTTTCCCATAATCCCCAGAGCGCGGCGCCAAACAGGGCCAGGATCAGCAAATACCGAATGATCCGCATGAGCGGCGTTTCGCCGCGGAAGGATTCGGGCCGGCGTTTGGGGGGCTTGCGGAATATCATGCGGGCAACTCCGGAATACGGGCGCGGAATACCGGCGAACCGGTCTCCCGTTTGTCGGCTCTTTTGGCGCTTGTCGCGCATTCCGGCGGGAAAAGCAAGATTTCGCAAGGCGTCCCGCCGGCCGCGCCCCTTGACCGCCCCTTCGATTGTGCAGTACAAGAAAGAACTATGAACTGGGATTGGGACAAACTACAAGAAAAGCGCAAGAGGCAGGGGTCCACCCCCATACCCCCCGACGACGAATCACCTTCGCCCTTCTCGGGCGGATTCAAGCCCCCCCGGCCGAATCTGCGCGCGAGCGGCGGCCTCCTCTTTGGGATCGGGTTCATCGCCGTAACCCTGCTCTGGCTGGCTTCCGGCTTTTTCATCGTCAATGCCGGCGAGGAAGGGGTCATCCTGCTGTTCGGGAAAAAAGACCGCATGGTCAAGGCCGGCCCGCACTACCACCTGCCCTACCCCATCGAGTCGCGCATCGTGGTCAACACCGAACAGGTGCGCACGGTCATCGTCGGACGGGCGGCGGACGCCACCCAGGGCGGCGAGGAGGCCTCGAACATGTTCACCGGCGATGAGAACATCATCCACATCCAGTTCCGCGTCCAATACAAAATCGACGATGTCGAGAAATATCTCTTCGGGATGCGCAACCCCGACGACGTGGTCGCAGCGGCCGCCGAAGCGGCCATGCGCGAGGTTGTGGGCTCCGCCCGGATTGAGAACATCTTCACCGAGCAGCGCCGCGAGATTCAGGAAAAGGCCAAGGAAGCCTTGCAGGCCGTTATGGAAGACTACGGCAACGGCGTGCTTATCCGCGACGTGCTCCTGCTTGACGTGGCCGCCCCCACCGAAGTGCGCGACGCCTTCGTCGCCTACGCCGGAGCCCGCGAGGAAATGGCCAAGACCATCAGCGAGGCCGAAGCGTACAGAAACTCCATCGTGCCCGTGGCCACGGGCACGGCGCAAAGCCTGATCAACGGGGCTATGGCCTACCGGGTGCAGCGCCTGCAAAGCGCCCAAGGTGAGGCCGAGCGCTTCAGCGCCATGGCCGACCAGTTCCGGCAGAACCCGGAAGCCACCAAAAAACGCATGTTTCTGGAAGCCATGGAAGAAATGCTCGGTTCCCCCGGCCTGGAAAAGACAATTATCAGTAAAAACGCCCCGGGCACACTGCTGCCGATGCTTCTGCCGCCCACCGCTCCCCCCGCCAAGGAGGTGGGCCGATGAGAGCCGTCTTCACCCTGCTCATCGTCGTGGCCGTGCTCCTGTTGGGCGCCACCCAGAGCCTCTTTGAGGTCAAGGAATACCAGACCGCCATCGTCTTGTGGCTGGGCGAGCCGGAAGACACCGTGCGCGGCCCCGGCCTGCATGTGAAGGCGCCCTTCCTGCAGAGCGTGGTCTATTTCGACTCGCGCATCTTCACCTTCAATACGCCCACGGCCCGCACCTTCTCTCTGGACCAGAAAGAGCTGGTTGTGGACAACTACGTGAGTTGGCGTATTTCCGACCCCCGCCGCTACCTGCGCGAGTTGCGCACCGAGCGCAAGGCCGAAGAGACCCTGACCGGTATCGTCAACGCCAAACTGCGCGTGGCCCTCGCCAAAGCCACCCTGCCGGAGATCGTGGACACCAAACGCCAGGCGATCATGCGCTCGGGGCTGGAAGAATCCCGCAGCGACGCCCAATCCCTCGGTGTGGAAATCAAAGACGTGCGCATCAAGCGGGCGGATCTGCCCAACCGGGAGGCCATCTTCGAGCGGATGCGGGCCGACCGGATCAAAATGGCAAACCAGTACAAAGCGCAGGGGGAATCGGACAGCCGGCGGATCCGTTCCCAGGCCGAGTTGGATCGAGATTCCATCGTGGCCGCAGCCCAGCGAAACAGCACCGTCATCCGAGGGCGCGCCGACGCCGAAGCCATGTCCATTCTGACGAAAGCCATAGCGGGAGCTCCGGAATTTTATGAATTCAGTAAGAGCCTCGAGATATACCGGAAAGCTTTTTCCGAGCGTTCGCGGATAATCTTGTCCTCCGACGACCCGCTGCTTAAGTATATCAAATAGGTACCCATTTGGGTATTTTCTACTTGTTATTTTACGAAAAATCATATAGTTGACTTGCCCGATACAAAATACGCCTTAACTTGTAATTGCGACCTGGGGAGATGCCGCTTTGTGGGGTGTCGCAAGGTAGAAGACGCCGGGATGAATATTCTGTCCGGAGTTAACGGGAGGAGTTTACTGTGGTCAATTTTGACGAGATTTTTGAACGCATCAAGGCGGCCACCAACACCCGTACGCAGGTGGAGTTGGCCGAGGTGCTCGATATCCGCCAATCGAGCATATCCGATGCCAAAAGACGTAATTCGGTACCGTCCGATTGGTACATGAAGCTTTTTGAGCAATTCGGGCTGAGCCCCGACTGGCTGAAAAAGGGCAGCGGCCCCATGTATCTGCGTACCGAACAAGGGTATGTTCCCGCGGACGCCTCAGCCGGAATGGCGGCGTGTGAAGAGTCCGGCCGCTACGGCGGTCAGGACGCCAAAAACATCACCGTAGCGGTATACTCCGCCAATCTGCCGGAAAACGGGGAAAACACGCCCGTCGGCCGGTTGAGCATCCCTCTGTCATTTTCCGGGCCGGCCATCCAGGTCTACCGGGTTGAAGGCACCGGCATGGAGCCGTACATCCTGAAAAACGCCTTCGTGGGCATCGATTCCGCCCACGCGCATGTCGCCTCGGGGGAACTGTACGGCGTCCGCCTGCCTTATGAGGGGCTGGTCATCAAGCGCGCCTTCGTGGACACGCAAAACAACAAGCTGATTCTTCGCTCGGAAAATCCCTCGCACCCCGAGGTGCTGCTGAACCTGGAAGGGCACGAGCAGCAGATTCTGGGGCGGGTTGCCTGGGTGATGCAAAGGCTCTAAGCCGCCGCTGTTCCGGCCCTGTGCGGAGCCGGGAACCGTCGCGGCCTGGGGGGGCGGATCTGGAATATCCAGATCCGCCCCCCGCCGCGTTGAGACGGCCCGGGGTCACTCAGCCTTTGCCCCCTCCACGTTGCATTCCACGGGAGGCGAGAAAACCCGCGGCCCCCTCCGGGGTCATGTAGCGTTCGAGCATATGCTTGGGAGAGTGGAGCAGATCCATGAGCAAGAAGGCATCCAACGTGTTGAAAGCCGTATCGATGTGAAAGGCGCCGATCTTGCCCCCCAGCTTCAGGTAGTGTTTGAACAGGATGGGAATGCCCCGCCCGCCCTCGATATCGCGCACCAAAGCGGCGAGATCGTTGTACGCCGTGCCTTCGGGTAGGGGGATGCCGCCCGCGAAGCTCAACAGTTTGTCCGGCAGGTTCCGGCCCCGCACCATGCCGGTCAGTTCCGCGCTGCCGCACTGCTCGCGCAGGTACTCCACCACCGTGCGCAGGGAGCTCGGAGCATAATCCAGACTGAGGCTGACCGGGCCGAACAGGCAGTGCACGTCCTCGCGGCGGAGCACGAACCGGGCGATACCCTTCCACAGAAGCATCAACGGGGCGTACTCGCGCTGGTAGTTGGGATGAACCAACGCCCTGCCCAGTTCGACGGAATTGCCGTAGCGCCGGAAGAACTCGTCGTTCATTCGGAACAGGGTGGAGGTATACAGGCCGGCCGGGCCGGATTCGGCCAGAATCTCCTGCACCAGGCCCAGCCGGTAGGCTCCGGCCAGAGCGCGATCCTTCTCGTGCCAGAGCAACAGGTGGTGGTAGCGCTCGTCGTAGATGTCCAGATCCCGGGCCTTGCCCGAGCCTTCGCCCACCAAACGAAACGTATGCTCGCGCAGGGCGCCGAGCTCTTCCAACAGCAGCGGGCTTCGGCCGCCGCGCACCACGTAGATGGCGTAGTCGCCTTCCCGGTGCAGCAGGGCGTCTTCAGGCAGATCGGCCAGGGCGGCGGCCACGGCCTCCGGCGCATGGGGGTCGGCCACGGGCTCCATGACCCGCTCGGCGGCGCCCTGGGACAGAGATTGCCCCTCCTCCAAGCCCTGCAGGGCGTAGCAGCGCATTCTGGCGTACGCTGTGAGAGCTTCCGCCGTGCCGAGAATCTTGAAGGTGCCGGGCTCAATGACCCGGCCGACGCTCATCCGGATGGGCCGGTTGCGGCGCAGACCCATTTCCCGAGGCAGAAGGAGCGTGCGGGCCATGGGGTGGAGCATTCCGATCAGGCTGAACAGCAGGCTGTTGCGATCATGAAAGAAGACCGGCAGGACGGGCGCGTTGCAGCGCTTGGCCAGGCGGGCGGCGGCCATCTGCCAGTCCGGATCCACTATACCCATGCCCCGTCGGTAGTAGGAAACTATGCCGGAAGGAAAAAAGCCCACCGCCCCGCCGGCCTGCAAATGCGCCCCGGCGGCGCGCAAGGCCCCCATGTTCCCGGCCGCGGCGCCCGGCGTGCCGGAAAGCACGTCCAGGGGCAGGGTGGCCGCGCGCAACTCGGGGAATATGCCCAAAACCACGTTGACCAGCACCTTCAGGTCCGGGCGAAAGGGCAGCAGCGCGGCCAGCAGGGCCATGCCGTCCAGCCCGCCGAAGGGGTGGTTGGACATGATCACCAGCGGGCCTTCTTTGGGAACGCGCCGCTCCAGATCGTCGTCCACAAGCAGCTTGATACCCATACTTTGCAGACCCACGCGGCAGAACTCCCCGGCCGAGACCTGGGGGGGGATGCTGTTGAACACGGGCAACAGGGTGTCCACGCGCAGGGCCTTCACCAAAAAGCGGGCGAGGGGACCGGGCATGGAGCGTATCTGCGGGGGAATGAAGGTGAGATCCAGCTTGCGCTCCGCCGGGGGCGGGGCGTTCCAGGCCGTGGCAAGGGATGGGGGGACGGCGTCGGAAGGATCGGTCATTGCGGCTCCGGGTTGCTGGTGGCTCGTCCTGCGGCCGGGGCGCGGCGCCGGCGCGGCGTTCCCGCAGCCTAACATGCCGGCCTCCCGGTTGCAAACAGCCTGATCGGCGGCCGGCGGGAGCGGGGAATCGAAAGCCCGCTCGGCACGGTTTTGGGATAATGCGGCTGCGTCCGGCCTGAATGGTGAGCGGCTTTCGGGGGAGGGGATTTTTTATGGAGGCGGTCGTGGAGTACGGTTCTCGAGGCACGGCATGATCACCGGTCGCGGAGGGCGCGCGTTGTTTTGCCTTGAATTTTTGTTACCCCCCCTCCGGGGCCGGAGAGACGATTGCGCGGCCGCCTCTGAACTCTCCCCGTGCCGGGGTTCCCCCCCCCGGCCCCCGCTCCCGTCCTGGCGTGAGCGGCCGAGAGCGGCGAAGGTCCATTCCCCTTTTCTCAAGTAGGCCGGCCTTCTGCGCCCCACAGCCGGCGCCCTTGCCGCCGGAGGGCTTTTGGGCTAAACATAGGCTGTTTTACCGTACCCGCAAACGCCGTGGAGGAACGCCGCATGAAGCCTTTCTACAACAAAATCATTATTCCCATCGACGGTTCCGAGCATGCCGATCTCGCTTTTCGGCAGGCCATGGGCATTGCCCGGGGACGTGGGGTTGAAATTGTGCTGCTCAACTGCTTTGACGAGCTCCCCAGCACCATCGGCGGCGAGACCCGCGCCGAGTTGATCGCCGAGTTGGAGCGCGAATCCCGCCGCCTGCTCGAGCCATACGAGAAGATCGCCAAAGAAGAGGGCCTCTCCTGCAAAGTTCTGGTCCGCAGCGGCCCGGCCGCCCGGGCCATCGTCCACGCCGCGACCGAAGAAAAGGCCGACCTCATCGTTATGGGTTCGCGCGGCCTGAGCGATTTCTCCGGCATCGTCATGGGCAGCGTCAGCCACCGGGTTTTGAGCCTGGCCTCCCAACCCGTGCTGATCGCGCGGTAACTCCTTCCACTTTCGCGCCGCGCGGCCGGTGTTCCGAGTACTCGGGATGCCGGCCCCGCCGCGCCCGGATCACATGAAAAACCTTCTCGCTCCTCCCGCGCCCGCCTGCCTGCAAAGCCAGGAGGACGTCTTTCGGGCCGTCTCCCGAGCCGTGCCCGTTCCCGCCTCGCGGGCCGGGGATCTGCCCTTCGCCGTGCGGGATCTTTCCCGCCTGCTGACCAGGGAACGCGAGGCCCTGCGGCGCTCCTACTGGTCCGCGCCCCGCTTTCTGGCCGCCTACACGCACTTTTTCCTGCCCTGGAACATCCACCGGCTTTCCTGGCTCCTGCCGGAGCTGGATCTGCCCCTGAACGACGGCGACCGCATTCTGGACCTCGGCAGCGGCCCCCTGACCCTGCCCCTGGCGCTCTGGTGCTCCCGGCCGGATCTGCGCGGCAAACGCCTGCACTTTATCTGTACCGACACGGCCCAAGGGCCTCTGGACGCGGGCAAGCGCATCTTCGCCGAGCTCGGCCTGCCGAAAGCCTGGCGCCTGGAGTGCCGGCGGGCGAACCTGGACGCCGCCCTGAACGACTCCGGCCTGGCCCTGATTATGGCCGGGAACGTGCTCAACGAACTGCCCCCGCCCCGGCACGGCTCGGAAGACCGGCGCACGGCCGCCCTGCTCGGCCGGATGATCCGCGCGCTCTCCCCGCAAGGCCGGCTGCTTGTGGTGGAACCCGGCGGGCGCAACGGTGGCCGGACCATCGCCCTGACCCGCAAAGCCGCTCTGGAGGCGGGCTGCTCCGTGCTCGCCCCCTGTACGCATGAAAATCCCTGCCCCATGCTGGAGCAGAACCGCTTCACCCCAGACAAGCCGGCCGCCCCCGGCTGGTGCCACTTCACCCATCCCCCGCGTCTGGCCCCGGCCCGTCTGATGGAGTTGAGCCGCAATGTGGGCATGGAGCGGGACGGTCTGGCCCTCAGTTGCCTGTTTCTGCGCGCCCCGACGAAGGACGTGGCCGTCACGGCCGGAGGGGACGACCTGGACGAATTGGAAGCCCTGTACCTGGAGGCCATGTCCGAAACCGAGGACGATGCCGCCCCGGAGCGGGACGCTCGGCCCGTGCTCCCTCCCCTCCCCGGCACCCAGCCCCTGCGGGTGATTTCCGGGTTGATCCGCCTGCCGGAGGAACCGGAGGCCGCGCGCTACGCCTGTGGTCCCTCCGGCTTGTGCCTGCTGCGCGATGCGGTGCGCATCCCTTCCGGCGCGGGGGTCGAGGCCAAACCCGAGGCGGACTTTCTCCGCGACCGGAAAACCGGGGCCTTGCTCATGAGCCGGAATGTTCCGGCTCCACGAGAGGCGGCCGCCCCGAAAGTTCCCGCGAAACCCGGCGCCGGCAACGTGAAGAAAACGCCCAGGCGCGGACCGCGAAGGGGTTGACGAAACCGGATTTCGGCAACACTCTCTGAAAAGAACCCGGCGCGCCCCAAAGCGGCTTTGCGACGGGCGGACGCACATCAGGCCTGAGCCTCAAGAACCCACAGGAAAACGTATGCCGGGCGTGACGGAAAAACCCGCATGGCAAAAAAAGGTGGAAGTAAAGAGCTATCTGCTCCCTTTCACCGAATTGCCACGCCCTGTCTTCTGGTTCCACGACAAGTTCGAGGCCGGCACCTGGAGCGGCCTGCACAGCCACGATAACTGGGGCGAACTGGCCTTCATGAAGGCCGGCCACATGGTCGTATGCACCGAGCGGGGCAACTTTCTCGTGCCGCCGCAGCGGGCCGTGTGGCTGCCCGCCGGAACGGTTCACGAGTGGTATCTGCCCCAGCCGGCCGTTGACTGCGGTCTGTTCATCAAGCCCGAGGTCTTTCGGGACGCCCCCCGCTTCAGCCGTCTGCACGCCATGGAGATTTCGCCCCTGGTGCGCGAGCTTATCCTGGCTCTGGGCCGGCACCCCCACGAATATGCGGAAGGGCCGATCTCCCGCATGGTGGACGTGCTGCTGGACCAACTCCCCCTTCAGCCGGAAGCCGCCCGCCCCATGGTCATGCCCAGGGATCACCGTCTGGTTGAACTGGCCGGCCGGCTGATCAACGAGCCGGATTCACCGGAGACCATCAGCGAATGGTGCCGCCGGCTGGGTCTTTCCGAGCGGACCCTGACCCGCCTGTTTCAGAGCCAGACCGGGGAATCCTTCGGCGGCTGGCGCAGACAGATCCGCCTGCATCACGCCCGAGCCCGCCTGGAAGCGGGCGAGAGCGTCACCTCCGTGGCCCTCGGCTGCGGCTATCACTCCGTCTCTTCCTTCATCGCCCTGTTCAAGCGGGCCTTCGGCCAGACTCCCGGCCAGTTCCTGAAAACCCTCACTGTGGAATAGATCCCGCGCCGGGCCTTTCTCCCGCCGCCACCGCAAAGTTGGCGCTTTTGCGCTATTGTTTGGCGGAATAAAGCAAGCGGGCCGTGGACGTTCGCGTGTAGGCTTCCCTACAAGCGTTGATTCCCGGCGGCTTTTCCCAACCCCGCCGGCGCCGGCGGGCCGCCAGGATTGACGCCTCACCCGACTTACACCGAAATTTCCATGCAGGAGGCCGAAATGTCCCGGTTTACGATCAAAAACTTCATCAACGGACAGTGGCGCGACGAAACGGGGTGTTCCACCGTGCCCCTGTACAACCCTTCCACCGGCGAGGAAATCGGCGCCGTGCCCATGTCAGGCAAAGAAACGGCCGAAGAGGCCATCGCCACGGCCCACGCCGCCTACCTGACCTGGCGCAACACGCCGATCGCCAAACGCATGGCCTTTATCTATAAAATGCGCGAGTGCATGGTCCGCGACCTGGAGAAACTGGCCCAGTTCATCGCCGTCGACCAAGCCAAGCACATCGCCGAGGCCCGGGGCGAAGTGCAACGGGTTGTTGAAATCCTTGAAGCCGCGGCCTGCACTCCGGCCCTGATCCAGGGCGAGACCTTGGACCTGATCGCCACGAACATTTCCGGCAAAATCGTCAAGCAGCCCTTGGGCGTGTTCGGCGGCGTGGCTCCCTTCAACTTCCCGGCTCTGGTCTTTGGTTGGTTTATTCCCTTTGCCGTGGCCACGGGCAACACGTTCATCTTCAAGCCGTCCACTCAATCCCCGCTGTTCATGCAGGGCATGTGCGAAATCTTCGCGGAGATCGGCCTGCCCGCCGGGGTGGTCAACGTGATCCACGGCAACCGGAGCATCCCCGAAACCTGGTATGAAGACCCGCGCATCGCCGGGGTCTGCCTGGTGGGCTCCACGCCAACGGCCAAGAAGATGGCCGAGGGCTGCGCGCGCGGGGCCAAGCGCTCCATGCTCCTCGGCGGGGCCAAGAACCTGCTTGTGGTCATGGAAGACGCCGACATCGACGTGTTCATCGAAAATTATCTGAACTCCTGCTACGGCTCGGCGGGCCAGCGCTGCCTGGCCGGCTCCGTGGTTGCCTTGGTGCCGGAAATCTACGACACGTTCCTGGAGCGGATGGTCAAAGCCGCCGCCGAGCTGAAAGTAGGTGACGCCCTTGACCCGGATGTGTACATGGGACCGCTGATCTCGGCCAAGGCCGTGGAAAACGTCAAAAAGTACGTGGATATCGCCCTGGCCCACGGCGGGGGCTGCTCCCTGGCCCTGGACCGCCGCGAACTGGATCTGCCGGCCAAAAACAAAAAAGGCTTTTTCGTCGGCCCCACGATCATCCGCGACATCACGCCCTGCAACCCGCTGTTCAGCACCGAAGTATTCGGGCCGCTGGTCGCGACCATCAAAATCGCCGACATGGACGACGCCCTGGAACTGATCCGCGGCTCGGAGTTCGGCAACGGGGCCTGCATCTTCACCCAGAGCCATTTCTATGCCGAGAAGTTCAGCCGCGAGGCGGACGTGGGCATGATCGGCGTGAACGTGGGCATCTGCGCCCCGCACCCCTACCTGCCTTTCGGCGGCATCAAGGGTTCCCTGCTCGGCACCGACAAGGTTCAGGGCAAGGACGGGATCAACTTCTTCACCCAAAACAAGGTCACGACCGTCCGGGTGGTGGATCCCAACCGCAACAAGTCTGAAAGCGCGGCCAAGCCCAAGAGCGTACGCTCCTGCGTGGCCTCCTGATCGCATGGCCCCCGGCCGCCCCATGTGCGCGGCCGGGGGCCCGGAACCGGCCGGCACGGGACGGCGCCGGCTGCTTTCCCACCTTTCCTACCAGCAAAGTCCGCCGGGCCGGGGTGAATGCCCCGACGGCGCCGAGCGTAAGGGGAAAGGGCACGGGCGGGGCGTCCTCTTCTCCATGAAGTGAAAGGCAAGCCCGAGTTCACGGCTCCGCTCGTTGAAAGCATGAAGCGGCAGGTGTAAACCGCTTCACGGCGACGGCCGGGTCGGCGCGTATGCGCCGCCCCGGCCGTTCTTGTTTGATTATCCGCCCGCGCGGCCGGCGGAGCGGAAAACCCCTCACAGGGTCACTCCCCGGCCGGCCGCCGGGTTTATTTCGCCGTCTTCTTTACCAATTCCTCATACGGCACGGCGGCCAGATCGCGGACCAGCTTGGGGTCGACCTTCACGGCCTTGGCCAGGGTCTTGCCGAAGTCTTCATCCATCTTCTGGAACATGACCACCGAGCGCACCCGGATGCGCTCCATGACACCGTTCATGGCGGCCGCGATGTTGCCGAGCAGACGGTCGCGCACGGCATCCTTCATGACCGTGCGGACCAGGGCGGCGGGCTGCTCGTAATCCTTGCCCGTGACCGGCTGCGGGTAACGGGCCGCGCCGCCGTGGTATTCCACGGGCGGCTCGGGGCGCCCGGCCGGGGCTGGGCCGCCCAGGCTGTTGGGCCAGTAGTTGGGGCCGGGGGCGGCGTTTTCCGCGTCGATGCTGAAATGGCCGTCGCGCTGGTAGTTGGCCGGTTCCGCATTTTTGGCCCTGTTGACCGGGATCTGGTGGTAGTTGGAACCCAGGCGGTGCAGGTGGGTGTCATGGTACGAGAACAACCTGCCCTGGAGCATCTTGTCCGGCGAGGGACCGATGCCCGGCACAAAGGCGCTGGGGTTGAAGGCGGCCTGCTCCACATCCTGAAAGTAGCTGTGGGGGGCGCGATCCAGAATCATCTTGCCGATGGTCATGGGCGGCACCAGACTGTGCGGCCACACCTTGGTCACGTCAAAGGGGTCGTAGGGGAAGTTCTTGGCCCGCTCGGGCGTCATGATCTGCACTTCCAGGGTCCAGGAGGGGCACTCCTTGCGCGCCAGGGCGGCGTAGAGGTCGCGGGTGGCGTGGTCCGGGTCTTTGCCGGCCATGGCCCCGGCCTCTTCCCGGTACAGGCACTTGATGCCCTGATCGGTCTTGAAGTGGTACTTCACCCAACAGTGTTCGCCCTTGGCGTTCCACCACATGAAGGTATGGCTGCCATAGCCGTTCATGTGCCGGAAGTCGGCCGGTATGCCCCGGTCGGACATAAGGATGACCACCTGGTGCAGGCTCTCCGGGGTCAGGCTCCAGAAGTCCCACTGGGCGTCGGGCGAGCGCAGGTTGTCCGCGGTCATCCGCTTCTGGGAATGGATGAAGTCCGGAAACTTCATGGGGTCGCGGATAAAAAACACCGGAGTATTGTTGCCCACCAGGTCGTAGTTGCCCTCGCGGGTGTAGAACTTCAGGGCGAAGCCGCGCGGGTCGCGCTCCGCGTCGGCCGAGCCGCGCTCGCCCGCCACAGTGGAAAAACGGGCGAACATCTCGGTTTCCGTGCCCTTTTTCAAAAAGTCCGCACAGGTATACTTACTGACATCCGCCGTGGCGATGAAACGCCCGAACGCTCCGGCGCCTTTGGCGTGAACCACCCGCTCGGGAATGCGCTCGCGCCCGAAGTGGGCGAGTTTTTCCAGAAGGACCACGTCCTGCATCAAAACCGGACCGTCGGGCCCAAGGGTCATGGAAGTGTTGTCGTCATGAATCGGAGCCCCGAACGCCGTTGTCATATTACGGGATTTCTTGGTCATGGAAGGCCTCCAGAGGTGAATAATTCGGCTTTTCCTATGAAACGCCAGTTTACACCCTAAACGCCCGCAAAGATATAGGCAACACGATTATAGACGACTTATAGCAAAACAAAAATCAACAGGCCCTTTCGGGGAAATTTTCTTCCATCGCACCTATAAGAGTGTTGCGACACAGGATACATTTGATATTCAACAGCCTCGCCACCCCGCCGGGGCCAGCCGAAAAACTGTCGCATTATCATCACTTCCAACTATTTTGCCCGTCATGAGAGCGATTCCTTTTTGAAATTTTTTGCGCGGCCATAAAATTGAAGGAATCCGGAACACGCCCGCAAGCGTGCCGGCCGGCGGCGCACAATATTTTCTCATCGGAAGCGTTATAAGAAAACAAATTGTGCAGGCCTGTTTCCCACTCGTGCGGCCGCCGGAGCGAAGAGAGTTTTTCAAAGTCAATCCACTCTATTGCCGGTTCCCTTTGTCCCCAATATGCTGTAGAAAGAGCGTTCCGCGCGGCTGCGAACCCACCCCGCCCCAAAGGAGGCCCCATGTTGCGGAGTATGACCGGCTTCGGCCGCTGCTTCCTTGAAGACGATGATCGCACCCAGATATGGGAAATCCGCAGCGTCAACGGCCGGCACCTGGACATCCGCTGGCGCTTGCCGGCGCCCGCCCGCCCGTTCGAGACGGCCCTGGAAAAAGTGGTCAAGGCGCACGCCTGCCGGGGCAGGCTGGAAATTTCCCTGCACCTGGACGAGCGCGACGCCGGACAAAGCGCGGCCTTCAACGAAGACCTCGCCCATGCCATGCTGGATCGCCTCGCGGACTTCGCCTCCGCGCGCGGGGACGAGTTCGCCCCGGATTACGCCCGCCTGCTCGGGCTCTCCTTCCTGTGGGATGAAGGCCTGCCCGAAGAAGATGACAGCCTCGGGGCCTCCCTCGAACAAGGGCTGATTGCCGCCCTGGCGGACTGGAACGAGTCGCGGGCCCTGGAAGGCGCGGCCCTGGAAAAAGATTTGCTCGCCCGCATCCTGCACATGGAGGAATGGGTCGCCCGGATCGCCGAACGCGCCCCGGACATCAAGGAAGAACGTTTCACGGCCGTGCGCGCCCGCCTGGATGAGGTGATTGACGGCCACGGCGCGGAACTGGAAGAAGGCCGTTTTTTGCAGGAAATCGTCCTGCTCGCGGACAAGCTGGACGTCAGCGAGGAACTGACCCGTCTGGGCGCCCACCTCGAACGCCTGCGGGAACTCCTGAGCCTGGACCGCGACGCGGGCCGCAAGCTCGACTTCACCATGCAGGAATGCTTTCGGGAAGTGGCCACCTGCGGCAACAAGATTCAGGATGTGCAGGTCTCCCGCCTGGTGGTGGATCTCAAGAATGAACTGGAAAAGTGCCGGGAACAGGTCCAGAACCTGGAATAGCCCGGCAGGCTGAAGGAGCCGCCCATGCAGGGCCGCAAACTGTTGAATCTCGGCTTCGGCAACTTTGTCATGTCCGCCCGCGTGGTGGCCGTGGTCAACCCGGCGTCGTCGCCCATGCGCCGTCTGCGCGAGGACGCCAAACAGGCCGGAAAACTCATCGACGCCACCCAAGGCCGCAAGACCCGCTCCCTGGTGGTGACGGATTCAAACCACGTGATCCTCTCCGCCGTGCAGGCGGAAACCATGCGCCAACGCCTGCAGGAGGAAGAAGCATGAAGCCCGGACGTTCCGGCCTGGCCCTGGTCATCTGCGCCCCCTCGGGCGCGGGCAAAACCACCCTGCTCAAGCGCCTGACCGCCGAGTTCCCCCGTTTCGCCTACTCGGTGTCCTGCACCACCCGGGCTCCCCGAACCGGCGAGGTCGACGGCGGGGATTATCACTTCATCTCTCCCGAGGAATTTATCCGCCGGCGGGAGGCAGGCTTTTTCGCCGAGTGGGCCGAAGTCCACGGCAACCTGTACGGCACCCCGCTGGACGCGGTCCGCTCCCTTCTGGCCGAAGGCCGCGACGTGCTCTTCGACATCGACGTCCAGGGCGCGGCCCAACTGCGCGAGACCCTGCCGGAAGCCGTGACCGTTTTCATCCTGCCGCCCTCGCGCAAAGAGCTGGAACGCCGCCTGCGCGGCCGGGGCACGGAAAGCGAAGACTGCATACGCAGGCGCCTGGCCGCGGCCGCGCAGGAAGTTGCCCAGGCCCACCTGTTCGACCACTGTATCGTCAATGCCGACCTGGAACACGCCCGGCAGGAACTGCGCGCCGCCTACATCGCCGCCGGGCTCGCCCCGGCCCGCAACGGCGCGCTGTTGCAAGAACTGCGCGAGGAATGGAGCGCATCGTGACGCCGCGCCTGATCATCGCTCTGGATCTGCCGGATGCCCCCTCGGCCCTCGCCGCGGCCGGGCGCTTCGCCGGTCTGCCCGTGTGGTTGAAGGTCGGCCTGGAGCTGTTCACGGCCGAAGGGCCGGAAGTGGTCCGGGCCGCGCGGAAACACGCGCCCGTATTTCTGGACCTGAAATTTCACGACATCCCCAACACGGTGCGCGGCGCGGCGCGCAGCGCCGGTCGCCTGGGGGTTGACATGCTCAGCCTGCACCTGGACGGCGGGGAGGACATGGCCCGCGCTGCCGTGCTCGGCAAAGGCGACGCCGGGGCCGGCAAGCTCCTGCTCATGGGCATCACCGTGCTGACCTCTCAACCGGCGACGCCCGGCCTGGACCCGGCCGAAATCGTGGTGGAACGCGCCCTGCGGGCCCGGGAGTGGGGCCTGGACGGGGTGGTGTGCTCCGGGCGCGAGGCGGCGGCCGTCAAAGCCGCCTGCGGCAAAGACTTTCTCTGCCTGTGCCCCGGCATTCGTCCGCCGGGCGCCGGGGCCGATGATCAGTCCAGAACGGTGACACCTCAGGAGGCCGCTTCGGCCGGGGCGGATTTCCTGGTCATGGGCCGGCCCATCCTGCGCGCGGAAGACCCCCGCGCGGCGGCCGGCGACGTTCTCAACTCCCTCAACCTATGAATGGCCGGACGATATGAGCGAACAACAAGAAAAACACGAAGGCATCTCCGGCGTATTCTCCTCCCAGGAAATCCGCAAGGTGGGCACAGGCACCACCACCCGCAAAACCATCCAGAAAGCGTTCTGGTTCTGCATCGAGCAGCCCGACGGCAGCGTCGAGGTCCAGCCCCTGAACACCAACTATGTGCCCTCCGGTCCCAAGCGCAAGGTGACCAAGGACGACTTCCTGACCAACTTCGCGCCGGAACCGGAAATTTACGTTTCCAACGTGTTCCCCAAAATGCGCGAGCTGAACAAGACCATCGCGCGCGGCGACAGGCACCGGGCCAACAAGGAACACTTCAGCGCGGAAATGGAATACGGCAACGCGCTGAAGGTGGACGAAGAAAACATCCGGGCCAACTTCGGCCTGGGCATCACCTACCTGGAACGCGGGGAAACGGCCAAGGCGGACAACATTTTCGAGCGCCTGGTCAAGCTCGAGGCGGCCTTTGAGAAGGAACACAAACACCTGTTCAACGAGTTCGGCATCAACCTGCGCAAATCCAAGATGCTCGATCAGGCCGTGGCCTATTACGCCAAGGCCCTGGAACTGAGCGAAAAGGACGAGCACCTGTTTTACAACGTGGCCCGCGCCCACCTGGAAAAACAGGACTACGACACGGCCCTCACCTATCTGCTCAAGTCTCTCGAACTGAACCCGACGCTCGACGTCTCGGTGAAATTCCTGGCCTGGCTGATCTCCAAGAACCTGGTGCCGGAAGGCAGGAAAGAAGAGGTTACGGCGGCCCTGCTGCGCGTCAAGCAGGTAGCCGGGCAGGCAGCCCCGCGGGAAAGCGCGCCCGGAGGAGACGCCTCATGAGCTTCGTCCCGCGCCTGGCCGAAGCCCGCGCCTTTCTGACCCAGCTGGCCGACGACCCTCCGCGCCTGCCTTACGAGCCGACCCTCATGCCCCTCCTGTTCGCGGCCACCCGCGAGGGTTCCACGGCCTCCGTCGACCAGCTCACCACCCTGATCGAGCGCAGCCAGAAACTGGCCGCCAGGGTGCTTTCCGTCGCCAACTCCGCCTGCTACGCCCTGGAGTCGCGCGTCACCTCCATAAACAGGGCCGTAGCCGTGCTCGGCTTCAACGAAGTGCGCTCCCTGGTGATCATGGTCGGCGCGGCGGCGGCGTTGAAAAGCGTCAAACTGCCCCTGAGCTTCGATACCCTGGAACTGTGGCGGCACCACCTGCTCACGGCCGTCTACGCCAAGGCCCTGACCGCCTGTCTGCGCCGCACCGGCGCATCTGTCGGCATGGAACCGGATGAGGCCTACGCCGCCGGGCTGCTGCACGACATCGGCAAAGCATTTCTGGCCGGGCGCAGCCCCGATGTCTGGCACTGTGTCGCCAAAGACGCCGCACGCAACGGCACGGACTGGTCGACCGCGGAAAATGCTTATTGGGGTATGGACCACGCCCTGATCGGCGCCCAAGTCCTGCACTTCTGGAAGCTGCCCCTGCTCCTGACCGACGCCATCAACTGGCACCACAACGCCCGTCTGGCACCCTCCTTTGCCGTGGAGGCCGGAATCCTCGCCGCCGCCAACACCCTGGCCCACGAAGGCCTGACCGCTGCGGGCGAACTGCCGGAAGCCGCCCGGAGCACTCTGCCGGCCGGCGCGGACTTCGCCGCCCTGGCCTCGGCCTGCGCCAAGGCCCCGGACGAGGCCAAGCTGGACGCCCTGGCCGGAGCGCAGGTCTGAAATGCGTTGGGTTCCGGCCAGGGATGCGTCTCTTCCCGATACTCTGCCCGCCGTGGCCGCCTCTTTGGAGATTTCTCCGGATCTGGCGGCCCTGCTGTTCCGGCGCGGCCTGGATACGGCCGAGGACATGGCCCGGTTCCTGAACCCTCGCCTGTCCGGTCTGGCCCCCCCGGCGGCCTGGCCCGGCCTGGAAGAAGCAGCCACCCTGACCGCCCAAGCCGTCCTGGCCGGCCGACACATCTGCATCTGGGGCGACTACGACGTGGACGGCATCACCTCCACCGCCCTGCTGGCCGACTTTTTCCAGCGGCAGGGCATCGCCTGCCGCACCCACATTCCCCACCGGCTGAACGAGGGTTACGGCCTGAACATCCCGGCCCTTGAAGCCCTGGCCGCCGAGGGCGTCGATTTTCTGATCACCGTCGACTCGGGCATTTCAGACGTGGAGGCTGTCGGCCGGGCCAAGGAACTGGGCATAACGGTCGTCATCACCGACCACCATCTGCCGGGCGAGGTTACGCCCCCGGCCGACGCCATCGTCAATCCTCGCTCCGCGCCCTGCCCCTGCCCATCCCTGGCGGGCGTGGGCGTGGCCTTTTTCCTGGCGGCGGCGGTCAACGCCCAACTCGTCGAAAGCGGCCGGCCCCGCGTGGACATGCGCGACTTTCTCGATCTTGTGGCCCTCGGCACCCTGGCCGACGTGGTCGATCTGGGGGGGCAGAACCGTATTCTGGTCAAAAACGGGCTGCTCAAAATCGCCCAGGCCTCGCGGGTGGGGGTGGCCGCCCTGAAAAGCGCCTGCAATCTTGTGCCCACGGCCGGTCTTGGAGCGGGGCAGGTGGTCTTCACCCTGGCCCCGCGCATCAACGCGGCCGGACGCCTCGGTTCGGCCGGAACGGCCCTGGATCTCATGCTCACCCGGGATCGGGCCAAAGCCGCCACCCTGGCCGACGAACTCTCGCGCCTCAACGCCGAACGCCGGACCGAGGAAGACCGCATCCTGGCCGAGGCCCTGGAGCAGGGCAAGGCCCAGGTGGCGGCCGGGGCTTCCGGCCTGGTGCTGCATGGAGTGGAGTGGCACCCGGGAATCATCGGCATCGTGGCTTCGCGCCTGGTGGACGCCCTGCACCGCCCCACAGTCATCCTCAGCAGGCAGGGCGGATACCTGAAAGGCTCGGGCCGCAGTGTGCAGGGCTTTGATCTGCACGCCGCGTTCACGGCTTCCGCCGATCTGCTCCTGGGCTACGGCGGGCATCGCCTGGCCGCAGGCCTGAGCCTTGAGCCCGACAACCTCAAGCCCTTCCGCGAGCGCTTCAACGCCCTGGCCCTGGCGGGTATCGGCGGCGACCCCGAGGAACCGGAATGCCGCATCGACGCCGAGCTCCCCTTGATCAAAGCGGCGGACTTCACCTTCCTCAAAGAGCTGGAACTGCTCCAACCATTCGGCACGGGCAACCCCGAGCCGGTGTTCTCGTCCCCCCCCGTGCTGGTCAAATCCATCCAACCGCGCCCCGGCTTCTGCCGCCTGGACGTCCAGGAAACTCCCACCGGCCCGGTGATCCAGGCCAAGGCCTGGCGGCAGGCCGCGACGCTCCCCGCGTCCCTCAAAGGCACCCGCATCCGCCTGGCCTATACCCCGCGTATCGACCGCTACAACGGCGCCGCCCAGGTCGAGTTGCGCGTCAAGGACTGGAAACCGGCCTGACCAACCCCTTCCCCGCTCTGCCAACGAAAACCGACCACTCCCCTTCGATTCCCCGAGACCTCAAAAACTCCACTGTGACGCGGGAGCGCCAATGGCTTCAAGGCAGGACGCGAGGGCTCCCAGAGTCCCGAAAGAGTCCTCGCCGGCGCAACCGGCAGCCCTACCGCGCCCCGAAAGCCCCACGCCACGACCACTTCCATTATCCACAAACCTACCGAGCACTTACCCATTCCCATCTCCTTTCTTGCCGTCCCCGACAAAACAGCGTACAAACCTCTCGCCGAATCCCCCTGGAGAGCCTCATGCCCGTCAATCCCCGCGCCTTTCATATCAAGACTTTCGGATGCCAGATGAACGCCCACGACTCCGACTGGCTGTGCCGGTCCTTGGAATCGGGCGGCTTCCGGCAAGCTCCCTTTGACGAGGCCGGGCTGTATATCATCAACACCTGCTCTGTGCGCGACAAACCGGAACAAAAGGTTTACTCCGAGCTCGGACGCATCGCCCGGCACGCCAAGGTGAACCGCCGCGAGGGCGTGACCGTGGCCGTGGGCGGCTGCGTGGCCCAGCAGGTTGGCCCCGGCCTGGTCAAGCGCTTCCCCCAAGTGCGGCTGATTTTCGGCACCGACGGAGTCTGCCGCGCCCCTGAAGCCTTGGTCCGCCTCGCCGAGGAACCGACCCTGCGGCTCTCCCTGCTTGAGTTCACCGAGGGCTACGAGGAGCGCCCCGTTGCCGCCCATGCGGGCCGGGCTCCAGCCTCGGCCTTCGTGAACATCATGCAGGGCTGCGACAACTTCTGCACGTACTGCATCGTGCCGTATGTGCGCGGCAGGCAAAAATCGCGCGCGCCCGAAGACATCCTGGCCGAATGCCGGGGCCTGCTGGAAAACGGCTGCCGGGAAATCACCCTGCTCGGGCAGAACGTCAATTCTTACGGGCAGGACGCTCACGGCCGGGGCCTGGACTTCGCCGGGCTGCTCGAGCGCATCCTGTCCCTGCCGGAGCTCGCCCGGCTCCGCTTCGTCACCCCGCACCCCAAAGACATCGATCCCAGAGTCGTCGCGGCCTTCGGCAGATACGAGGCCTTGGCCCCGCGTCTGCACCTGCCGGTACAGTCCGGCTCCGACCGCATCCTCAAGGTCATGGGCAGGCGCTACGACATGCCCCGCTATCGGGGTATCGTCCGGGATCTGCGCGCCGCCCGGCCCGACATGGCCCTGACCACGGACGTGATCGTCGGCTTTCCCGGCGAGACCGAAGAAGACTTTGAAGCGACCATGCGCCTGATGGACGAGATCGGCTTTATTCACAGCTTTTCCTTCATCTATTCCGACCGCCCCATGGCCAAAGCCGGAATGCTGCCGGGCAAAGTCGACCGGGGAGTCGCTCTGGAACGCCTGACCCGCTTGCAGGAAGCGCAGAATAAGTTTAGTGAAAAGATATTGGCGGCTCAGGTCGGCCGCACCGAGACCATTCTGGTGGAGTCGGCGAGCAGGCGCCCTGTAGTTTTTTCCGATTCGGCCGAAGAGACCGTCAGTGCCGGCCTTGAGCCCGGCGTGGAGCATGTGCAGGGGAAAACCCCGCACGGCTATATTGTCAACGCGGCCCTGCCCGTGCCGCCCGGCGCGGAAGGGGAACACGGCTTCTGGGCGGGTCGGTTGGTCCCGGTGCGCATCCGGTCGGCCGGCAAACATTCCTTGCGGGCGGTTCCCTTATAGGGATGCCGGAAACGCGGCGGGTATTTTCGGGTTCGGGAACAGACCCCGGCCACGCCGGGACGATTCCCGGCCGGAAACGCTTTGGAATACAGGCGGGTGAGCCATGCTGGACTTGACTATCATAGGCATCGCGCTGCAGGGAGACGCCATGTCCCCCTCTCTTCTGCTGTATCCTTTCGGCACGGAAAAAGTTATTTTCCTTCCCCTGGACCCCACGGACGCCTTCACACTTTCCGCCGCGCTGCACGGCCCCGCCGGAAACGACGAAGCGCCCCGCCGGGATCTGACCGCCCGGCTCTTGCACCACCTCGGCGGGCGCCTTCAGGAAGTAGAGATTTCCGGCTTCGGCACGGGTTCCCTGCGGGCCACGGCTGTGATCCTCTCGGGCTCGGCCACCGTGCGGCTGCGCTGCCGCCCGGCCGAAGGCGTTCTGCTTTCTCTCCAATGCGGCGCGCCCTTGCGGGCCGAGGATGACGCCTTGAGCGCGGCCAAAAGCCTGGATGACCCCACTCTGGAACTCTCGGCCCACGTCCGTACGTTGGCGCGCACGGCCATGCTGCGCGACAAGCTGGAGGACGGCTCCGAGGACGGGCGCTTCGATTTTTCCCGTATTCCCCTGGTCTTGGAGGGTCGCGCCCGGCGCGAGGAACACCCGGCCCAGACGATCACCCTGACCGTGCATAAAAAAACCGCCGAGCCCGCCCCGACGGGCGGAGTAGCGCTTTCGGGCGCAACTCCGGCGGGGGGCCCCCCCGAAGAAGATCGTTGGGCCACCCTCCTGCAAGTGCTCGCGCCGGAAACCAAAACCCCCATGTAGCCGGTGAGCAGCATCCCCTTTTCGTCCGGCGTCGACCCGCTTCTCCTGCTGGAAAATCTCTCTGTGGGCTTTCCCGCCGCCGGCGGGACGGCGCTTGCCGTGGAGGATGTCGGCTTCGCCCTGCCCGCCGGCCGTACCCTGTGCCTGGTGGGTGAATCCGGCTGCGGCAAAAGCGTCACCGCCCTGACCCTGGCCGGGCTTCTGCCCTGCCCGCCCGCGCGGATTGTCGGCGGCCAAGCCCTGTTCGAGGGGCGGGATCTGCTCGGCCTGTCCGAAAAAGAACGGCGGCCCCTGCGCGGCTCGCGCATCGGCATGATTTTTCAGGATCCGGTGTCTTCCCTGAACCCGGTCATGCGCGTGGGCGAACAAATCGCCGAAGGGCTGCGCCTGCATAAGGGACTTTCCGGCGCGGCCGCCCTCGCGGCGGCCGTGGACATGCTCCAACGGGTCGGCATTCCGCACCCGGAGGAGCGCGCCCGCGACTTCCCCCATCAGCTTTCCGGCGGCATGTGCCAGCGGGTGGTCATCGCCATGGCCCTGGCCTGCGAGCCCTCGCTGATCATCGCCGACGAGCCGACCACCGCCCTGGACGTGACTGTGCGCGGGCAGATCCTTGGCCTGCTGCGGGATCTGCAGCGGGCCAGGAACAGCGCCGTGCTGCTGATCACCCACGACATGGGCGTGGTTCGACGGGCCGCCGACGCCGTGGCGGTCATGTATTCCGGGCGTATCGTGGAACAGGGACCGCCCGAGGCCGTCCTGGCCGATCCCCTGCACCCCTATACCAAGGGCCTGATGGATTCCCTGCCCCGCGCGGACGGCCGGGAACGCCTCAAGGCCATCCCCGGCACGGTGCCGGACCCGCGCCGGCGGCCGGCCGGCTGCGCGTTCCACCCCCGCTGCTCCTGCGCCTTCGAGCGCTGCCGGCGCGAAAGCCCGCCTTTGTATCCCTGCGGCCCAGGCCGGGCGAGCCGTTGCTTTCTCAACTCCCCGGACGCATAACCCCTCAGCCCGCTCCACAGGCAACTCCACAAAAATCCGGCTCATGCGAACGCCCCGGCAGCCGAACATATCGGCCGCCGGGGCGTTGTTTATTTCGATGTTTCGTCGCGCGATCAGGCGTGCTTCAAATCTTCCATAAGTCTGCCCAAATCCGAGGCCTGGCCGGCCAGGGTGCGGACGGCTTCCTCGGCCTCTTCCATGAGTTGCGCGGTTTCGGCGGCCGTGGCGTTGACCTCTTCGGTGCCGCGGGTAATCTGCTCGCTCACGGCGGATTGCTCTTCTCCGGCCGTGGCGATGGAACGCACCCCTTCGGCGCTGCTTTCGGCCAGTTCCACGATCTCGCGCAGGGCCTCGCCGGCCTTTTCCGCCAGGACGTTGCTCTGCTGCACCGCCTCACTGGCCTTGCTCACGCCTTCGATATTCTCTTTGGTGCCGTTCTGGATGGCCGCGACGGCCTCACCCACTTCCTTGGTGGCCAGCATGGTCTGTTCGGCCAGCTTGCGAACCTCATCGGCCACCACGGCGAAGCCGCGCCCCGCCTCGCCCGCGCGGGCCGCTTCGATGGCCGCGTTCAGGGCCAACAGGTTGGTCTGGTCCGCGATGTCGGTAATCACGCTCATGATTTGGCCGATGCTCTGGGCGCTTTCACCCAGTTTTTCGATATTCTGCTGAATACCCGCGGCGATATGGCTGACCGCGTCGATGGCCGCGATCACCGAGTTCACCACATCCGATCCGGCCAGCGCCTTTTGCTTGGTCAACTCGGACTTTTCCGAAGCGTCGCCCGCGTGGCGGGCGACATCCAGAACCGTGCTGTTCATTTCTTCCATGGCCGTGGCCGTTTCTGTGGCGCGGGCGCGCTGCGCGACCGCTCCGGAAGCGGCCGTGCGTACCTGGGCCGAAAGGGCTTCCACCGAACCCAGCAGGTTGGTGACGATGGCTTCCAACTGACCGGCCGCCGCGAGCATCCCCTCGCGCTTGGCATTCTCGGCCTGCCGTTGGGCCGCCTCGGCGGAATCCGTGGCTTCCTTGGCCAGACGGCTCTGTTCTTCCGCCTCGCGGGTTTTGGCGTCCGCCCCGGAAATCATTTCACGAATATTGGCGAGCATGTGGCGCAAGGCTTCAGCCAGAGCTCCCAATTCGTCGCCTCGATGTACATCTAGGGAAACATCCAGGCGGCCGTCGGCGATTGCCTCGGCAAAGCGCACACCGGCCGTGAGCGGCGCGGTTACATTGCGGGTCAGCCAAAAACCCAGCAGAATGGACAGAGCAAAGCCTGAAATCATGCCGCCCGCCACGAACCAGGTAAACCGGGTGCCTTCGTCCAAACCGTCGACCACGGCCTGCACGGTTTGAGCGCGGTGCAAATCAATCAAGCGGGCCAGGGCGGCGCGGGTGGCGCCGTCGTTGGGGCGGAGATCCTTCAGGATCATGGCGCGCATATCCGTGATCAACGTTTCGGCCGCCACGGCGTCGGCCCGCATGGCCTTGATCAATTCCTGCATACGCAGGAACGTTTCCCGCCCTTTCTGGCGGGTGGCCGTGGCCGCTTCAATGTCGCCGGCCTCCAGAAGAGCGGATATTTCCGCGTTGTTGGCGGTAAAGGCTTCCATAAGGGTGCGCAACTCAGTCATCCGGGCTTGCCCGGCCGGGGTCATGGCCCGGTATTCCTGAACCCACTTGCGCATGGCCTGCAAAGACGGGCTGTTGGCCAGAGGGTAGCCGAGGTCGTCCCGGTTCATGGCCCGGAGCATTTCCGCCTGCACATTGCGGACGTTTTCCCAGAAGATGTCCACATAGTCGATGAGATCGCGGGAATCAAAAATGCCGAGTTCCCGGTATTTATCAGCTTTTTTGGAGATCGCCATGGCGATGGTGTCGCCTTTTTTGATCAGATCCGCCACTTCGCGATAGGCGCTCTGGATGTCGGCGTTTTCATCCACAACCGTTTTTTCGTATTCTTTCTGGGCATCGATCATGCCGAGCACGGCCTTGGTTTTCTCCTCCGTCGTGGCCGAACGCTCCTCGGCCGTCAGCGGCAGGGAAAGGCGGTACAGCGTGACGGTCGACTCCAACATGTTGGTCTGGAACTTCTCCAACAACAAGAGGGAAGGCACTTCATCCAGGCCGACGTCTCTCAGGTTGTTTCCGGCCTGGCGGACGGCGTACACGCCGATCCCCCCCACCACGAGCAACACGACGGAAACGGCCAGAAAGCTCAAAAACATTTTCGTACCGAGCTTTATATTATTCATGGAATACCCCCGGAGTCCTCTTGATTGTTCGAATATTGAAGATACATAGTTAAGAGTACGTCATTTTCAGAAAAAAGTTAAGGGTTTTCTGTTTTTTCAGAAAACAAAACGAAAGCCGCCACTCCATGTGTTGAGCCGCAAGCGATCAAACAAAAAGTATATTATTAAAGCAGAGCGCGGAGCTGCAGAAAGACCAGGTCTTCCAGGGGGGAGGTCAGGGCGAGAAACGGCCCGGCGGGCTGCATGGGTGCTCCGAAGAGGGCCTCGCGCCGGGCGGTGAGCAGGGGGGCGGGCAGGGTGTCGGGCAGGGCTTTGCTCAAGGTTTGGGCCAAACGCTCGGTCAACAGGTACTCCGAGCAGCCGGCCGCGAACAACGCGGCCGCCCGGAGCATATCCGGCCCGTGGGCGGCGACGAATCGCCCGGCCCGGCCGGAAAGCGGCAGGGTGCAGGCGCAGTGCAGGGCGGCCCGCAGGCTGTTCAGCCCGGCGCCGGGAATACCCGTGCGCCAGCCCAGCAGCCAGGGGGTGCGGGTGAAAAGCAGCCCGTGCTCCTGCCCCAACGCGAAGACCGGGGCGCAGATCTCCCGCAGACGGGCGGGAAGCGGGTGCGGCTCGGCCTCGGGAACGTGGGAGAAGTCCCAGGCGGGCACATCGCGCCGCGCGGGCGCACAGCCGGAAAGCCGCTCCAGCAGGTGGGCGAAGATCCGCCCGGCATCGGGGGATTCCGGGGTTTCCAGGTGCGAATAGCTGAGCACATAGCGGCCCTTGCCGTATTCGCCCGCGACCATACAGGGGCTGCCCTCCAGAAAAGAAGGCGTGGGCGAAAACCCATACAGATCCTTCCAGGCCTCAAAGGTGCCGGCGGGCAGGGAGGCGATGGGCAGGTCGGCCAGGCAGAAGTCGTCGGCCGGGCCGCTGAATTCCGCTGGAATGCGGACTCCTTCGCCGTTGCCGGATTCAAACCGTCCCGGCCACCAGACCGGCAGATCGGCGGTGTCTTCCAGGTCGTTCGGGAGCAGATCCGGGCAGGCCGCGTGATCCAGGCGCACATGCAAGTGCCCGCTCATGAAGTGTTGCAGGCGCTCCGTGAAAGGAGCGCGCCGCAGGGGGCACAGGCCCAGGCCGCCGGAAGAGGACAAGGCCAGGCCGGCGCCGCCGCAAAACCCCAGGTAGTTCCCGCCGGCTCGCACGTAATCGCGCACGGCCTCAAGGCCGGCCTCGCCAAGGGCGGCGGCTTTCAGCCGGGCCGAGCCGCCGGGCACAAGCAGCAGGGGCGTGGGCTCGCGTTGCAGCAGGCCCCCGGCGATCTCTTCCGCCCGTATCGGAATATGGGGCAGCCCCAGGGCGCGCACGGCGCGCACGGCCAAAAGCCCCCAGATCTGCGAGGCGTCCCAGAGAATGTATACGGCTTTCATGGTTGCTCCCACGGGAAATCTTGGGCAGTATAGGAAGCCTGTCGGGCTTTGTACAGCGCCGGAGGAGACACACCCCCCATGCATCCCACGGATCTCTTTATTTTCCTGCACATCCCGCGCACCGGCGGGACCACGCTGAACGGCGTCTTTTTCAACAACTTCGCCAGGGAAGAGATCATCTCCCTTTACAGCCGGGATGATTTCGCCACGGGCGCGGCGGAACTTGCCCGCCGGGGCGGCGCCGTGCGCCTGGTCCAGGGCCACTTCCTGCACGACGAGCATATCGAGGCCCTGCGGCAGGGGCGCGACGCCAAGCTCGTCACGTTTATCCGCCATCCGGTGGAGCGCCTGGTCTCGGAATACCTGTTCCTGAAAAGCTGGCCGCACTCGCAGATGTATGAACTCCTCAACAGCCGGAATATCGGCTTTGCCGAATACATCGCCTCGGAGGACAACGCCTTTCGCTGGCGGACCAAAAACTTGCTGACCAGAATATTCTCTCGCATGTCTTTCGCCGAAGAGCCGCCGGCGGAAGCCGAGGCCGCCGCCCTGGCCCAGGCCCGCTCTTACGCCCTGACCGGCATTGTCGAGTTGTTCGACGCCGGGCTCCTGCTCCTGGCCGACCTCATGGGCCTGAAGGATATCCACTACGAGCGCAGAAACCGGGTCGCCCCGGCCCTCAAGGAGTCCATCAGCGCGGAAGACAAAGCCCTGGCCGCGGCTTACAACGCGGCCGACATCCGGCTGTACGAGCTGCTCCGGGCCGACTTCGAGGCCACGCTCGCCGCTTTGCCCCAAATGTTCCACGCCCGTTTGAAGCGCTTTTCCCTGATCAACGAAAAGTTCAACAAGGTCGCCGACTTGATCAATCAAAGCGAGGGGCTGGACAAGGAAGACATCGTCAACCCCAAGCGGCTTTGGGATTACGTGTGACCATGCGCGGGCCGCGCCTTCCCGGCGTTGCGGGTGCCTGTTGTCGGTTCAAGAACCACTCTCTCCCATCATCTTCCCGCCGGTTGCAGCCCCGGACAAGATCAGGTAAAAGAACGCCTTCGCCCGAATGCCCTCCCCGGAGAGACGGCCGCCCGCCGCTCTTCCCCACTCCGCCCACGAGGACCACATGGTTCAACCCCGATACATTCGCCCCCTCGCCCTGATTCTCGCTTTTCTTCTGCTTGCCGCCGGCTGCGCCGGCCGCGGCGCCTCGGATGACCTCGCCTCCAAGTACCACCAGGACGACGAAGAGCTCATCGACGAAAACTACGTTCCCCGCGACGACGGCCGGCCGCTGAGTGACGCGGAACTCAAAGCCTTCCGCACCCTTGGCGAGATCGACCGCAACCTGTCGCAAGAAGAAACGGCCATCGTCGAGCTGCACTTCAAGTACTTCGTCCATGATCGGCGCAGCACCATGCAGCGCTTTGTGGACCGCTCGGCCCGCTATCTGCCGTACATCAAGAAAACCTTCGCCTCACGGGGCATCCCCGAGGAAATCGCCTACCTGAGCATGGTCGAGAGCGGCGGCAACCCCAATGCCGTGTCCCGGGCCGGGGCCACGGGCCTGTGGCAGTTCATGCCGTATACGGGCAAGAAGTACGGCCTGACCCAGAACCGCTGGATTGACGAGCGCCGCGACCCCTTCAAGGCAACCTTCGCGGCCTCGGATTACCTGCTCAAGCTATACGGTGACTTCAGCAATTGGCATCTGGCCATCGCGGCCTACAACGCGGGCGAGGGTAAGATCGGCAAAGCCCTGGAAGGCACGGGCGCGAACGACTTCTTCGAGCTCTGCCGGCTGGACTGCAACCTTGAGGCCCGGCTCCAGTTGAAGGATGAAACCCGCAATTACGTGCCGCGTTTCATCGCCATGGCCAAGATCATGCGCAACCTGAAGCAGCTCGGCTTCACCGAGCCCGCCCCGGACACCGCCTATGACCTGGCCTCCATCGAGGTTCCGGCCGGCACCAACCTCTCGGCTATGGCCCACAACCTGGGCCTGACCTGGGATGAATTCTCGGGTATGAACCCGGGGTACCGCCGCACATCTTCGCCGCCCACCATGACCACCACGGCCTACTTGCCGCCCACCATGACCGCCCAGGCCCAGAGCTGGATGGCCGGCGGCGACTCCCGCATGTACGCGGACTGGCGCGAGTATACGGTGAAACGTGGCGACACCCTGGCCTCCATCGCCAAGCGCAACCGCACCAGCGTGGCCGCCATCAAGGAAGCCAACGGCATTGCCAAACTCCCCGGCGCGGGCAACACCATTGTGATTCCCGGCAAAGCCGCCGCCCAGGATTACGCCGCCTATGACGACGCCGGCACGGCCGCGACCACGGGCAGCGCCGGCAAGTACGCGGTGCGCTCCGGCGACACCCTCTTTTCCCTGGCCCAGGATTGGGGCACCTCGGTGGACAGCATCCGGCGCACCAACCGGCTGGATTCCGACAATCTCTCCGTTGGCCGGCGGCTGATCATCCCGGCCGACGCCAGAAGCCCGGCCCGCGGCCTGCAGCGGGCCGAACGCGAGCCCGCCCCGGCCGTCAGAGCCTCGGCCGAGATCCCGTCTTTTACGGGGACGCACACGATCAAGTCGGGCGACACGTTGTCCGAGATTTCCCGCCGGTATGGGGTGAGCGTCAACACGCTCTGCTCGGCCAACGGGATCACTCCCAAGACCAAGCTCCAGGCGGGCCGCAAGCTCAAGGTGCCGGGCTCGGCCTCGGCCGAAGCCGCGCCGGCTCCCGAACCGGTCCAGGCCGGCAAGCCCGAGCAGCCCAGACCGGTGCAGCAAGCTTCCAAGCCCGCGCAAGCGGAGAAGCCCGTCGCTTCCGGCTCGAAAAGCGTGCGCGTGTCTTCCGGCGACACCCTGTACTCCCTGGCCAGGGCCAACAACACCAACGTCGCCGCCTTGTGCAAGGCCAACGGGATCACCCCCAAGACCAAGCTCCAGGTGGGCCGGACCCTGCGCCTTCCCTAACCCGGAAGGCGTTGCTCGCAAATGAGCGGGGAGCATATGGACACGCGGCGAAGGCCGGACGCCGCCGGATCCGTCGATGAATACATCGCGGCCCTCCTGGCGGCTC
>JAVBQP010000040.1:0-8499 GCA_031548905.1 Desulfovibrio sp. | reverse complement strand
AGAGGGCAAGGTCAATTTCCGGGCGGGCCGCAGCGGCCTGTTCACCGTGGACGCTCAGCGCCTGACCGCCTTCAACATGACTCCCGACGTCATGTGCGCCACCAGGCAGGACGCCATGCCGGTCCAGGCCGGGTCCGAACTCGCCGGCACCAGGGTCATTCCCCTGTACATCAACAAGGTCGCCTATGCGGAAGCTTTGGGCTTCCTGGACGAGCCGCTGTTTTGCGTGCTGCCGTATAGAAAGGCCAAGGTCGGCATTCTGGTCACGGGTACGGAGGTCTTCCAGGGATTGATCGAGGATCGCTTCATCCCGATTATTTCCGCCAAGGTCGAAAAGTATGGGGCCGAGGTGGTCAAGGCGATCATCGCCCCGGACGACAAGGCGAAGATCGCTTCGGCCGTGGCGGAGATCCGCGCCGCCGGGGCGGACTTGCTGGTAACCACCGGCGGCTTGTCCGTCGACCCGGACGACGTGACGCGGGCCGCGCTGAGCGAGGCGGGGCTCACGGACACGCTCTACGGGGCGCCGGTGTTGCCCGGTACCATGAGCCTGGTGGGAATGCTGCCCGGAGAGAAAGGCGCCGCCGTTCCCGAGCGCCTGTGCGGGGTGGATGTCGCCCAGCCGGTGGACGGAGCTGTCCAGGTGTTGGGGGTGCCGGCCTGCGCGTTGTATTTCAAGACGACGCTGTTCGACGTGCTGCTGCCGCGCCTGCTGGCCGGCAGGCGGGTCACGCGGCCCGAGTTGGCCCGGTTGGGCGAGGGCGGGTTCTGCATGAATTGCAAGACCTGCACCTGGCCGAAGTGCTTTTTTGTGAAGTAGCGGGAAAGAGCGGCCGGGTTCCCGGCGGGCGGTGGAGAAGCCCCCATACCGAAAGCCCTCGGATTTCCGGGGGCTTTCGGTATGGGAGGTGGGCAGGGCGGTGCCGCCGGAGACGACGCCGTTACGTGAATGCCACCATGATATCTTGCTGCACCAGCAGATAGTTGGCGCCGTCATGCCGGACGTTGAAGTTGTTGTTCCAGGCTGTGATTGATGGACAGGGAATCGTTGCCGGCGCCGGACCGGGGAGTGGGAAGACTCATTGACAATGGGAGCCCGATCATTATCTTGAGAGAGTACCCCGATACCGGCGTGATTCGGCCGGGTAGGCCGTGCCGTCACGGCGCCCGGCGCGCGGGCGGCCGGTGGGAACTTCAGGTGGAGCGGAAGGCACCCGCCCAACCAACCCCGTTCCGGCGGCCTTTTCGCTCCGGGCGGGCCGGTAGGAGGTATTCCATGTTGGATCTTTTCAGAAAGACACACGCGCTCGGCACTGCCTGCAAATACGTGGTCGCTTTCATCCTGCTCACGGCCGTGCTGTTTATGGCTGAAGCCGCCGGAGCCGCCGAAACCGGGATTACGCAGGAAGGCGCACAGCCCCCCGGGGTGACGACCCCCGACCCGGATTCCATCTATAAACCCACGCCCATCGGTCCCGAGTCGGTTCCTTACGGCGAAGGCTCGACCGGACCCAACCATCTGCGCCGCATGAGCCCGACCGAGGCCTTGCCCGCCGAGCCGCAAATCGAAAAGGTCGTGCCCATACCCAACTACGGCGTATCGGAGCCCGGCGGATACTAGGCTCAGGACTCATTCATCCGCCTGCTGCAAAGCCGCTCTTTTTCGGCCTGCCGCGTCGCTAAGGAAAAAATTGACCTCGCAGTATCCCGATACAGCTTCGCCCAATTTTCTCCGTGCTTCTCACAGGCCGAAAAAGCTCGGCTTTTCGCGGGCGGCGTCTTCATGAACCCTGAGCCTGGACGATACTGCCCGAGCCGATTCGATCCTTTCGAAACGGCACTATCTTTAAGAACGCCTGTCGCATTTCGATGCGGCGGGCGTTCGTGATCCGGCCCGCGACCCGAACTGCGCGGGAAGATCTTTCGGATGGACAAGCCGAATCCGGCTTCGGAGCATTTTCCCTCTTGACGAAAACAGCCAACAGAGTCAGCTTGGCCGGCGGTATCCGCCGATGGGGAAGGATGCAGCAAGAGCGGGGTGGGGCGCTTTTTTCATCACCCGCCATGACGACAGGCAGCGGACGATCATGCAAATTTCTCTGGAGCGCCTCCTGCGGGGGCACTATTTTCACGCCGGGCTTCGCACGGCCGGCGGCCTGCTGGCCGTGGTGGCCGGTGCATACTGTGCGGGCGGGCTTCCCACGGCCGCTACGGCCGCCGCCGGGGCGGTCTGCGCCGGCGCGGTCGACATGCCGAGCCCGTTCCGCCACAAACGCCGCGAGATGCCGGTCGCCTGGCTGCTGTCGTCGGCCGTTTATTGGTTTGTCGGTGGCCTGCATACGGTGCCGGGGCTGCTCGGGCCGGGCATCGTTCTCCTGAGCTTTCTCATCGCCCTGGGGGCTTCTTACGGCAACAAGGCGATCATGGTCGGGTTCTCCGGCAACTTCGCGATCATCATGGCTCTCGGCGCGCAGCACTACACGGAGCACAACCTGCTGACCCAGGTAGGCTGGTTCGCGGCCGGCGGCGCCGCGTATGTCGTTTACGGGCTGGCGACGGCCAAGTTTCAGGTATTCCGCACCAAACAGCAGGTTTTCGCCGAGAGCGCCTTCGAACTGGCCCGGTACATGCGCCTGCGGGCCGCTTTTTATGAGGAAGGCGCGAACCTGGAGGCCCTGTACTCCGATCTGGTGCGCCGGCAGGCCATGCTGGTCCAGAAACAGCAGACCACCCGCGAGTTTCTGTTTCGCGACATCAAGTCGGACAGGGACTTGCGCCTGGCCCAGTTGTTCATCATGCAGGTCGACCTGTTCGAATACGTCATTGCCGGCAACACGGACTATGAGATCTTGCAAAAACATCACTCCGGCAGCGACATGATGCTGTTTCTGCGCGACCTGGTCCACAAGATCGCCAAAGACATCGACAACGTCGCCTTCACCGCCCTGCGCAACGCCCAGGCCCGCAAGACCGTCAAATACAAGGCGGAACTCTTCGCCGTGGAATACGATCTCGAGCGCCTGAGCCATGACGGGAGCCAGGACATCGACGCCCTGAGCGTGCTGATCGACGCCGTGGACAAGATTATCCTGTGCACGGAGAAGGTCACGGATATCCACCGCGTTCAGGATGCCGCCGACTATGTGCCGGACGGCACGGTCTCGGTGAAGCTTTCGCTGTTCACGGCCGGCTCCAACTACAGCCCGCGTGTGCTCCTGCGCAACCTCACCCTGCGCTCGTTGTACTTCCGCTATGCCCTGCGGGTCGGCACGGCCACGGCCTGCGGCCTGCTTATCGCCTGGGGGCTGAGCAGCTTCATTCCCGGCGCGTTCTCACACAGTTATTGGATTTTGATGACCATTTTCGTGGTGCTGCGCCCGAACTTCAGCCTGACCGTGCAGCGCCGGACGGACCGGATCATCGGCAGCCTGTGCGGCAGCCTGCTGGCCGCGACGTTGCTGTACCTTGCGCCGCCCGTGCCGCTGCTGGCGCTGTGCCTGTTCGCCGCCCAGGTGGTTATTGTGACCTTCCTGATGTTGAACTACCGTTGGGCCTCGGCCGCCGCGAGCGTTCTGACCCTTATTCAGATCCATTTCCTGAACCCCTCGGCGACCTTCGCCTTTGGGGAACGGGTCGGCGACACCATCCTGGGCGCGCTGCTGGCCTACGTGTGCTGCTACATCTTCCCGAGTTGGGAATACCGGAGCATTCCCCAGCTTATCAAGGTGCTGTCCGGGGCTGAGGCCCGCTACACGAGGGCGGTGCTCGATTCCGGCATTCCGGACGAGGAATACCGTCTGGCCCGCAAGATCCGCCTGGACGCCATGGCGGAGCTGGCCGGGGCCTTCGACCGGATGCTTCGCGAACCCAGGGACAAACACCGGGCCGTGAACGAGACCGGCCGCTTTCTCACCCTGAACCACCTGTACGGGTCTCGGCTGGCCTCGGTGCGCACGTTGTTGGCCCGTCTGGCCGTGCGCCCGGCCGAGGCCGCGGCGCTGCCGAGACTCGGTGAGGTTCAGGAAAAGGCCGGGCGGCTTTTCGCCCTGGCCGAGGAGGCCGCCGGGCTGCCGGGCGGCGCTGCCGCGCGGACGTTTTCGCAGTCCGGCCATGAAGCGGAAAAGCCGGACACCGCGGAAATCGACGCCGCCGTTCTCAAGCGGATGGATTATTCGGAGCAGAACGTCGTGATGCTCCTGCTCAAGCAACTCGACTCCGCTCTGATCCTGGCCGGCGAGATCCAGGCCCTGCGCCGCGACTTTGGGCTTGCCCATACATAATGAAGATCTCTTCCCACAAGCTCAGCCCTGCCCACACCACTTTGACCCTCCCTCACCCGCATGATATAGTTTAACCTACGGCTATGCGTTCCCTCCGGAACTCCCGGCGGCAAACGAACCCGCCCTTCATCCACCGCATGTCATGCTCAAACGACCACCCGCGAGGGTGGTCGGGATCCTGCCTATGAAGAACCTTTTCTTTGACAATTTCCTCGGCAAGTCACCCACCTGGTACAAGTTCACGATCCTGGCCTTCCTGGTGATGAACCCGATTCTCCACTTCACGGCCGGGCCGTTCGTGACCGGCTGGCTGCTCTTGCTGGAGTTTATTTTCACCCTGGCGCTCGCCCTGAAATGCTACCCCGTTCCCGCCGGCGGCCTGTTGGCCCTTGAAGCCGTCATCATGGGCATCACCACGCCCGACGGCGTCTACCGGGAGGTGGCCGCCAACCTGCCCACGCTGCTCCTGCTGATCTTTATGGTGGCGGGCATCTATTACGTCAAAGACGTCCTGGTCGTCGTCTTTACCAAGATATTTCTGTCCATCCGCAACAAGGCCCTGCTGTCCCTGGCGTTCTGCATCGTCAGCGCGGTGCTTTCCGCTTTCCTGGACGCTTTGACGCTCATGGCGATCATCATTGCGGTGTGCTTCAACTTTTACGCCATCTTCCGCCGGGTGGCCGGATCGTACGAGCAGTCGTCCGGTCGGGAAGCGCCGGAAATGGAAGAATTCTGCGGATTTCTGCGCAACATCGTGATGCACGGCGCCGTCGGCACGATTCTCGGCGGCACCATGACCATTGTGGGCGAGCCGCAAAACCTGATGATCGGCACGATGATGGGGTGGTCGTTCACGGAATTCTTCCTGCGCTGCTCGGTCGTGTCCGTTCCGGCGGCCCTGGCGGGCTTCGCGCTGTGCCCCGTGCTGGAGCTCGTCCGCTTTCCCGGGTTCGGTTACCGGCTGCCCGAGACGGTGCGTGAGTTGATCGTCAAGGACTATGAGAAGAAGATGAAGCAACTGTCGAGCCAGACACGCTTTTTCTACCTCACGCAATGCCTGGTCGGGGCGTTGCTCATTCTGGCCCTGGCTATGCATGTGGCGGAGATCGGCCTTCTGGGCATCGCCCTGATCGTGATTCTCTCGGCCGTTACCGGCAAGACGAAGGAACACGACTTTTCCGAGGCGTTCAACAACGCCATGCCGTTCGTCTGCCTGATCGTCGTGTTTTTCGCCATTCTCTCGGTCGTGCACGACCAGCACCTTGTGGCCCCTCTCGCCCGGTGGGTCTTCGAATTCGAGGGCAAGAACCAGCTTCTAGCCTTGTACCTTGTGAACGGCGTGCTGTCTTTTATCAGCGACAACGTTTTCGTCGCCACGGTATTCATCAATGAAGTGGCCGGCGCATTCAAGGCGGGCGCGTTTTCCCCCGAGTGGCACGAGAAACTCGCCGTGGTCGTGAACATGGGCACCAACGTTCCGGCCGTGGCCACGCCCAACGGGCACGCGGCGCTGCTGTTCCTGCTCACCTCGTCGCTGGCCCCGCTGATCAAGTTGTCGTATGTGAGGATGGTCAAGCTGACCTTCCCCTATACCGTGGTTATGACGGGCACCGGGGCTTTTTGCGTCTACTACCTGCTCTGAGTTGTAAAAAGTACCGGGATGGTGCGGAGATATACTATGGATACAATCTTTCTGCCCGCGAAGCTCCTGATGTCCATCGTCGCGCAAGGCGCCGGGAGAAACGTCGTGGAAGCCTCCAAGCGTGGCGGCGCCCGGGGCGGCACCAAACTGGCCGGGCGCGGCGCGGATGTGTGCGAAGCCGGCCGGCCGTCCTGCGCGGAATGCCGCGGGCAGGACATCGTGATGATCCTGATGCGGGATGAAGCGGAAGAAGTCATCGGCGCGGTTGTCGAAGGTTCTTTTGATCAAAAAACAGGCTATTCCGGAACGGCGATCGTCCTGGATGTGCCGAAAACGTTGCTGCGTTCCGGCCTGATGCCCACCAATGCCGCCACGGATGCACACATTACCGGAGGGGAAGCCATGCAGTCCGGCTATACAATGATTTCCAGCATCATCAACCACGGGCAGGCGGAAGACCTGATGACCGTGGCCCGCGAGGCCGGCGCGCGCGGCGGGACCATCCTGAACGCCAGGGGAACCGGCACGGAAGACGACGTGAAGTTTTTCGGCATCAGCCTCGCCCCCGAGAAGGAATTCCTGGTGATCATCGCCGAGAACGCCCATGCGGACGCCATCCTTGACGCCCTCAGCAGCCAGGCCGTGTTCAGCGAGCCGGGCGGCGGGATTATCTTCACCACAAGTGTGGAGCGGCTGATTTCCCTGGGTGGTTGAACCGTATTGTCCCTGAGCCCGAGAACACGAAAGGGAGCATGCGAAAGCACGCTCCCTTTCGTGTTTCCGAAGAGGGTGCTTGTGAGGGGCGGCGGTATCCGTCACCGACCGGCCGGGCTAAGGCTCTCTTTGCGTAATGCCGCGGAGGCGCGATCTTGCCGGTGTATTCATCGTTACTGCGAGAGTAACTATTCTTTCGTGTTGCACAAAACAGCGGCTTATAATATAAGTAAATAATTATAGTGTACGGTTTTTCAGTGTATCTCTCGCAATCATGTCGCTCCGGCATGGGGAGGGCGCAGCCCTCCAATGGGGACGGAGTCAGGTTCCACCAGCAGCGCGCGCCGGCGAGTTCCTTCGGGAACGCTCGGAGGCGGCCAACCGTCCCCCCGGAGACCAGGTCATGAAACAGTTCTGCCGCACCCTGTTGATCCAGTTGTTGATCCTCCTGCTCGCGCTGCCTCCCACGGCGTTGGCGGAGGTGATTCCCGACGCATCGGCTCCCTCAAGCAAGCGCCCGGGCATGGACAAGGCCGGCAACGGCGTGCCGCTGGTGAACATCGTGGCGCCCAACGCGTCGGGGCTCTCGCACAACCAGTACTCGCAGTTCGACGTGAACGCGCGCGGGGTGATCCTGAACAACGACGGGCGGGCCTCGGCCACGCAGCTCGGCGGCATTGTGGCGGGCAACCCGAACCTGGGCGGCAGGAGCCCGGCCAAGGTGATTCTGAACGAGGTCACCGGCTCGAACCGCTCGCACATCGAAGGCTACATTGAGGTCGCCGGGCGGAAGGCCGACGTGATCCTGGCCAACCCGCACGGGGTGACGGTCAACGGCGGCGGCTTCATCAACGCGAACCGGGCCGTGGTGACCACCGGCCGGCCGGATACCTCCACGGGTCGGCTGCTCCTGCAGGTGGAAGGCGGCGACGTGCGCATCGAAGGCGCGGGCGTGAATGCCTCGAACATCACGGGCTTCGACGTGGTCAGCCGGGCGGCGGAAATCAACGCCCAGGTATACGCGGACGACCTGACCGTGACCGCCGGGCGCAACACGTACGACCCGGCCAAGCGCACGGCCGTGCCCCTGGCCCCGGACGGCTCACCCGCGCCGGTGGTGGCCATCGACTCCACGGCTCTGGGCGGCATGTACGCCGGGCGGATCACCCTGACCTCCACGGAAAAAGGCGTGGGCGTGAACCTGGACGGCATGGTCCAGAGCGTGGGCGATCTGGAAATAACGGCGGACGGCCGCCTGGCCCTGAAAGCCGCCCAGTCCGGCGGCGCCATGAAGCTGGAAGCCGCGGACGACCGCCTGAGCGTGCAACGCGCGGCCGTCGCCGAGGGCGACCTCTCGGCCAAAGCGAAACACATCGACATCCACACCGACGCGGTGATCGCGGCCGGCCGGGACTTGCGCCTGGACGCCGCGAACGCCCTGCTGCTCGACACCGGGGTCTGGGCCGTGGGCGGCCGCAGGGCCGAGATCGCGGCCGACACCCTGACCCTGGCCCAGGATTCGGCCCTGGAAGCCGGCAACCTGAAAATTACGGCCCGCGAGACCACGGCCACGGGCGCCTCCCTGGCCGGGGCCGGGAACGTGGAAGTTTACGGCGACAAGCTTTCCCTGACGACCTCCTCCCTGGCGGCGGGCGGGGTGCTCTGGCTGGAGTTGCAGGACTCCGTCCACCTCGGCTCCGGCTCTGCGGCGCTCGGCTATGGGGGCGTGCGCGTCGCGGCGGATTCCCTGAAAAACCGGGGCCTGATCTTCTCGGGCGAGGCGGCGGAATTCCGCATCGGCTCGACCCTGGAAAACATCGCGGGCGCGGATATCCTGGCTCGCGGCGACATCCTGATCACCGG
>JAVBQP010000078.1:0-12144 GCA_031548905.1 Desulfovibrio sp. | reverse complement strand
GAGGGGCGAAGAGTTTCTTTCTCTTCCCGCCCGGTTGCAACCGTTGTGGCCAGAACCATTCCCCAGGGCGGGTTTGGCGTATCCCCGGCGGCAACGCCGTTGTTATATGGCGCGGTGTGCGAGGTCCGATTCGGCATCCCCCCAATCCGCCTGCCGCACAGATTTGTTTACCCCCACCGCCCAAATGGGTAGCCGCATGGAAAAACACGCCAAGGAAGCACTCCAGGTCGCCAAGGAAGTCGTGATCAAGTTCATTGAAACAAATCGCGTCTCGCCCGCCACGTTTGACGAGGTGTTCCCGGCGGTCTACAAGACCGTTCTGGAAACCGTCACGGCCCCGCTTCCGAACGCGGGCCGAAACAAGCCCGCACAATGAGTGAAGCCCGCCAAGCCCACGCCGCCCGAATCAACTCCCTGTTCGGGCGTATCGCCGGGGTGTACGACCCGCTGAACCGGATATTCAGCCTCGGGCAGGACACCCTGTGGCGCAAGCGCCTGGCCCGCGCCGTCGGCCCGGCTCTCGCCCCGGACGGCTCAGGGCGCGTGCTCGATCTGGCGGCCGGCACCCTGGACGTCTGCGTGGAACTCCTGCGGAGCCACCCGAACATCCGGGTCACGGCGGCGGATTTCTGTCGCCCCATGCTGGCGCGGGGGGTGGCCAAAGGCAAGATTACCGATCGCCGGCGCTTCTCCGTGTTCACGGCCGACGCCCTGTCTTTGCCGTTCGCCGACGCCTGCATGGATGCCGTGACCCTGGCCTTCGGGCTGCGCAACATGGACCCCCGGGGCATGGCTCTGGCCGAGATCCTGCGGGTGCTCAAACCCGGCGGCAGGCTCTGCGTGCTTGAGTTCGCCGGGGCCGGCGAGCCCATTTTGTTCGGCCTGTATAATCTGTACCTGACCACGGTGCTGCCCCTGGTGGGCCGGCTGGTCTCCAAGGATGACGGCGCGTACCGCCATCTGGCCGACAGCATCGAATCCTTCCCTCCGGCGGAGGGGCTCGCGGCCGAACTGCTCGCGGCCGGTTTCGCGGACGTGGTCCACGAATCCATGACCGCCGGCATCGTCAACCTGCACATGGCCGTCAAGGCATGATGACAAACGCATGATTACTCTTCAGGAACTTCTGGACAAACGCGCCCCCCTGGCCGTGGTCGGCCTGGGCTACGTCGGCCTGCCCCTGGCTTGCGCCCTGGCCCGGCATTTCGAGGTCATCGGCTTCGATATCGGTGAGAAACGCATTGCTGAACTGCAACAGGGCCACGACCACACCGGTGAAGTGACCGACGCGGACCTTGCCGATCTGCCGCTCCGCTTTACCCACGACCCTGCCGAATTGGCCGGGGCCGCGGTAATCATCGTGGCTGTGCCCACGCCCATCGACGCGCACCGCAACCCGGATCTCTCGCCGCTGACGGGCGCCTCGCGCACCGTGGGCGCGAACATGGGTCGGGGCGCCGTGGTCGTGTTCGAGTCCACCGTCTACCCCGGCGTGACCGAAGAGGTCTGCCTGCCCATTCTTGAGCAGGCCTCGGGTCTGGCGGGCAACCGGGACTTCACCGTGGGCTACTCGCCGGAACGGATCAACCCCGGCGACAAGGTCCATACCGTCGACAAGATCGTCAAGGTGGTTTCCGGCTCCACCCCTGAGACTCTGGAACTCCTGGCCGGAGTATACGGCGCGGTGGTTTCGGCCGGCATCCACAAGGCCCCGAGCATCAAGGTGGCCGAAGCCGCCAAGGTGATCGAAAACACCCAGCGCGACCTGAACATCGCCCTGATGAACGAACTGGCCGTCATCTTCGAGCGCCTGGGCATCGATACCCTGGACGTGCTCCGGGCGGCCGGGACCAAGTGGAATTTCCTGCCCTTCCGGCCCGGCCTGGTCGGGGGGCACTGCATCGGCGTGGATCCCTACTACCTGACCTACAAGGCCCAGGAAACTGGCTACAATCCGGAAGTGATCCTGGCCGGCCGGCGGATCAACGACGGCATGGGCACCTACGTGGCCCAAAAGGTCGTGAAGCTGCTCGCCAGGGCGGGCAAGGCGGTCAAAGGAGCGCGGGTGGGCATTTTCGGCCTGACGTTCAAGGAAAACGTGCCGGATCTGCGCAACACGCGGGTACTGGACATTTGCGCCGAACTCGCCGAATATTCTGTAGAAACGCCGGTCCACGACCCCCTGGCCGACCCGGTGGAAGCCCTGGCCGAATACGGCCTGCGGCTCACCCCGCTGGAAGAAATGGTCAACCTGGATGCGGTCGTGTTCGCCGTGAGGCATGACGCCTATGCGTCCCTTCGCCTCTCGGACCTGCTCCCGCGCTGCACCGGCCCGGCCGTGGTGCTGGACTTGAAAGGCCTGTGGTCCCGGCGCGAGGCCGAATCTTTGGATATTCTGTACTGGCGCCTGTGAGGCCCACAACTTCAACCGGCACATCGAGGAATTCATGCAGCATCTGCGCCGTTTCATGATCGAGGAGCAGCCCGGCATCGCCGCCGCCCTGGAAGCGGCCCTGGCGAAGCTGCCCCCCAACTCCGCCGGCCCCGCGGGGCATGTGCTGCGGGCCGGGGGCAAGCGGCTGCGCCCGCTGCTGACCCTCCTGTGGGGTCGGGTTCACGGCTGCGCCCATGACGATCTGCATACCCTCGGCGCGGCCGTGGAAATGCTCCACGCCGCCACCCTGGTCCATGACGATATCCTCGACCGGGCCGAGTTGCGCCGGGGAAAACCGGCCGCCCACACGGTCTTCGGCCTGACGGAAGCCGTGCTCGCGGGCGACGCCATGTTGGCCGGGGCCCTGCTCATGGTTTCCCGCCTGGGCGACGCCCGGCTCACGGCCTGCATCTCCGAAGCCGTCATGCACACGGCCGAGGGCGAAGCGGCCGAGCTCGCCTCTCTGCGCCGGCTCGACGGCAGCCAGGACGACTACATCGCCATGATCACCGGCAAGACGGCCTGGATGCTCCGCGCCGCCTGCGAGTTGGGCGCGCTCAGGGCCGGCGCCGATCCGGCGGGGGTGGAGGCGGCGGCCCGGTTCGGCCTGGAGCTCGGCATAGCCTTTCAATTGGTTGACGACTGCCTGGACTTTTCCCCGCCGGAAGAAACCGGTAAACCGCGCGGCGGCGACCTGCGCGAAGGCAAGGCCACCCCGCCTCTGCTCCTGTATCTGGCCGACCTTGCTCCCGAACGCGAACAAGCCTTTGCCGAAGGCTTCACCCAAGGGAGCCTGGATGAAGCGGCCCTGGAGGCAATCTGTGCTGAAATCCATGCCGATGGCTACGCCCGCAAAGCCCGCGCTCTGGCCGAGGAACGCCTCGCGGCGGCGGCCGGCGCCCTGCGCGGCCTGCCCGACGGGCCGGAACTTGCCGCCCTTGGCGAGATGTGTGACTACATTCGGGAGCGCTCCGCCTGATTTCCCGGTGGGGCAAAGAAATCAGCCCGTAAATACAGAACCATGCCGGGCCGAAGCGCTCCCCCAGAGAGTGCCGGCCCCCGGTTGACCGCCGGATACCGGGTCGAGCCGATCATGACGACCGACGACACCTCCCTTGACGCCGCGTTCGATAGAAGCCTGCAACAGGCTTTTTCCCCGGTGCTGGTGCAGCTCCTGAAAGCCCTGCTGGAGCCGACCCCGTCCTTTATGGCCATTTCCAACTTCCTGTCCATGGACCCCATGTTGGCGGGCACGGTGCTGCACCTCGCCAACGCTCCGGCGCAGGGTTTTTCCCAAAAAGTCACCGACATCCAGCGCGCCGCCATGCTCCTCGGCACCGAGGCCCTGTACAAGCTGGTCATCTCCCTGACCGTGCAAAAACAACTCAAGCCCTTGGTTCCGCGCGAGCCGGCGGATCTTTTCGCGGACTGGCGAATCACCCTGTGGGGCGCGGCCGCGGCGGAAATCCTGGCTTTACGGCTGTGCCCGGCCAAGCGGCAGGCCGCCTATCTGGCCGCCCTGCTGCGCGATTTACCCTTGCTCCTGGCTTTCTGCCGGCAGGAGGCCCCGGACTTTCTCGTCCGGCGCGGCGCGGCCCTGGTGTCCTCCCCCGAGGGGTTCAGCCACGAGGAACGGGCCTGGGGCGGCACACATCCGCAGCTCACTCACGACATTCTGACCGTATGGGGTATGCCGGCCGATATTATTGAAGCCGTGCGCCTTCACCATGACTATGAGAACGCCGTTTCGGCCCCGCCCCTGGCCAAAGTGCTGATCTACGCGACCCGTTGGGCCGAGGCCGCCCAGACCCCCGACCTGGATCCGGCTGCCCTGGTGGCCTTCGAGATCGGTATGGCTTCGGAGCTTGAGCTTGAGCGAAAGGAAATGGAAGAACTGCGCGAAGCCTGCTCCGATAGCTTCGTCCGGATGCTCGGCCAACTGGGCGTGCGAGAAAGCACGGTGGAAACGCGCTACTACGAGCACACCTTGGACGTGCTCCAGAACCTTCACTTCCTGGCCCTGGAAGTCTGCGCGGAAAGCAGCCTGCGCCGGATGGTTGAGGTGATGGGGCGCAAGCTTCTTTCTTTCTGGGGGCTGGATTCCTGGGAATTGACCCTGGCCGTGCCGGGTTTTCCGGCCTGTCTGTTCACCTGCCGCAACGGAACAATCCGGCCGGAAGAGCCCGTCGACCCCCTGGCCGCCGCCGGCACGCCCGGCTACGAGACAATCCATCTGGCGGCCGCCGGCAGGCGCTTCGGCAGGTTGTCCATTCCGGCCAAAGAGGATCGGACGCCCCATGTGGCCGCTCTGCCCCTGTTTCTCCACGTCCTGGCCATGAACCTGGAACGCCTGCGTAGGCGCAAGGCCGAGGGGGGCGCCTCCCCCCACCGGCGAGCGCCCTCCAACGCGGCCCTGTTGGACGCGGACGGCAGGCTGCTTGAGGCGGGCGGGGCCTTTCTCTCCCTGTTCGGCCTGGAGGCGTTGCCGGAGTCGTTGCCGGCCCGGAGTTTTTTGCTGCAACACCTCGGCACCACCCTACCGGAGTGGGACGCCGTCCTGAGCGGCGACCTGCCCGGCCGGGTCTGGCTGACCCCGGTTCGCCCCAACGGCAAAGGCCGTGCCGACACCGAAACGGGGCCGGTGGTTCTTTCCTTGCGCCCCCTGGTGGATCGCAAGAACGAATTCTGCCTCATGGCCGAGGGTCTGCCGGGGCTCAGTCCGGTCCAGGCCGCCGGCTTGGCCTGCCCGCAATTTTCCGACCTTCTGACGGCCAGGCCGTCCGAGCAAACCTTCCTGCTGGATGCAGGCGGCACGATCGTCTGGGCCTGCCCGGCCGGGCGCGCCCTTGTCGGCCGCAATATTTTCGCCGTCACCCGACCGAAGCCGGAGCTTCAGGGCAAGTGGACCGCCCGCTTCCCGCTCGGCCTTTCCGAGCCGGCAATGGTGGAAGCACAGCTGCTTGTCCGGCCCGACTCCCCGCCGGTGGTACGGCTGCGCTTCACCCCTCTGCCGGGGTGCGGCGAGGGCTGCCGTCTTTTGCACATCAGCCCGAAGGCGTAAGTCACCTCACGGAGTACGTTGCCCCGCAAGGGGCAAAAAAGACACGAGCGGCCGGCGGGCATTTCACCGTGACAACGCCCCGGCCGGCAGATATACCGACGGAACGGCGCGCCGAACCGCCGCACACCAGATGCCGCCCGAGAGCGGCGCACGCATTGTGGAGGAATCATGCTCACGAACCTGGAAGTCCGCCTGTACCCGCACCTGGAAGACGGCGTGGGGGCCAAGACCGCTGCCGGAGCCCGCGCCGCCCTCGGCCTGCCCGTCGCGGGCGCCCGGCAGGCGTCGATTTTCACCATTGAAGGCCTCAACGACGAGGAACTGCGCCTCGCCCTGGAGCGCGCCGCCCTACACGATCCGGTCCTGCAGGAGGCGTCTCTCACCCCTTTTGAGCTCCCCTCGGGCACGACCTGGATTATCGAGGTGGGCTTCCGCCCCGGCGTAACGGACAACGAGGCCCGCACCGCCCGCGACACCCTGGCCCTGGTCCTGGGCCGGGCCCGCGACTTTTCCGTGTACACGGCCAAGCGGTATTTCTTTTCCGGGGAACTGAGCCGGGAGCAGGCCGAGAGTATCGCCGTGAACTTCCTGGCCAACGACCTGATTCAGCGCCACAGTGTCAAAAGCGCCGAAGACTGGCGGCAGAACCCCGGCTTCGCCCCCCAGGCCGCGCGGGTCACGGGCGCCTCTTCCGATCTGGTGACCATCGTGCCCGTGAGCATGATGGACGACAAGGAACTCATGGAGTTCAGCCGGGAAAACACCCTGGCCCTTTCCTTGGAGGAGTTGCGGGCGATCACGGCCCATTACGCCGAACCGGCCGTGCGCGAGGCCCGCAAGGCCGTGGACCTGCCCCCGGACCCCACGGACGCGGAAGTCGAAGTCTTGGCCCAGACCTGGTCCGAGCACTGCAAGCACAAAATTTTCTCCTCGCTCATCGATTACTCGGACGAGGAGACCGGCCGGCGCGAGGTGGTGGACAGCCTGTATAAAAGCTGCATCCAGCGGCCCACCCAGGTCATCCGTGAGCGTTTGGGCGAAAAGGATTTTTGCCGCTCGGTCTTCAAGGACAACGCCGGAGTGGTGGCCTTCAACGATACCCACGACGTCTGCATCAAGGTCGAGACCCACAACAGCCCCTCCGCTCTGGATCCCTACGGCGGCGCCCTGACCGGCATTGTGGGCGTGAACCGCGACCCCATGGGCACGGGACTGGGAGCGGAACTGGTCTGCAACACCGACGTGTTCTGTTTCGCCTCGCCTTTCCACGAGGGCGAACTCCCCCCGCGCCTGCTCCACCCACGCCGGGTCATGGAAGGCGTGCGCGAGGGCGTGGAGCACGGCGGGAACAAGTCCGGCGTACCCACAGTCAACGGTTCCATCGTGTTCGACGAGCGCTACCTCGGCAAGCCTTTGGTTTACTGCGGCACCGTTGGGATGATCCCGCGCGAGACCGCCGGCAGGCCCGGCCATGTCAAGCTGGCCCAGGTCGGCGATTACGTGGTCATGGCCGGCGGGCGGATCGGCAAGGACGGCATCCACGGGGCGACCTTCTCCTCCGAAGAATTGCACGAAGGCTCTCCGGCCACGGCCGTGCAGATCGGCGACCCGATCACCCAGCGCAAGCTGTATGATTGCATCATCCGAGCCCGCGACCTCGGCCTGTACAACGCCATTACCGACAACGGCGCGGGCGGGTTGTCCTCCTCCGTGGGCGAAATGGCCGAGGATACCGGCGGTTGCCGGATCGATCTGGCCGAGGCCCCGCTCAAGTATGACGGCCTGAAGCCGTGGGAAATCCTGCTTTCCGAAGCTCAGGAGCGCATGACCCTGGCGGTGCCGCCGAAACACCTCAAGGCCTTTCTGCAACTGGCCAAGGAGATGGATGTGGAGGCCACGGCCCTGGGGACGTTCACGGATTCCGGGTATTTCCACGTGACGTACGAAGACAACCCCGTGACTTACCTGCCCATGAGTTTTCTGCATGACGGCGTGCCGCGGATGCGCTTGAAAGCGGTATGGAAGCGCCCGGATTCGGGCGACGGCGTCCCGGCCGATCTCGACGTCCGCGCCGGAGATCAGAACGCTCTGCTCACCCGGATGCTCGGCAGACTGAACGTGTGCAGCAAGGAGTACCTGATCCGGCAGTACGATCACGAAGTCAAAGGCGGCAGTGTGGTCAAGCCGCTGGTCGGGATCAAGCGCGACGGCCCCGGCGACGCGGCCGTGCTCCGCCCCCGGCTTGATTCCGAGGAGGGCATCGTGCTCTCTCACGGCATCTGCCCCAAGTTCAGCGATGCCGATACCTACTGGATGGCCGCCAACGCCGTGGACGAGGCCGTGCGCAACGCCGTGGCCGTGGGCGCGGACCCGGATCGCCTGGCCGGGGTGGACAACTTCTGCTGGTGCGACCCGGTGCAGTCCGAAAAGACCCCGGACGGCGAGTACAAACTCGCCCAGTTGGTCCGCGCGGGCAAGGCCCTGGAGCACTTCTGCCTGGGATTCGGCGTACCCTGCGTCTCCGGCAAGGACTCCATGAAGAACGATTATACCGGCGGCGGAGCCAAGATATCCATCCCGCCCACGCTGTTGTTCTCCGTTCTCGGGCATATCCCGGACGTGAACCGGGCCGTGACCTCGGACTTCAAGCACCCCGGCGAGGCCGTGTACCTGCTGGGCCTGACCCGCTCGGAAACCGCCGGCTCGGAATTGTCCGGGGAGCTTGGGTTGGTCGGCGGGGTTGTGCCGCAGGTGGATCTGGCGGCCGCCCGCGAGCGGTATGGATTGGTGCATCAGGCCATGCGGCGGGGATTGGTTTCGGCCTGCCACGACCTGTCCGATGGCGGCCTGGCGGTGGCTCTGGCCGAGATGGCCTTGGCCGGGCGGCTCGGAGCGCGGATCAACCTTGACCGTGTGCCGCGTGAAGGAGTCGGGTCGTTGACCGAGTTGTTGTACTCGGAGTCGGCCTCGCGCTTGCTGGTCGCCGTGCCGCGTGACGGGATTTCGGCCTTCCAGGAGTTGTTCGTCGGGCAGTTGGGCGTGGATGCCGCGTTGATCGGCAATACCGCCGACACCGGGGAGTTGGTGTTGACCGCCGGAGAGACGGAAGTGGTGAAAGTCGGGGTCGAGGAGTTGGCGAGGGCATTCAAGGCGACATTGGATTGGTAAGTGTCGCCGGTGCTGCTCTGGGTTGAAAGAAGAATGGAAGAGAAGAGGACGGGAGGGAGCGTGACGGCGCTTCCTCCCTTTTTTCGGGTGAACGGCGTGTGGGGGGGAGAGTATCTGGTGAAAGTGGTCGTGATGCGGGGCTCTCGGGGTGTGGGCCCCCTCGACGGCAAAGCCGCCTGCGGGGACTCCATCCGCGCCCTGCCTGAATGCGGGCTCGCGCTCTCGCGTCATGGCAAGAGTTTTCAGGCTTCGAAAAATCAGGCACATTGTGGGAAAACAGTGGAAATGGCGGGCGGTTCGGGCTTCCGTTTTTGCGGCGAATCACGTAATTAAGAGCTAGGACGGCATTGAACTTTTTCGGAGCGCCCCTGTGTATACCGGCATCCTGCTTCTCGTTGCTCTGTTTCTTGTGTTTTTGAACGGCATGTTCGTCGCGGCCGAGTTCTCCTTCGTCAAAGCGCGGAAAACCCATTTGGAGCTTCTGGCCGCCGAGGGCGACAGGCGGGCCAAAAGCGCCCTGTTCGGCATCACGCATCTGGACGCCTATCTGTCGGTCTGTCAGTTGGGCATTACCCTGGCCAGCCTGGGTTTGGGCTGGTTGGGCGAGCCGGCGGTCGCCCATGTTGTGCGGCCGGCCCTGGAATTCTTCTTTATCTCCAATCCTGCCGTGGTCACCTCCCTCTCCGTGGCCATTGGTTTCTCGATTATTACCTTGATGCACGTGGTGTTCGGCGAGCTCGCTCCAAAGTCCATCTCCATTCAAAAGGCGGAGGCGACCGTGCTGTTGCTGGCCCGGCCCATGCGGGTGGTGTACTTGCTGTGGTTCCCCCTGGTCGTGGTTATGAACGGCATCTCCAACGCGGTTTTGCGTCTGGTCGGCATCCATCCGGCCTCCGAGGCCGAGCAGTCGCACTCTCCCGAAGAACTGCGCATGTTGATCATGGATTCAAGCAAGGGCGGCCGGCTTGATGCGGATGAAGGCCGTATGCTCGACAATATCTTCAGCTTCTACCACAAGACCGCGAAAGACATCATGATCCACCGCATGGACACGGTGCTGCTGCATGTGGGCGACAGCCTGGAGACGGTCATGCGTGTGATGGAAGAGAGCGGGCACACCCGCTTTCCAGTATATGACGACGACGCCGACACCATCGTGGGCTTCGTCCATGTCAAGGATCTTTTGCTGCTGCAAAAGGGCGCCGGCCTGCAAGGCCTGTTGCGCGAGCCGGATTACGCCCAGGAAACCGTGCGCCTGGACAAACTTCTGCAAAACATGCAGGCCAAACGCCGGCAATTCTGCGTGGTGGTGGACGAGTACGGCTCCTGGCAGGGCGTGCTGACCATGGAGGACATGATCGAGGCTATTGTCGGCGACATTCAGGATGAGTTCGACAACGAGGATCCGGACGTGGTCGTCGAGCGGGATGGTACCTGGCTCGTCTCCGCCGACCTCTCCCTCGATGAACTGATGGAACGCATTCCTCTGGAGTGCGCGGGCGCGAACCCCGGCATGTACAAAATCCTGGCCGCCCACTTTTTGGATATTCTCGGCGAGATTCCCAAGGTGGGCGACTTCATAGATATCTGCGGCAAACGATTCACCGTGGCGGTCATGGACCGCCACCGGATGCGCCGCGTCCGGGTAAGCGAACTGCCTCCGGAAGAAACGCCGGCAGAGAGCTGAACGTATATGCCATGAAAAACGGGCTCCCTGAGGGGAGCCCGTTTTCGCATTGGAGTCGGAATAACCGGCTCAGCCTTTGAACACGGCCTCGAACTTCGGGACCACATCCTTTTTGCGGCTCATGACCTTGGGCAGCCAGACGGACTTGTCGCCGGCCACGCCGAAAGCCTTTTGCACCACCCCGGCATCCTCGGAGCAGATCAGCATTTCCGAGCCTTCCTTCATGATGTCGGTCAGAAGCAGAAAGATGCTGTGGGCGCCCTTTTCTTTCCGAATGGCGCAGATTTCGGCGGCGAGATCGGCCTTGACCTTATCGAGCATGGCCAGATCGATGACTTCCAACTGGCCGATGCCGACCTTGGTACCGCTCATGTCGAAGTCCTTGTAGTCGCGGAAGACCAGGTCGCGGGCGGGCACACCGTCCACGGCGGACTTGACCTTGAACATATCCATGCCCAGGGATTTGTAGTCGGCCACGCCGGCGATCTTGGCCAGGGCTTCCACGGCCTTTTTATCGTCGTCCGTGGTCGTGGGGGACTTGAAGATCACGGTGTCGGAGAGAATAGCGCAGAGCAGGCCGCCGGCGATGTTCTTGGGGATCTCGATGCCGTAGAAATCATACATATTTTTCAGCACCGTGCCTGTACAGCCGGCGGGCCAGACCCACATGAGCAGCGGGCTGGAGGTGGTCACGTCACCGAGCTTGTGGTGGTCGATGATCGCGATGACTTCGGCGTACTTCAGGTCGGCCGGAGCTTGGGGCAGATCGGAGTGGTCCACCAGGACGACTTTCTGGCCGGCCACGGAGGTGACGACTTCCGGGGCTTTCAGGCCGAACTTATCCAGCACGAAAGCGGTTTCCGGGGTCACGGCGCCCTGGGCCACGGCCTTGGCGGCGCAGCCGCGCTTGCTCATAAGATCGGCGGCGGCAATGGCCGAAATGTTGCTGTCGGTGTCGGGGTTTTTATGACCGATAACAAGAGCCGTCATGGTGTTCCTCCATGCTGGGGTGGTGGTCGGCGGTCGGGCCGCGAACCGGTTGGCGAAGCCTCAAAAACTACTTTGTGCCATTTAGCACAAGACCTGACTTTTGCCAAGCCCGTTTTCCCCGCCCTCTTAAAAGAGCAATTTCATTTTGAAATTGTATATGAAACCATAATTGCCGAAAGACTCTCAAACGAACCCGCAAGCGGACGGCGCCGGCCGGGCCACGGGGCTCGTTTCACCGAAAGCGTTGCAACCCACAACATGCGCGGTCCTGTTTTTCGCTTGGGCGGCCCCCAGAGCAAATAAACTTTCAAAATTAATTTGCTCCCAACTATTATTCCAAAGCCCCCCTTCCGGCAACAGCCCGCCACACTGTGCTGAATTTACCGGAACCCCATACGGCTTTGCGTTGAGAAGGCTCCCGCGGTCCCAGGGGAAATCCTCACCGGCCAAAGCCCGAGGAGAGTTCCGAAGGGATCCGCCTTGCCGCCGGCCGGCGTTCATGGAGGGAGATTGTTTCGGCCTTGCCGTTCGCGTGTATTCACGCCGGCGAAAGTGCGGCGGGTGTGCGCGGGCAAAGGCGGGCGGCACCTCGGAGAAGGAGAAGAATCTCGCCGCCACCGGCGGCGTTCATGCCGCGCCCCGAGGGCCCCGCAGCACGACGGCGTATACTGCCCCCCATTAACAAGGAGCCCATGCTAAGGTAGTTTTCTTCCCTGATGGGAGGAAAAATGGAACGTCGTACCTGGGATAGCAAGACGAAGGCTCGGATTGTCCTGGAAGGCCTGCAAGGTCGTTCTGTGGCGA
>JAVBQP010000038.1:0-41420 GCA_031548905.1 Desulfovibrio sp. | reverse complement strand
TACCGCTACCATGTCCTCGACGCTCCGGAAATTCCAGACGCCGAATACGACGCCCTGTTCCGGGAACTCCTCGTCCTCGAAAAGCATCATCCGTCTCTCCGCACCCCGGACTCCCCCTCCCTGCGGGTGGGCGGCGCCGTTCTCGACTTTCTGCCCAAAATGCGTCACGCCCTGCCCCTCTATAGTTTGGACAACGTCTTCTCCCCGGAGGAGTGGCATGAGTTCGTGGAACGCCTCGCCCGCTTCGCCCCGGAATGTGCCGAGCAGCCGCCGGCCTTCTGGATGGAACCCAAGATGGACGGCCTGGCCATTGAACTCATCTACGAGAGCGGCGTCCTGACCACGGCCCTGACCAGGGGTGACGGCGAAACCGGCGAGGTGGTCACCGAGAATATCCGTACCGTCGCGAACGTGCGCCTGCGCCTTCTGGGCGACACCCCGCCGCCTCTTCTGGAGGTACGCGGCGAGGTGCTCATGACCCGAAAGGACTTTGCCGCCCTCAACGCCCGCCAGGAACAGGCCGGGCTCAAACCCTTCGCCAACCCGCGCAACGCGGCGGCCGGATCCATCCGGCAACTGGATTCCGCCGTGGCCGCCTCCCGCCCCCTGCGCTTCATCGCCTACGGCGTGGGCCGGGCCCAGTGGCCGGGCGAAGCGCCGCGCACCCAGCGCGAGCTGATGGAGCGCATTCACCGGCTCGGCCTGAGCGTGGCCCCCCAGGCCACGCTCTGTATGACTCCGGATGACGTCGAGGCCGCCTACCGCACCCTGGCCGGGGCCCGGCACGATTTCCCGTTCGAGTTGGACGGCGCCGTGGCCAAGGTGGACGATCTGGCCCTGCAGGAACGGCTCGGCTTTACGGCCCGCGCCCCCCGTTGGGCCGTGGCGTTCAAATTCGAAGCCATGCAGGCCGAGACGAAACTCCTGAATATCCATATCCAGGTGGGCCGCTCGGGCGTGCTCACTCCGGTGGCCGAACTCGCGCCCGTCAATGTGGGTGGGGTGACGGTGGCCCGCGCCACCCTGCACAACGAGGATGAGATCAAGGCCAAGGGCGTCCTGCTCGGGGACACGGTCATCGTGCGACGGGCCGGGGACGTGATACCGGAGGTCATCGGCCCGGTCGAGGACAAGCGTGACGGCAGCGAGCGGGAATTCGTCTTTCCGAACCGCTGCCCCGAATGCGGCAACCACGTGCACCGCGAGCCCGGCGAGGCGGCCGTGCGCTGCGTCAACCGCGCCTGCCCGGCGGTGCGGCGTGAATCGGTGCGGCACTTCGTTTCCAAGGCCGGCCTGGATGTGCGCGGGGTCGGGGCCAAGTGGGTGGAGCAATTGCTCGATCGCGGGCTGGTGCAAACTCCGGCCGATCTCTTCCGGCTGACCGAAGCCGACCTCATCCCGCTAGAGCGAATGGGCGAGAAAGCCGCCGCCAATTTCGTGAAAGGCCTGCGCGAAGCGCGGGAAAAAGCCGCCCTGCCGCGCTTTCTCTGCGCCCTGGGCATTCGCCATGTGGGCGAGCAGACCGCCAAGGCCCTGGCCCGGCGTTTCCGCAGCCTGGAAGCCCTCGGCGCGGCCACAGAAGAAGAGCTGTGCGATGTGGATGATGTGGGACCGGAAGTGGCCGGGTCGATCCGCGACTTTTTCGCCGAGCCGGGCAACCGCGCCCTGCTGGAAGACTTCAAAAGCCTGGGCCTGTGGCCGGCCATGCCCGCCCCCCGGGTCGTCGCCTCCCAGGTACAGGGCAGCCTGTTCGACCCCGCGCCCGCCGGGCCTTCCGGCTCCGCCGCCGCGAATGCCGGAGCGGGCGGAAAAACGGTACTCTTCACGGGCAGCCTGTCCATGCCCCGGAGCGAAGCCGAGCGCCTGGCCGAAGCGGCCGGCCTGGAGGTGCTTTCCGGCATCTCGCGCAAGCTTGACTACCTGGTGGCCGGGGAAAAACCCGGCTCCAAACTGGCGAAAGCTCAAAAACTCGGCATCGGCATTCTTTCGGAAAGCGAGTTCCTTGAACTGATTGCCGGCGGAACGCCGATATAACCTGAACAAGCCGGTAGAGCATCGGGCTCTTCCTCTCCTCAACCCACTGAGCGCAACAATGCAAAATATCTATGATCTCGTCGTCGTGGGCGCGGGCCCGGGCGGAACCCGGGCGGCCTTCACGGCAGCCGCCCTCGGCTTGAAAACGGCGGTTGTCGAAGCCGGGTTCCTTGGCGGCACCTGCCTGAATTCGGGTTGTATCCCCACCAAGTTCCTGTTGGGGGGCTCGGCCTTTTTGCCCCTCCAGCGGGCTCAGGCCAAGTTCGGCGTCGCCGTGGGCCAGGCCGGAGTTGATCTTCCCGCCTTGCAGGCGCGCAAGGATCGCTTCATCAAAGGCACCCGAAGCGCCCTGGAAAAACAATTCGCCGGCGCGGGCATCACCCTGATTCGCGGCCGGGCGGCTTTCTCCGGCCGGCGTGAGTTGACCGTCAAAGGCGGCGAGGGCGGGCCGACGCTTCTGAGCTTCACCAAGTGTATCCTGGCCGGCGGCTCCACGCCCGCATCATTTCCCGGCCTCAAGCCGGACGGTGACGCCGTTCTGGCCTCATCAAGCCTCCTCAACCTGAAAGAGGTTCCGGAAAGCCTGATTATCGTGGGGGGCGGGGCCATCGGCCTGGAGCTGGGGGAATTTTTCCACCGCCTGGGCTGCGCGATTACCCTGGTGGAGGGAATGCCCCGGATCCTGCCCGGCGAGGATGAAGAAACCGGTGACTTCATGGAGAAATACCTGATCCGCGAAGGTTGGAAGGTGCACACCGGCAGACGGATCGCCGACCTGCGCAGCCACGGCGGCCGCGCCGTTCTGACGTTCGAAGACGCCGAGACCCTTTCCGCCGCGCGCGCCCTGGTGGCTGTCGGCCGGCGTCCCGGCACGGCGGGGCTGGCCCCCGAGATGGCGGAAATTTTTTTGAACGCCAGGGGCTGGGTGGAGACCGACGACCATCTCCGGGCTTCCGCGCATGTCTACGCCGTGGGCGACATCAACGGCAGAATCCAACTGGCCCACGCGGCGGACGACCAAGGCGCTTACGCGGCCCGGCACGCTGCCGGAGCCGAAGCGGGCCCCTATGCGCCGCCGGTCATACCCGCCTGTATTTACGGCACCATGGAAGTGATGCGCGTGGGCCCCACGGTGCGCGAACTGGCCAAGGCGGGCAAAAACATTTCCGTTTCCCGCTCGGCGGCCGCGGCCAACCCCATCATTCAAGCCTCGGGGCACACCCAGGGGTTCATCCAGGCGGCCTGGGCCGACGACATCCTGCAATCCATCACCGCGGTGTGCCACAACGCCTCGCACCTGGTCGGCCCGGCCACCCTCCTGGTAGGGAAAAAAGTCCGCCGGGAAATCGGTCCGGAGATTATTTTCGCCCACCCGACCCTGGACGAATGCATCCGGGATGTGCTTGAGGCTCCCCAACAGCCCGTATAATATGCGATAACGAGACGGCTTTTCGGCGGCCCTAAAAAAATATGGGAAACCCTTGTGTCCATCCCAATAGGGACTTGTTTTTTTTTTCAAAGGGCGGTAATGGAGAGAACAGCAAGTGGAACTACAACCAATTTTCGAAAAATCCTTTTGGAGGAGCTCATGAAGCGTTTCACCTTGATGACCCTGGTCGGCCTGCTGATGATGGCGTTCGCCGCTTCCGCCGCGGCTGCCCCCATCCCATGCGGCACGCCTTCCGTGGCGAGCTTTGACTTCCTTATGGACTACTCTGGGTCCATGATGATGAAGCACAAAGCTCATGACAAACTGAAATTCGAAATGGCCCGTGAAGCGGCCAAACGCCTGAATGCGCTGGTTCCCCAGTTCAACTACACCGCCGGTGTGCACACCTTCGCGAAAGACATGGAAGTTGTGCCGATGGGCCCCTATAGCAAGGAAGCCATCGACGCCGGTCTGGACGGCCTGACCAAGACCTACGAAGTGTTCAAGCGCGTCACCCCGATGGGCGACGGCATTGCTCACTGGAGCAGCGCCATTTACTCCGGCATGCCGGCTCCCTCCGCGGTGATCATCTTCACCGACGGTGAGAACAACCGCGGCATGGACGCCGTGGCCGCCGCTCAGGCCGCCCTGCAAGCCAACCCGCGCCTGACGTTCCACGTCGTGTCCGTTGCCGACTCGGCCGCCGGCCAAGCCGTCATCGACGCCATCGTGGCCCTGAAGCCCGGCAGCTACTATGTGAAGGCCGAAGACATCATCAGCTCGCCCAACGCGGCTGAAGAGTTCGCCTACCATGTGTTCTGCGGCGGCAACAAGCTCGTGCTGCGCAGCGTCCAGTTCGCTCTGGGTTCCGCTGTCATCACCTCGCAGTCCGCCGCCATCCTGGACGAAGTCGCCGCCATGCTGGCCGGCGCCTCCAAGGGCAACCTGGGCGGCCACCACACCGGCGACCGCGACTACCAGGGCGAGCTGACCTACTACGGTCACCACTTCACCGGTATCGTGGTTGACGGCCACACCTGCAGCATCGGTTCCGACGAGTCCAACCAGCGTCTGTCCGAGCGCCGCGCCGCCGCCGTCAAGTCCTACCTGGTGAAGAAGGGCGTGCCCACCACCAGCATCCAAACCCGCGGTTTCGGCGAATCCCAGCCGAAGTACGACAACAGCACGGAAGATGGCCGCCGCCTGAACCGCCGCGCTGAAATCGACCTCCGCTAGTAAAGCGACCGCTTGATACAAAGGCCCGACGGGATTCCCCGTCGGGCCTTTTAAGTAAAAGACCTTCAGCCCGGCGTTTCTCCGCCAAACACTCAGCCCCTCTCGGAAGGATTTCACCTCCATGACAGCGCACAAATTTTTGTTCCGCGCCCTTGCCGTTCCCGCTTGCTGCCTGTTGCTGACCGCCTGCGCTTCCACCAGCCCCGAGCCGGAAGCCGACACCAAACCCGCCCCGGCCGCCGCGGCACCCGTCGAGCCTCAGCCCGCTCCCAAGGCCGACACCAAGCCGACCCAGGGCGGCGTGAAGGTTGCCCCCAAGGCTTCCGCAGGCACAAAGACGGCCGCCCCTGCCAAGCAGGCCTCAACCAAGCAGAGCGCCGGCAAGGCGGAGCCCGATGAAGTCGTGAAGCAAAAGCTGGACGACTTCGCGCACAGAACAATCGCCGAGATGAACCGCCACGTGATGCCTTCCAAGCAAAAGATGCAGGTGACGCAGCACCCCGACGGCTCCTATGTCTGCCGCTACATTGAAGTGGACCCCGCCTCGATCCGCACGAGCTTCAAGAAGCCGGAAAGCTCCACCGCCGTGACCTACATCGGTTACCTCACCTATGATGAAGGCGAGTACGTCTGCAAGGCGCCCACCAAAGAAGCCGCCATGGCCGGCCCCTTTCTTGCCCGGCAGAAGACATCCATGACCGAGCTTATCAAGTACATGAAGAATACCTGGTCCTACTAGAAATTGCGACCAGACGAGACAAGCCGCCCCGTTCTTTTGGACGGGCGGCTTTGTTTTGAGTGGAGAAAAGCAAAGCCGCGAGGATGCGTTGCCGGGTTAAATCCGGTCGCAGTTGAGAGCCTCGAGAAAGCGTTCCAGGGCTTCATCCATATGCGCCAGGTAATCGCTTAGTTCCCGCCGTTCCCGGCACGCCGGGCAGTAGAGGTGCGCCTCATGGCAGGTGCGGCGGGCCTGCAGATTGCCGCCGCAGGCTTTGCAACGGATGGAGGTATCGGCCTCACGAGGTGGAGAAAAACCATGCCACATAAATAATCTTGCCTCCCCTCCGGCAAATGCGTATTTTTTACCGGCGCGAGTTTCGGCCATTGCCCGGCCCCCGCGCCGACAACCGTTATACACCAACCCGGCCCGCCGGCAAAGAGGGAGACGTCATGGCCAATACGAAAATGCTCAACGCGCTGAATGATCAGATCAAGTTCGAGTACTATTCCAGCTACATGTACCTTTCCATGTCGGCGTATTTCTCCGATCTCGGGCTTTCCGGGTTCGCCCACTGGATGCGCGTACAGGCGGATGAAGAATTGCTCCACGCCGGCAAATTTTACGACTACGTCATCACCCGGGGCGGCAAGGTCACCCTCCAGGCCATCGACGCCCCGCCCGCCAAATGGAAGAACCCCCTGGATGTGTTTGAGGAAGGCCTGAAGCACGAGCGGTTCGTCACCGGGCGCATCAACATGCTTATGGACATGGCTGTGGCCGCCAAAGACCACGCCGGTTACGTGTTCCTGCAGTGGTTCGTCACCGAGCAGGTGGAAGAAGAGGAAAACTTCACCGATCTGGTGAATAAGCTGAAACTTATCAAGGGAGACGGCCAGGGGCTCCTGCTCCTGGATCGGGATCTGGGCGCGCGCGCCGCCGCCGCCACCACCGATACCGCCACCGAATAAACCGCCGGCGCGGGAAAGCCCGGCTCCCCGACAGCGGGCGCCGGGCTTTCTCATTCCGCAACCTGCGATATTTTCCTCATTTTCAACAATCGGTATACTGCTCCCCGGTGTTTTGGGAACAGTTAAGGCGCTGCCCGGCAAGCCTTCCAGCCACGCTTCCCTCTTTCATTCCCCGGTTGCCTGCGGGCTTTTTTTTGTTTATTTATCTGGAGCCTCCCGAAGCCGGAGGCGCGCGTTCGGCCTTGGGAAAACGCGGCATATCAATGGGGATTTCAATGGATAAAAAAGAGCGCGATAGTCAGCCGGTCTGCAATACCGCCTCGGGTTCCTGCCTGTGGTCCGGCGCTGAAAGCTTCTGCGCCATGCTGCAAAAAGCCGGTGTTCCCCTGAATGGGCAGTGGCCGGCCATGATTGTGCATTTACGCAGCCTTCACGACAACACCTATCTCAGTGAAGTGCAAAAAGCCTCCATGCAGGAGTTGCTGATCTCCGTCCTGCAGAAAAAGGACTTTTCCGACGCAAGCTACGAGCGGACCAGCGAGGCGGTGCATAAAATTCACCAGGCTCCATACGATCAGAAAATTCAGGAAATTCTGCGGGAGGCATCTTCCCTGGCCGAGGAAGTGAACACCATCCTCAGCCGAAACAAGCAAGATGTGATCACCGTGGCCCGGAGCATGGATGAGGATCTCGCCCGCGGCGTCGAACCCACGCACATCCTGGCGGGCCTGCGCGGCGCTCTGCGCGGCGTTGTGAACAAAATGGAGGAAGATACCGAGAACCTGAACAAACTCTCGCAAAAGGACAGCCTGACCGGCCTGGCCAACCGCCGTCTGTTCGACTCCTATCTCGACGAAACCATCTCTCTCTGGCGGAAGCAAGATCTTCCGGCCGCCCTTCTGTTTCTCGATATCGATCTTTTCAAAAGTTTCAACGACAACTTCGGGCACCTGGTCGGGGATCAGGTTCTGCGCACCGTAGCCAAGCGGATTGAAAGACAGGTCGAAGCCCTGCGGAAGAAGGGGGTGGAAGCCCTGGCCGCCCGTTACGGCGGCGAGGAATTCGCGATCATCATCCGCGGCGATATGGCCGCCAAAGCCCCGGAGTTTGCCGAACACCTGCGTAAAGCCATCGCCGACACCACGCTGCTCCTGCGTGACGCCAACAACAATGTTTTGACCCAGGGGCTGCACCTGACCGTCAGTGTCGGCGTGGCCTCCCCCTGGAAAGGATGGGCCGGCGCCCACACGGCCAACCTCGTGGACTGCGCGGATAAAGCCCTCTATCACGGCAAGCGCGACGGCAGAAACTGCACCTTCCTCTATACGCCTGAAGGCTCCCAGGCTTATACGCGGGTGACGCCGGCCCGCTGAGCCCCGCTTCCGTTACGCGAAAACGCCCGCCGTTCGGCGGGCGTTTCTCATTGCTGCTCTCGGCATTCCGCGGACTCGTAGCGGGCGAACTCCGCCCCCAGTCCGAGCAACCGCTCCGCGGCTATATCCACAGCAACGCGGCTGCGATCGCACAGCAGCCAGCGGCGGTCATGCCGGTGCGCGACAGCCGCCGTTCCCGCGCTGCCGCAAAAGAAATCCGCAACCAGATCCCCCGGCCGGGTCAGGGCCAGGACCAATCGCTCGAGCAGGCGTTCTGGCTTCTGCACGGCGTACCCCAAACGCTCGCGCGAAAGCGGATTGAGCATGGGGATGTCCCAGACGTCATCCACCGGCGTCCCGTCCGGGTGGGGCAGGTACCTCTTGCCGGAGCGGGCCAGGATGCCGGAGGCCGCGTACCCGCTGCCGGGCTTGTACGGCACGCGCACCGCGTCGAGGTTGAACACCCAGTGCTCGGACCTGGCGTACAGCAGCAACGTGTCGTGCTTGTGCGAAAAACGCTTCTTGGAACGGCCCCCGCCGGTATAGTGCCAGACGATCTCGTTGACGAAGCGCCCCCTGCCGAAACACTCGTCCAGCAGCAGGCGGGCCTGGGCTGAAGTTCGCCGATCGCAGTGCAGGCACAGGCAGCCGTCGTCGGCCAGCAAATCGCGCATCAGGGCAAGGCGCGGGGAAAGCATATTCAGCCAGTCCGCCGGAGTTTTCCACTTGTCGCTGAACGCGGGCACCCGCCGACCTTGATGGGTGGCGAAGAAATCCGCGCCCACGGCAAAGGGGGGATCCAGATAGATCAGTCGGGGGCGGTCGGAAGGGGCTTCCGGCAAGCCGGCAGAATCGCGGACGAGGGCCGACAGCAGGGACAGATTGTCGCCGTGGAACAACAGGTTACGCTCTCCCGGCGGGCCGGATGCGTATACCTGCCGGTAGCACTCCCGGCCCGGTTCGGCCACTCCTTGGGATTTGCCCGGCCAGAGCAGCTCCCCTTCCGATTTCAGGTCCAGGAGCGGCTCGAGCAAAGCGCGCGGCACGGGTAATCCGGCCGCGATCAAGGCCAGAAGCTGCGACTTGTCCTCAAGGGAAAGGGTCATGAGCGCGGGCCGGAGGTATCGGCGCCGAAGGCCCGCAGGGCGGCTGCCGCGTCATCGGGGTTGAGGCCCAGCCCCGCCGCCAGGGTGGGCAGGTTTTCTTCGGCGTCCGAGGGTCGCACATACAGGGGCGCAACCGGCTCCGGACCAAAGGTCGACCTGTCCGCCAGGCGCAGCAGAACGGCCGGAAGCGGCAAATTGAATTCCTGCCCAAGAACGCGGGCTTCGCGCCCCTCAACGGCCTGAGGGTTGCGGGTCAGGCCGCTGCCGAGCAGAACCGCCCCGGCGTCGATTTCCACAGCTCGGCGCACGGCCGAGGCCGGGTCAAGAACCTCTATTTCGGTCACAGCATGGGCCCGCCCGTTTTCCAGGCGAAAAACCTGAAGATGCACCAGGTTGCGCCGGGCGTGGGTCAACACGGCGACGATTCCGGCATCCAGGCCCAGAGATTCGGCGGCGCTTTCCGCCAACAGGGGCAACAGGGGCAAACCCGCCTGGAGGGCGCCGGTCGCGGCGGCCAGCCCGGCGGCCGTGGCGCTTGCCAGGCGAAGGCCCGTGAACCCGCCCGGTCCCGCCACGCAAGCGATGCGGCGAATCTGGGAAGGTTTTGCCCCCACGGCGGCAAGACCGCGCTCCAAGGCCGGAGCCAGCAATTCCACGCCCTGTGAGGCGGCGGGCAGGGTCTCGCTCCAGGCGAGACGCGCCCCCTGCGGGGTATCTTCGCCCAGAACAAGCTGGAGCACCCCCTCGGCGGTGTTCATGGCGAGCAGAAATGGTGTGTTCATGGCTGCGGCGCTCCCTTCGCGGGCATGTTCCGGCACCGGAGGAACCCTACGGCGTCCCCATCATTCGTCCCACGTCAAACCAAATCGTGGCCAACATGAGGGAGAGCAGGAATACCAGGCCGCCGAGCATGGCAACGTTCTGGAAGCGCACCGGCACGGGCCTGCGGAAGATCATCTCCACAAGCAGGAAGAGCAGATGCCCGCCGTCCAGCACCGGGATGGGCAACAGGTTGACGATGCCCAGATTCACGCTGATGGCGGCCGCCAAGGCCAGCACCATCCAGACGCCGTGCTGGGATTGATCGTACAGCGTTGTGGCGATGCCCACAGGGCCGGACAAGTCCGTGACCGGCACGGTCTGGGCGAACAGTCCGTGCAGGAATTTCCAGATCAGCCGCATCATGTCGCCGGCGTTCCGCAACCCTTCGACCGCCGCTTCAGCGAGGTTGAGCGGGATCTCGCGCGTGTCGCCGGCCGGGTACACACCCACGGTCCAACGCTCAATCTCCTCACCCCACAGGGTTTTCTGGGTCTGCTTCTGCGGCGTGATTTCCATGCGGGCATGACCGCCGTCGCGCTCAAGCTCAAGGACCACCGGCCGGCCGTGCGCCTCCTGCACCAGGGGGGAGAACTCCTCCCAAACGCGCAGCGGCTTGCCGTCCACGCTCAGAAGCAGATCGCCGGAACGCAGGCCCGCCGCTTCCGCCGGGCTGCCCGGCACCAGCTTGCCCACGGTGGGAAGCACCTCTGTCTTGCCGTGCACGGAGGCCATGCCCCAGCAGATCAGCCAGGCCAGGATCAGGTTGAACACCGCGCCGGCCGCGATGACGATGAAGCGTTGCCAGGCCGGGCGCAGAGAGAAACTCTCCTGTTGGGTGAACGGAGCCTCGATTTCCGCATCCGGGCTTTCGCCCACAATGGAGACGTACCCGCCCAGGGGCAGCAGAGCCCATTGATATTTGGTCGCCCCGATGGTTCGGGAAGCGAGCACCGGCCCGAAGCCGAGGGAAAAGGTCCGCACCCCGATGCCGAAGGTCCGAGCCGCGAGAAAGTGGCCGAGCTCGTGGAAAAAGATCAGGCCGCCGAAAACAAGCACCACGGTCAGGATGCCGAGAATTGTCGTGAAAGATGCCGTCATATGTCGTGCCGCGCCCTCGCGTTGATAAAGGCCGAAGCCTCGGTTCTGGCCGCCTTGTCGAGAGCGAGAATGTCCTCAATGGCCAGGGGGTTGAAGCCGGTTCCCGCCGGACGCGCGGCAAGACAGTGCGCCACGCAGGCCGGGATGTCCAAAAAGCCGATACGCCGTCCCAGAAAGGCGGCCACGGCCTCTTCATCGGCCGCGTTCAGAACCACGGTCCCGCCGGGAAGCCGCATGGCCTCGCGGGCCAGGGCCAGGCAGGGAAATGCCGTATGATCCGGCGGTGAAAAGGAAAGATCCGCCGGAGTGGAAAAATCGAACGGCCTGGTCATGGCCGGAGCCCGGCCGGGGTGGAACAGGCTGTGGGCGATGGCCTGGCGCATGTCCGGCGGGCCGAGATGGGCCAGGACCGCGCCGTCGGAAAACTCCACCAGGGCATGAACCAGGGACCGCCGGTGGATCACCGCCTCCACCCGCTCCGGGGCGAACCCGAACAGGGCGCAGGCCTCAATGATTTCCAGCCCCTTGTTCATGAGCGTGGCCGAATCAATGCTGATGCGCGGCCCCATGCTCCAGGTGGGGTGGGCCAGGGCTTCTTCCGGAGTGATCTCGGCGAGATCCCCGGATGTCCGCCCGAAAAACGGGCCGCCCGAGGCCGTGAGGATCAGCCGGGAGACATCCTCCAGCCGGTTGCCGGCCAGGCACTGGAACAGGGCGTTGTGTTCCGAGTCCACGGGCAGAATGACGGCGCCGGATTCCCGACAGAGTTCACGCAGCAGCGCCCCGGCCAGAACCAGGGATTCCTTGTTGGCCAGGGCCACGGTCTTGCCCGCGCGGACGGCCGCTTCCGTGCCGTGCAGGCCGGCCGCGCCGCCCTGGGCCGAAAGCACGTGCCGCGCCCCGGAGAGGGACGCCAGTTCGCGATACCCTTCCACGCCGACCAGGATTTTCGGCCCGCCGCGCCGGGGCATACGGGCGCGCAGGGCGCGGGCGGCGTCTTCATCCCGCACGGCCGCGTACCTCGGGGAAAACTCCGCGATCTGCCCGGCCAGAAGCTCCACGTTGCGCCCGCCGGCCAGGGCCTTGACCCGGAAGGCCTCGGGAACGGCTCGAACTACGGAGAGAGCCGAACGGCCGATGGAGCCGGTCGACCCGAGAATGCACAAGCCGCGCGGCCTGCCGCCGGAGGAGCCCCTTCGGGGGAGACGGGAAATATAGCCCGGCAACGCCCTACCCCGCCAGTTGCCGAATCACGAGGTACGCGGGCATCACGAACAGCAGGCTGTCGATACGGTCCAGCAGTCCGCCGTGGCCGGGCAAGATTGTACCGGAATCCTTGACATTCTGGGTGCGCTTCAGGGCGGATTCAAAGAAATCACCCAGCTGGGCCGCGATGTTCAGAAGAATGCCCACAGCCACCCAGGCGGGCAGGGGCAGAGCGGGCAGGGCCACATCCGCGTATTCACGCAGCAGCCCGAAGCCCACGCACAGGAGCACGCAGAGCAGCAACCCGCCGGTCGCGCCTTCCCAGGTTTTCTTGGGGCTGACCGAGGGCCAGATCTTGTGTTTGCCGAAAGAACGCCCGGCATAATAGCCGCCGACGTCCGTGCCGATGGCCGCGAGCACGCAGATCACCTGCTCCAACGGGCCGAAGCTGAGGGCCAGTTGCAAAACAAGGGGGATGTACACGCCGCCGAAAACCAGGGGGGCGAAATCGCCGAGCTTGGCCTCTTTCTCTCCCATACCGTAAGAAAAGAGAAACAGCAGGGCGGCCAGGAAGCACGGCAGGATCAGGAACAGGGCCGGCCACAGGGGATCATAGCCGTGCGAAAGAACCACCCCGGCCCCCATAGCCAGGCCGATGGCCTTGGCGATCGGGCGCTTGCGCCCCGGCCAGAACAGGGAATAGAACTCAAACAGCCCGACCAGGGCCACAAGCAGGGCCAGAAATTGCAACGGCCGACCGCCGAACCAGACGGCCAACCCCAGCACCAGGGCCAGGGCGCCGCCGGTGATCAAACGCAGGCGGTGCTCACCGAGAATCATGCTTCCTCCGGGGTCTCGGCCGTCCCGCCGAAACGCCGCGCGCGGCCCGCATATTCGGCGAGGGCTTTGCGCAGTTCTTCGGGGGTGAAGTCCGGCCACAGGGTGGGGGTAAAATACAGTTCGCTGTAAGCGCTCTGGAACAGCAAAAAGTTGCTCAGGCGCAGTTCGCCGCTGGTCCGGATGATCAGATCCGGGTCGGGCTGCCCGGCGGTGTACAGGTAGGGCTCAAGGCTTTCGGGCGTCAGCTTCGCGGCCGCGCCGCCGGATTCCATATACAGTCGCGCCGCCCGGGCCAGTTCGTCCCGCCCGGAGTAGTTCAGAGCCAGGTTCAAAATCATTTTGTCGCAGCGGGCCGTGCGGGAGCCGGCAAGCTCCAGGGCCTTGCGCGCGGCAAAGGGCAGGCCTTCAATCTCTCCGAGCACGCGCAGGCGCACGCCTTTGTGTTCCAGGTCGGGGAGTTCCCTGGTGATGAACTGCACCAGAAGATCGAAGAGAAAGGCCACTTCGGCCGCCGGCCGGCGCCAATTTTCCCGCGAGAAGGTGTACAGGGTGAGATGGCCGATCCCCTCCTCGAGGCAGGCCTCGACAATGCGCCGGGCCGCTTCGGTGCCGGCCCGGTGCCCCTCGCTGCGGGAGAGGCCGCGCCCGGAGGCCCAGCGGCCGTTGCCGTCCATGATGACGGCGATGTGCCGGGGTTGTTTCGTCTGTGGAAAAGAATCGCTCATGTCTCACCCGTGGTTGCTCGCGCGGAATTTGAGAGATTAGCCGTTCCGGCGGGACGTTGTCAATGAAGGGAGAGACACCGGCCGCTCGGGAGGGAAGCCGGCTCGGCTCCAGTTCAGACCCGCCGTCGAAAGAGGTGGTGGAGCCACCAGACACCGCTTAAGGAACAATCTCAATGGGAATGCCCACCGGCGTCCGGGTATACAACTCCTCCATCTCCTCGTTGGTCACGGCGATGCAGCCATGCGTCCAGTCCGCCAGGCGATGGGCCGCCCCCACATGGGCGAAGGACGGAGCCAGACCGTGGATCTTGATGTCCCCGCCGGGGCTTTTGCCGAGCTTTTCCGCGTGGGCCCTGTCGGCCGCGCCGGGGTAGGAGACGCCCAAGTTTTTATAATAGGCGCTGTTGGGGTTTTTGCCGTCGATGCGGTATATGCCTTCCGGGGTTTTGCGGTCACCATGAAATTCCTTGTGCCCCACGGGATTGGTCCCCAGAGAGACCAGGTAGACCCGCACCGCCTTGCCCCCGGCATAAGCGGTCAGCCTGCGGGCGGACTTCTCCAGACGCAGGCGTTCGAACTTCAGAGAATCGGGCAGACTTCCCCGCGGATAGGCCTCGGCTTCCGGCAGATCTTCGATATTCATAGCGGCCACCGTCGGCAGGTATTCGGCGAATCGATCGGGATTGCAGATAAAGAGGATTTCGCCCGTCAGCAGCACGGCGCAGAGCAGGCCCAGGACCATGCAGGCGAAAAAACGCCGGCGCGAACGGCGCGGGTGTGCGCTCATTCTCCCTCCACGGCGGCGGCGATGCGGTCGCCGAACGCGTGCAGCAATTTTCTGTGCCCGGCGGGCATGGCCGGGCTTTCCAATTCCCGAAAGGTCAGCCAGGCGGAAGCCGTGGCCGCGTGTTGCGCGGACGGGGGCGCTTCCATCGTGCTCAGGCGGCACAAGAAGCAATGCATGGCGATCCTATAGCGGGTATAGCCGTGGCGGACAAGGCCCAGCTTTTCCGGCGGCGCGAGCCGGAATTCCGTTTCCTCCAGGTACTCGCGGACAATCCCCTGCTCCGGGGTCTCCCCCGCTTCAAGCCGGCCGCCGGGGAACTCCCATAGTCCGCCCCAAATGCCGTCGTCGAGACGTTTCTGGACAAAAATCCGTCCTCTGTGGACCAGCACCCCGGAAACAATTTCCAGAGGCTCATAGACGGTCTTTTGTCCCGGCAGGGGACGCTCGGCCGTGATCCCGAAACGGTGGGCCAGACAGAAACCGCTCACCGGGCAGATTCCGCAACGGGGATTTTTGCCGCACACAAGGGCGCCCAACTCCATCAGGGCCTGATTGAAGTCGCGGGCTTGGCCTGCGGGCATGATCTCCAGGCATAATTCGTGGAAGCGGGCCTTGGCCGCGGGGCTTTTAACCGGTAGATCCACGTCGCACAGGCGGGAAAGCACGCGCTCGACATTGGCGTCCACGGCGGGCAACGGCTGGTTGTAGGCGATGGAGGCCACGGCCCCGGCTGTGTACGGGCCGACACCCGGCAGCCGGCGCAGGGTCGCGATGTCGTCCGGCACCCGGCCGGCGTGTTCGCGGGCGATAACCTCGGCGGCCCGGCGCAGGTTCCTGGCTCGGCTGTAGTACCCCAGGCCTTCCCAAGCCTTGAGGACGGCTTCTTCCGGCGCCTCGGCCAGGGCTTTCGGCGTGGGGAACAGGCGCATCCAGCGCTCGAAGTAGCCCCGCACCCGCTCCATCTGGGTCTGCTGGAGCATGACTTCCGAAACAAGCACGGCATACGGCTCGTAGTCCTTGCGCCAGGGCAGGTCGCGGCTTTCGCGGCGGAACCACTCCAGCAGCGGCGGGCCGGCCGCGGCGTAGTCAGCGTTGCGGGGCATGGCCGGCCTTGTTCCGGTTGAGGGTTTCCAGACGGTCCAGGGTCAGCAGCAGGGTTTCCACCAGTTGCCGCATACTCTGGTAAAACGTGAAGAATTGCAAAATCTTGTGCAGCGGGTGTTCCAACGCCCCGCTTTGCAGGCGCATGTCGGCCAGTTGGGTCTCGGCCTGCCCCACGCCCAGAGTCAGGCGTCGCACCAGGTCCGGCGCGGAGGCTGTCGGGGTGTCACCACCTATGTGGCGCAGGGAATCCATCACCGCGTCGGCCAGGGGGCGCATCTCCGGGGCCGGGGGCAGGTCTCCCGGCTCATCCTCGTAGTCGTTCAGAGCTTCCAGCATGGTGCGCAGGTGTTCCACGGTTCTGTCCAAAGTGCCGACCTGCACTTCCATGATGCTGTGATCATAGCGGAAGAGGATCGATTCGTGCTTGCGGCTTTTGATCAGCCGCTCGTGATTGCTCCAGGCCTTGGCTTCGACGGTGTCCAGAAGATCCGTGGGCAGGCTGTGCCGATCCGTGAGAAAGGACGAAATCAGGCCGTCGAGCAAGCGGGCGCATTCATTGAACTGCAGGCCGATATCGGCGCGCAGGGTGTCGAGCAGGCGCACGGGCCAGAGCAGCAGGCCCACGGCAAAGGCGCAGCCCACACCGATGAGGATTTCCGCCACCCGCAACAGACCGAAGCCGATGGCCTCCGCATAGCCTTCACCCACCAGGGCCACCCCGGTAAGCAGCACGATGGAGGCCGCGATGGAAGCCACCGCCCAGCGCGCCCCATAGCGGGAAAGATAGGCATATACGGCGGTGAAACCCAGGACGCCCGCGCCGATGCTGTAGGGGTTTTGGGGCAGGACCAACAGCAGCAAAACCCCCGAGGCCGCGCCGATAATGGTGCCCGCGACCCGGTTAAGACCCGCCTGAAGCGACTCGGCCACATTGACCTGCATGGCGATGATCGCGGAAACGACCGCCCAGACCGCATAATGGGAACCGATGAGGAAAGAAACGCAGTAAGCCAGCAGGCAGGCCACGCCGACCTTGACGGCATAACGCACATACAGGGAAGGAAGGGAGCGGAGAAAACGTCGCATACCGTTTCGTGATCCGGCCGGAATTCCCACGCCGGTTACCGGCCGAACCGCTTTTTCAGCGTAAGCAGCAGCCGGCGCAGCAGCAACGGGTTGACGGGCAACAACGCGGGTGACTCCTTGATCGCATTCCAGGCCGCCCGGCCGGCCGTTTTTTTACGGCCGAGCCGCCACAGGGCGCCCGCCAGGCGCAAAAGGGCAGCCTGGCGGGCCGCTGTGGACAACCCCGGAATACGCAACATGCTTTCGGCCGTGCCGGCCGCGTCCTCAAGCCGGGCCTGCTGGAAAATCAGCGAGCGCGTGGCCTGGCCGGGATGTATACGGATCTTCGCAAGGGGCTCGCCCAGAGAGGCGATCTCCGAACCGCCGGTGAGCATGGCGATCCACAGGGCCAGATCCTGGGCGTAGGGGGTGTTCTCCGGGTAGCCCCCGGCCCGGCGGGCCGCCTCGGTGCGGAAGCAGACGGCCGCATGGGCGAAGGGGTTGAACAGGGGAAAGTGATCCCGCAGGGCGCCGTGGCCGCGGGGTACGCGCATGGTCCCCATCTCGCCGCCGGCCGGGTTGATGTAGATGACGTCGCTGCCCAGAATATCGATGTTCGGGTGCGCGGCCATGAAGTCGGCCTGCTTGAGCAGGCGCTCGGGCAGGGCGATGTCGTCGGCGTCGATGATCGCGGTCAGCGGCGTGTCCACGGCCGCAAGGCCTCGATTGAGCACGGCCGTGCGCCCGATATTCCGGGGCAGGTGCTCCACGCGCAGATCGATGTGCTCCGGGGCCTTCAAAGTGTCGAGAAACGCGCCGGTGCCGTCCTCCGAGCCGTTGTCCAGTATCAGAAATACGAAACCCGGCAGGGCTTCGCCGGTTTTCTGGGCGAAGATGCTTTCCGCGGTTTCCCGGATATAGGGCAGACCGTTGAAAACGGTGAGCAGGACGGTCAGGGGGGTGGTCATTGTTCCGCCTCCACCGCCGCGAGGATGCCGCGCATCTCGGCTTCCATGTCCGTGCCGCAGGTGAAACCGAGATCCGCGCGCGCGGCGGCGGTGCTGATTCGCAGGAGCTCGCCGGCCGGAGCCTCGCCCGTGCCTTCGAAAATCAGATCAATATCGCGGGCGAGCCGCTCGCGAGCAGCCCGCTGTGCGGCCCGGGCCACGTCTCCAAGGGTCACGGCCGCGCCGGAGGCGATGTTGTACAGTCTCCCGGCGAGAGCCGGCCGTGAGGCCAAGGAGATGAAGGCGCGGGCGACATCGCGCAGGGACACGAAATCGCGCTGCGTTTCGGCGTGGGCCTTCAAGGTGATACGCCCCTCGCGCACGGCCTGCCGGCAGAGATCGTTGCAGATCAGGTGCCATTTGTCGCTTCCCGGCAGGAGCGGCGCGCCGTACCCGTTGGTCAGGCGCAGCACGGAAAAGGGCAGGTCTTCGGCGCGTGAGAACATGCGACCGTATTCCTCGGCGAACAGGTGGGTCAGGGCGTAGTCGCTCCTCGGCGCGGGCGGGGTGGATTCGTCGATATCCCCGCCTGTGCGGCCGTACACGTGAAACGTGCTCGCATAGGCCACATGCGGGCGGGGGCCGGTTAGCCGGGCCAGAGCCTCCAGCAGCACGCGGGTGCCGAAAGCGTTGGCTTCCAGAGCCTGGCGGGGGTATTCCGGAATGAATGATTCATTGCGGCTGGCCAGGTGGATGCAGGCGCCCAGGGCTTCCGGCAGGAGCGCGGCCAGATCCGCCGGGGCGATACGGGCGAGATCGGCCTGAATATGCGTGTGCGCGAAGGGAGCCGGCCGAGCCGGGCCGCGCGAAAGCACGAAGACCTCGTGCCCCTCGGAAGCGGCGCGGGCCGCCACATGGGCACCCACGTAGCCGTAGCCTCCGGTAATCAGACAGCGCATGGCCGGCCTCGCGGGGTTATTCCCACTTGTGGGGAATCAGGTCGGTGTCTTTGGGCAAACGCTCGGACTCTTCCGGAGCGTGGGGGATATCCACGCAGTTCGCCAGCACCGAGGGTTCCGGGCTTTTGCCGGTGAAGCCGTACCACAGCCCCGGCGGGATGCGCAGCAGGCGGTAATGCCCCGGCCGGCCCAGGTGGAAGCGGGCCAGCTTGCCGTGGGTGGGCGATTCCGGCCGGGAGTCGTAAATCATAATGTCCACCAGGCCCACGGGCACGGCCAGATTCTGGGTCTGCATACGGTGGCGCTTCCAGGCCTTGACCGCGCCGGGCAGAACCACGGAAAAGTAGATTTCCCCGAACCGCTCGAACATGGGGCCGTCGGCGCGCATCATGTGCAGCACCGGGCCGCCGGCGGTTTCGATTTCCTTGAGGTCCAGCTCGACGACCCCGTGGATTTCCGTTTCGTGCGGCCGCATCACTTCGCCCATGCGATCCCCCCTGCTTCAGCCTTACGGACGTATCGTTCAATTTGCCCGGCGGTGTAAGCATACATCTCTTCGCCGGCGGCGTGGGCCTGATACCATTCGGCCGTGAAGCGCATGGTCTCGGCAAAATCCAGCGCGGCCCGCCAGTCGAGGTGGGCCAGGGCTTTGTCGCAGCACAGCTTCAGCAAAGTGCATTCCTTTTTCCCGGCCGCCGCCGAGGCGTCGCACTCGTAGCGAAAGCCCGGCCACAGCCCGGCCAGGGTTTCGGCCACTTCCTGAACCTCGGCGTTGACCGCCGAGGGCGGACCGAAGTTGAAGGCCTCGCCGTGCAGGGGGAAGCCCTTGGCGCTTTCCCTGCCCGCCAGAAGCGCGGCCCCGAGGTGCAAATACCCGGAAAGGGGCTCCAGAACATGCTGCCAGGGCCGGGTGGCGTGGGGGCTGCGGATCCGAACCGGCTTGCCCTCCACCCAGGCGCGGGCGCAATCGGGCACGATCCGGTCGAGAGCCCAGTCGCCGCCGCCGATGACGTTGCCGGCCCGCACCGTGGCCGCGCTCGGGCCGGCCGCGAAAAAGCTCTTGAAATAGGAATGGGCGATGATCTCCGCGCAGGCCTTGGAGGCGCTGTAGGGATCGTGCCCGCCAAGGTGATCGGTCTCGCGGTAGCCCCATACCCACTCATCATTGCGGTAGCACTTGTCGCTGGTGATGCAGATCACGGCTTTCACGTCGGGACATGCGCGCACGGCTTCCAACAGGTTCAAAGTGCCCATGGCGTTGATCGCGAAGGTGCCGGGCGCGTCTTCATACGACGGCCGCACCAGGGCCTGGGCCGCCAGGTGGAAGACCACCTCGGGTCTGAAGGCCTTCAGGGATTCGACCAGATGCGCGGCGTCGCGCACGTCGCCGTGGATGTCGGTGATCCGCTTTTGCAGCCCGAGCACCTCAAAGGCCGAGGGGGTGGAAGGGGCCTCCAGGGCGTAGCCGGCAACCGTCGCACCCATTTCCAGCAGCCAGGCGGTCAGCCAGCTTCCCTTGAAACCAGTGTGCCCGGTGACGAACACCCGGCGCCCTTTATACGCGTTGTTGAACATGGCGGCTCCGCTATTTTGTCCAGGGGGCGTTGCCCTTGTCCCAGATGGAGTTGAGAAGCTGGAAGTCGCGCAGGGTATCCATGCACTGCCAGAACCCCTCGTGCCGGTACATGGCGAGCTGCCCTTCGGAAGCGAGGCGCTCCAGGGGCGCTTTTTCCAGGTCGCAGCTTTCGTCTTCCGTCAGGTATTCCAGGAATTCCGGCTCGAACACGAAATAGCCGCAGTTGGTGAACTGGGTCAGGGTGGGTTTTTCTTTCCAGCCCGTGACCGTGCCGTGCTCGTCCGTATCCACGGTGCCGAAGCGCGAAGGCATACGCACACCGCTGAAGGTGCCGAGTTTGCCGTGCTTCGTATGAAAGGCCAGAAGCGCGTCGAGGTCGATGTCGGCCACGCCGTCCCCGTAGGTGACCATAAAGCGCTCGTTGCCGATGTGCCGGGCCGTGCGTTTGATCCGGGCGCCCTTTTCCGTATCTTCGCCCGTGTCGCAGAGGGTGACCTTCCAGTCCACGCAGGCGGCCGAGGAATGCACGCAGAGGTCGCCGGAAGCCAGATCCACGGTGAAGTCCGAGTTATGGATCTTGTAGTCGTGGAAGTAGCGCTTGATCACCTCGCCCCGGTAGCCTAGGGGCAGAATGAATTCTTTGTGCCCGTAACGGGCATAGCGATTCATGATATGCCACATGATCGGCTTGCCGCCGATTTCGACCATCGGTTTGGGCTTGAACTCGGTTTCTTCGCGCAGGCGGGTGCCTTTGCCCCCGCAGAAGATAATCACTTTCATGGAACCCTCGGGCTCGGACAACGCCGGGCTGAGTAATTGTTGGAGAGAAGCGGGCAAGCGCTTTCGGCCGCTTACCGTTTACGGGGAATATCCCTTGTGGGGGGGATTGTCCAGTAGGGGCGGGAGGGCAAGGACAAGGGACGCGGCGAGATCGCCGGTTGCGCCGGCGAGGTTTACAGCGGGTAGAAGGAACCGTCCCTGCAACAAATCAAAGGCGCGCGGTCCAGGGAGCTGTTTGTCGGGAAGGAGGACGTCCAGGTTTTGCATGGAGTCGCCGGAGTTGCCGAGGCCCACCTGGCCGGCGGCCACTTCACCCAGGATGTGGTTAGAGAACCCGGCCCGAGACCTGGGTGCGGCGCCCGAAGTCCGCATCTGCACCGTAGCGTAAGACGCCCAACCGTGCCGAATAACCGGAGTGATACACTTCGCCCCGATTATTTGGGGCACATAAGCACAAGATCCGGGTCCCCCGCGGGCGGAGCGGCGAGCATATCGGCCGGCAGTGTCGGCGCGAAGCGTTCGCAGCCGCTCCCCTGCGTACGGTAGGAAAGAACCGCGCCGTCCTTGCAAAGAAACCACAGGGAGCAGGGCTTCACGGGCGGCTGGGCCGAGTTGACCGAGGGGCTCCAGCCGAGACCGAAGAAGCCGTAATAGCCGAAGAACGAGGCGGAAGTGCTCGGGAACGGCCGCTGGTAGGCGATGGGCACCTCGTAGCGATGCTCCCAATAAAATTCGATTTCCCTGCTCCCGTCCGGCCGGCAGTCGGCGTTCATCAATTCCAGGGGGCCGGCCAACTCCAATACCTGACGCAAACGGGCGGGCAACTCGTTGTCCGGCGTGCCCACAAGCAGATTCAACCGTTGTTCCAGACCGGAGACATCGGCTTCCGTCTCCAGGTTGGGGTTGGACATGGAAGCACAGCCGCACAGGCCGAACAGCAGCAAGACAATCACACGTCTCATCGCGCGCACCCTTCGCCGACCACTTCCACGCGGACGACCTTACCCTCCCGCGAATAAAAAATCGCCCGACAGGGGGCATCGCCACGCGGGCCGCCCCGTGTGTACCAGCGCACTTCGCTGACCTTGCCACCGTCTTTCAGACAGCAAATGGACACAAGGCGACCGTACAACGAAGGGAAACGCGACTTGAACCGCCTGCCGATGTAGGCGTCATTCTCGCCGACGAATCCTTGCAATTCACGCTCAAGAGAAGACGCCGCGCCGGCATCACCCCCCCAGCATACGCCGACTCCGAGCAAACACAGCAATAATATCTTTTTCATACCCATCATTCGGCCTCTTCCATTCCACTCTATCGACATCACCCATGATGTCAAACGACGCCCCATCTTTATACTCTTCCCCGACGAATATAGCCACAACCTCCGCATGGTTACGGAACCTAAAAAGTGACGTTGCAACGCGGGAACGCCCCGATCCGGCCGACCACGTCACCAATCTTGGGTCCAGGGGCGAAGCCCCTGGTGCGCGGGGCATCCAAGGGGGGGGACGCGCATACGGCCCCCTCTTGGCCCCCGGAGGGTGCAACGGAACTATTCGGCACAACAAAGCTCGCCCACCGCAACCGGCGATCATGCCACCACCCGAGAGCCCCGCGCCACGCCCCCGAACCACTCTGCGCCCCCCGTTTCCTCTAAAAACCAAACGGCGTTGGATTCCCGCAAGAAACCCAACGCCGTCCGCCTTTCAACCTCGCCGCACCGGCCCCGGGCAGGGCACCCCCCTTCCCCTCCGGCCTCAGCCGCCTAATAAATCCACAGCAACTCCCGATACTTCGGCAGCGCCCACAACTCGTCGTCCACGAGTTGCTCCAAAGCGTCGCCTTCGGCGCGGCAGGCCGCCATCACCGGGACCAGCAGGTCGCGGCAGAACTGCGCCTTTTTCTGGGGCGAGCCTTTGATCTCCGTGCAGCGGCCCAGCTCTTCCTCCAGCCGATCCAGGGCGATCATAAAGTCCCGCACATGCCGGTTGACCCGCTCGAGCAAAATCTCCTGCGTCTCGGTCATATCCGGCCCCAAACCGGTTTCCCGCAGGGTCAGGATATTCTTGGCCAACTTGCGCTGCCACTCCAGAGCCGCCGGGAGGATAATCGTCCGCCCCATTTCCAGGGCCACCTGGGCTTCAATAACCAGGGAACCGGAATACTCGCCGAAAAGAATGTCCTGGCGGGCCTGGACTTCTCGCGGCGACAACACGCCGTAGCGGGCCAGCACGGCCACGTTTTCCTCGTCGGAGAAACGCTCCAGAGCGGAAACCGCGTCGCGCAGGTTGGGCAGCCCCCGGCGCTCGGCCTCCTTGGGCCAGGAAGCGCTGTAACTGTCGCCGGAGAACAGCACCGGCGCGTGGGCGTTGAACTCCTCGCGCAGCAGATGGTTGACCGCGTCCAGAAAAGGCGTGCCCTCGGCCACAGCGGCCTCAAGGATGTTCGCGTAGGCGTCCAAGGCCTCGGTCACGGCGGCGTTCACCAGAAACACCGTGGGCGACGGAGACTGCGACGAGCCCACGGCCCGGAACTCGAACTTGTTGCCCGTGAAGGCCACGGGCGAGGTGCGGTTTCTATCCGTGGCGTCCCTGGGCAGGGCCGGCAGGGCCGACACGCCGATGCGCATGTATTCTTTCTTCTTGCCCTCGATGCCCGCGCCGGTGCGCACGGCATCGACCACTTCCATCAACTCGTTGCCGATGAACATCGAGAGAATGGCCGGCGGGGCCTCGTGGGCGCCCAGGCGGTGATCGTTGCCGGCCGTGGCCGTGCCCACCCGGATCAGCGGCGCGTACGTATGCACCGCGCGCATCACCGCGCAGAGAAAGACCAGGAACTGGGCGTTCTCGTGCGGGGTATCGCCGGGGTCGAGCAGGTTGTTGCCCTCGGAGTCGGCCAGAGACCAGTTGTTGTGCTTGCCGCTGCCGTTCACGCCTTTGAAGGGCTTTTCATGCAGCAGGCAGACGAAGCCGTGATCCCGGGCCACACCGCGCAGGATCTCCATGATCAGCATGTTGTGATCCGTGGCGATGTTGGCTTCTTCGTATAGCGGAGCCAGCTCGAACTGGGCCGGGGCCACCTCGTTGTGCCGGGTTTTCAGGGGAACGCCCAGGCGGTAGAGGCGCTTTTCGACCTCCATCATGAAAGACAGCACCCGACCGCGACTGCTGCCGTAGTAGTGGTCGCCCATTTCCTGCCCCTTGGGCGGTCGGGCGCCGTACAACGTCCGGCCGGTGTTCAGCAGGTCCGGGCGTTGCAAAAAGAACAGGCGATCCACCAGAAAGTATTCCTGCTCGATACCGAGGTTCACATTGACGTGCGTGGCCGCGGTGTTGCCGAACAGGCGCAGGATGCGCAGGGCGTGGGTGGACACGGCCTGAATGGAGCGCAGCAGCGGGGTTTTGCGGTCCAGGCATTCCCCGGTATAGGAGCAGAACGCCGTGGGAATGCACAGGGTACGGCCGTTCAGGCTCTCCTGCAAAAAGACCGGCGAGCGCGGATCCCAGGCCGTATAGCCCCTGGCCTCGAAGGTCGAACGGATGCCGCCCGAGGGGAAGGAAGAGGCGTCGGATTCACCCTTGATCAGCATTTTGCCGGAAAACTCGTTGATCACCCTGCCGCCTTCGGCCGGGGAGAGGAATGAGTCGTGCTTCTCGGCCGTGTTGCCGGTCATGGGTTGGAACCAGTGGGTATAGTGGGTGGCGCCGTGCTCCACGGCCCAGTCTTTCATGGAGTTGGCCACCACATCGGCGATATCCGGGGCCAGGGGCAGGCCCCGGCGGATGGTGGCGATCATCCGATCGAAGACATCCTTGGGCAGGCGGGCGCGCATGGCGGCCTCGTCAAACACCAGGGAACCGAAGATTTCGTGCAGGGGCTCGCGCCGATAATCGATGGCCCGATCCAGAGGGCGGGTCTCGGAGACGTGGGCGACGGCGGCGCGGCGGGCGCTGTTGCGGCTGGACATGAAAGGATTCTCCCTGTTCAAGTGCGATCGGTCTTCATAAATCGCCGGCGCGGGAAGGTCAATGAGGGGAGGCCGACATCTTGCGGCCGGCCCGCCCTGTTGCTACTGTATTTCTTTCCCCGCGCCCCACACACCCCGAACCGGCATGGCGGACATGGGCTACATCCTTTTGGTCGACGACGATGATCGTCTCCGCGACAGTTTCTACAACATCCTGAGCATGGAAGGATACGCCGTGCGCGCCGCATCTTCCGGCGAAGCGGCTCTGCGCATGGCGGAAGAAGAAACCCCGGACGCGGTGATCATGGACGTGCGTATGCCCGGCATGGACGGCCTGGCCGCCCTGCGCCTGCTCCACGAGCGCGAACCGCGCCTGCCGGTGATCATCATGACCGCTTACAGCACCACGGAATCGGCCATCGAAGCCACCAAGCTCGGGGCCTTCGACTATATCCTCAAGCCTTTCGAAAGTCCCGACGTGCTGGAACTCGTGGCCAAGGCCCTGGAGGCCGGCCGGCTGATGCGGGCCCGGGTGGTTTTTTCACCGGAAGAAGAAGCCCGCGACGCCGAGGCGATCATCGGCCGCAGCCGGGCTATGCACCAGATTTACAAGGCCATCGGCCGGGTGGCGCCCACGGACGCCCTGGTCCTCCTGCGCGGCGAATCCGGCACCGGCAAGGAACTGGTGGCCCGGGCCGTGTACCAGCACAGTGCCCGGAGCAACCGGCCGTTTCTGGCCGTGAACTGCGTGGCCATCCCTGAAACCCTGCTGGAAAGCGAGCTGTTCGGTTTTGAGCGCGGGGCCTTTACCGGCGCGGCGAGCAGACGCATCGGCAAAATCGAGCAGGCCGCCGGGGGAACGGTGTTTCTCGACGAAATCGGCGACATGCCCATGCCGCTCCAGGCGAAGCTCCTGCGCCTGCTGCAGGAAAAGCAGATCGAGCGCCTGGGCGGCGGCGGCCCCGTGGCCGTGGACGTGCGGATCATCGCGGCCACCAACCGAGATTTGGAAACGGCCGTGGCCGAGGGCAGATTTCGCGAGGATTTATACTACCGCCTGAATGTGGTGACCCTGCACCTGCCGCCCCTGCGGGAACGCATGGAAGACGTGCCCCACCTGACGCGTCACTTCATGGAGCGCATCGCCCGCGAGTTGGGGCACCCCCCCGCGCCCGTAACCGAATCCGCCCTGGATCGGCTCGCGGCCCACTCCTGGCCCGGCAACGTGCGTGAACTGCAAAACCTGCTGCGCAAGATGCTCATTCTCGGCCGGGGCGCGGCCGTCCGGGCCGAGGACGTGGATCGCGCCCTGACCGGAGCCGGGGCCGACGGCGAGTCCGCCGGCCCCGTCGCGACGGAAGACCTGCGCGGGCGGGTGCGCCGCGCCCTGCGGGAGCAGGCCGGCACCGATGTCTTCGACGCCCTGATGGACAAAATGGGCGCGCTGATTATCGGCGAAGCCCTTGATCTGTGCGCCGGCAACCGCTCCCAGGCGGCGCGCATGTTGGGCCTTTCCCGCCCCACCCTGCTGGCCCGCATCGACAAGTACAGGCTATAGACGGCCCCCTCGGCATTTGTTGACAGCGCGGTTTCTTTATGTTGTTTATATCGATATAAAGGAAATATCATGCGCAAGCACCAGTACATCAAGGCCGACTGCAACTGCGAGCGCCGGGCCACCTACTTCACCTGCCGGCACTGCGGCGCCGTGGAGTACGCCTCCCCCGACGAGCTCCGCCATCTGGAAACCCTGCGGGCCACCTGCACATCCGACCAGGCCCCGCTGGTGCAGCCGGCGGAAAAATTCCGCGCCTCCATGGGAGGCACCTTCGACTGCCTGGCCCCGGACTCCGAGGTCGACCGAAAATAACCGCCTACCGTTGAGCCGCGCTTTCTCTCTGAATATCCGCGAAACATACGCATGAAAGCGCCCGGCTTTTGAAGGCCGGGCGCTTTCAGGCGTATACGGGCACTCATCAGGCGGGCGGTGCCGCAGTGACGCGAAAGGCGGCTTTTCTGAAGGCTCCGGCGGCCCGCCGCACCTCCTTGAGAAGCCCGTCGGCAGCGAAGGAATCCCCCCGGCGCAGGGCGGCTTCCAGGTTGCCCGCGGCCGTGCGCAACCGTTCCGCCCCCAAGTTGCCGGAACTACCTTTCAAGGTATGGGCGACAAGGGCGGCCTGTTCCATCCGGCCTTCGGCCATGTGCCCGGCAAGCGTTTCCAGTATGGCCTCGAGCTCGTGGGAAAGCCTGCCCAACAGCCTGTGATACAGTTCGCGCTTGCCGCCCATGATCCGCAGTCCCTTGGACTGATCCAGCGTGCCGGAGGTTCCGGCCCGCTTCGGTCCTTCGACCCCGGCCGTTCCGGCTCTCCGGACCGGCCGGGCGTCGGTGATGAGTTCCGCCGCCGTGCGGCAGAGCTCCTCCTCGTTCAAGGGTTTGGTCAGGTGGCCGTTCATGCCGGCGGCCAGACTTTTTTCCTTGTCCCCGACCATCGCATGGGCGGTCATGGCGATAATCGGCAGGCCTTGCAACCTCTTGGCGCGCCGGAGAGAGGCGGTCGCGGCGAACCCGTCCATGCCGGGCATCTGAATGTCCATGAACACAGCTGCGTATGCCGTTTTTCTGGCCTTGAGCACTGCTTCCAGCCCGTCTTCGGCCTCGTCGACCACAAAGCCCACCCGCTCCAGCATCTCGCGGGCGATGATCCGGTTGAGTTCGTTGTCTTCGGCCAGAAGCACCCGCACCCCCTGGAGGTGCCTCGGCAGGCAGGCGGAATCCGCCTGGGCCGCGGGTTCGATCGTCCCCGCCTCCGCACTCCCTGTTCTGACCACGGGCAGGGGAACGGTCAACGTAAACTCCGCCCCGCGCCCGGGGCGCCCCGAGCAGGAGAGCGTGCCGCCCATAAGTTCCGCGAGCTTGCGCGAGATGGCCAGGCCAAGGCCGGTGCCGCCGTACCGCCTGGTGGTGGACGAGTCGGCTTGGGTGAAGGCGGAAAACAGCGAGGCCACCTGCGCCTCGTCCAGGCCGATGCCCGTATCCCTGACCGTATAGGCGACCCAGGCGGTCCTGCCGCTGTACTTGTTCAGTGAGACATGCACGTCGACCCAACCGGAATGGGTAAACTTGATCGCGTTGCTTAAAAGGTTGGTCAGCACCTGGCCGATACGCAAAGTATCTCCGATCACGACCGCGGGCACGTCCTCGTCGACCGTCAGGGTGAGGGAAAGCCTTTTTTCAAGGGCCGAGGGCCGCGTCATGTCGATGATCCGTTCCAATTCATGACGGGGGCTGAAGCGCAGGTTCTCCATCTCCAGCTTGCCCGCCTCGATTTTGGAAAAGTCCAGAATGTCGTTGAGCACCCGCAGCAGCGCCTTGGCGGAAACTTCCACCTTCTCCAGCCGCTCGCGCTGGGCCTTGGGCAGCCGGGTGTCCAGCACCAGACGGGTCATGCCCAGAATGGCGTTCATCGGCGTGCGGATTTCGTGGCTCATGTTGGCGAGAAATGAACTCTTGGCCCGAGTGCTGGCTTCCGCCAGATCTTTGGCCAGGGAGAGCTCGCGCTCCTTGGTGCGCATTTCGGTCACATCCAGGTACCAGGACATGATGCACGGCTCACCATAGTATTCCGCGGCAAAAGCATTGATCAACATTTCCCGCCGCCGGCCGTCGGCCGCGCGCATAGAACCCACGCGCCAACTCACCGCTCCCTTGTCGCCCACTTCCTGCAAAAGGCGGCCGTGTTCCTTGGCATCGAAAAAACAGTCGGAAAGGCGCGCCCCCACGCCGATGCCGAAAAAGCTCAGGGCATAGGGAGTGGCGAAGCGCACCAGGCCGCCCACCTGAATGACGAAGCACACGGGGCTTGACTCCATGACGTTGCGCAAAAGCCGGCGTTCCTGGTCGAGTTCCGCTTCTTTGGCCCGGATTTTCCGCAGATCTTCGGTGTAGCTGACCACGATCCGGCCGTTCGGGGTCTCCACCCGGCGCAACGTGATCTGAACAGGCAAATGTTTTCCGGTCCAGGTGGTATGCTCCCAAAAGAAACGGGCCTCACCCTCCCCAATGACCCGGTGAATCTGCATTTTCACAAGTTCGCGGACGGAGGCGCCGTCCGTGGGCTGCCCGGGGAACAGGGAATAAAAATCCCGCAGGTAGGTGGCTTTGTCCGGGGCCTCAAACAAGGCCACGGTGGCGGCGTTGCAGTCCAGAAAATTGCCTTCCTCGTCCCAGATGCCGCACGCCAGGGGCATGGCGTCGAGCATGATGCGCATCCGCTCGTCGGCGGCCCTGGCTTCGGTGATGTCGAGCATGACCTCGATGGCGCCGGTATGCTTCCCCACCGGGTCACGCAGCAGGGAAATTCCGCCCCGAAAGTGCCGCTTCAGGCGGGGGTGGAAGATTTCAAAAGACTGGAAGGACTCCTCAGCCCCTCCCGCCGTCTCGAGCGGCTCGCGACAGGTGTTGTCCGGCCACTCCTCGCACAGCTTGCCGAGTACCTGGGAAAGGCTCTCGGCCCCGGCCGTCTCCAATCCGGCCGGATTCATGTAGATGCAACGCCCACCTTCATCCATGGCCACGATGGGCGAAGGGACGCTCTCCAGCATACTTTTATACCAGCGCATATTCTCGGTAATCATGTCGAAGGCCTGGTTGAGGCTTTGCTCAAAGGCCCCGACCTCGCCCGTCGGGAGATTATATCCGCCACCCGCCTTGGACATGAGCGCGGGCATGGCGCCGCCGGATAAAATCTCCCGCAGCCGTCGCCGAACGCGGCCAAGCAGACGGGTTCGCGCGGCGACGGAGCGTTCCAGTTCGTCTTTTTGCTTGGCGATGAGTTCCAGAGCCTCGCGCTCTTTTCTGGCCTGTTCTTTGACCGCTTGAATGTTGAAGTGACCGCCGACCATCCGAGTAACCCGGCCCTGCTTGTCCCATTCGACGGCGTAGCCCCGGCTGAAAAACCATTCCCAGCCGCCGTTCTTTCGCTTGAGCCGCCACTCACAGCTGAAAGAATCGCTTCTGCCTTCAATATAGTCGCGTAAAACGCGGGAATGCTCCTCCCGATCCTCCGGGTGCATCAGTTTGTGCATGTCCGCGTAAGAACTGGGTATCTCGTCGACCCGATATCCCAGCCGGATAAGGGACGAAGTGGCCGCGTGGCCGATGTCGCGAACAGCGTCCCAATCCCACAGGCCGATGCCCATTTCCTCAATGACCAATTCCAACTGGAGCTTGCTGCGCAGAAGCTCGGCCTGCACGGCTTTCAGGCCGGTGATGTCCTGAACGCCTCCCATAAAGCGATAGGTCGGCGTGTCTTCACCCCTGCTGACGATACGTCCGTAATCCTGCAGATGAACCACGGTGCCGTCTTTTCGCACCACCCGATACTGGGCCGCATAATACGGAGTTACCCGCTGGACGTGCGCTTCAACAGCCGCGCGCAGGGCGGGCTGGTCTTCCGGGTGCACGTAGTCCTGCCACAACGTGGGCGAACCTTTGATCTCTTCCAAGGTCAGGCCGTAGAGATCCGCCCAGCGCTTGTTGTAGGTCATGGCGCGGGTTTCGGCGTCGTAGTCCCAGGTTCCCAGGCGGGCGGCGTCAATCAGCGTGGACAGGCGGGCGCGCTCCAACCGCAGGGCGCGCTCGGTTTTATGATGCCCGGTCTCGTCCAGAAGCAGACAAACCAGACAGGGCGGGGCCTCCAAGGAGTGCAGGGTGCCTTCGCAACGAAAGCGACCCAACGTGCCGTCGTTTTTCTCCAGCCAGGTTTCGATACTGCCGCTCCCCTTGGTGCGCACCGCGGAGATAAAGCCCATGAACTCCCCGCAGGAGGCATCGAAAAGACGATGGATGTCACATGGCTCCGGCCCGGTGAAAAATGTCGCGGCAAAACGCTTGTTGCAGCGGAGCAACCGGCCTTCCGTATCCAGCACCATACACATGCCCGGCAGGGCATCCAGCGTGACGGCCCCAAGGAGTTCCGCCCGACCGGAGGGCTCCGGCCCATGCAGACGCTCGCGGAACCCGCTGACAACAAGGACGCCGGATTCGGTCACCTCATCCACGGACCCGACCGCGCACTCCCAAGCCCAGGCGCTTTTCCCGATGCGCAAACGGTATTCCACCCGAAAAACGCGTTCCGGCGCGGAAAAAGCCTCGCGAGCGGCCGCAAGGAGAACTTGAAGATCTTTCGGATGCACGGCGGCCACAGGCAGGCTCATCCCATCCGGCTGCTCGGCCGAGAGGCCCGGGTCGGCTGAAGAGCCGGAAAGCGGGAGCTTCAGCACAAAAGGCGTAAGTCCCTTCAGCGCGAGCTTGTCACGCAGGGTCGCGAAAGCGGAGCCGCACGACATGGGGCTGGAGGCGGACTGGGAACACATGACACGTTTCCTTGGCGACTTCCGGACGAACTACCGTCCGCGGGGCCGATGTTCCACCCACCCATCGCGTGTGAATAGTTGAGCGGGTCGCATGGATTTCTTTCTACATATACTGGAGAAGCCAAGGAATTCAACTAGATTTTCCTGTTCACCCCTCCAAAACCCGACGTTGCGACACGTCCCGCAATGGCGGAGCGCTGCCTTCATGCGGTGACTTTGCGGCCCAAACCGGCGGTATGCGAGGCGCAAAAAAGAGCGCGGCCCGATTCCGGGCCGCGCAGGGAAAGGCCGTCAATACTCCGATCGGCCGGCGGGAATTGCTGTGTGGTCTACCGATCGCCGTGGTGCGGCCCACGCGCGCCCATACCGCCATGACGCGGGCCGCCGTGGCCGCCCATGCCGTTGTGGCCGCCCATCATGCCGCCGCCCATGCAGCCCCCCATACCGGGGCCTGCGTCCATGAACGCGCCACCGTCGCCGCAAGCGCCCGGGCAGCCCCCCATGCCCATCATGCCCATGCCGGCGTGGTCGCCCCGGCACGCGGATAAGCCTGCTTTGTCCAGGGAACGGAAAAAGGCCGAGCGTTCTTCGTGCATTTTGGCTTTCAGGGTGGTGATCTCCCGCACCAGACCTGAAATATCTTCTTTCGTGGTACCGTTGATACCTGTAAGGGCGCGCAACTCAAGATACTTTCCTTCGAGTTGATCGTGCATCGGCATGATTTTTTCCACGTAGTCATCGTGCATTTTCCGATACTGCCCCCACTGTTCGGGCGTGAGCGTGATGTTCTGCCCAGCGGCATTCGTATCGGCGGTCTGGGGGCCCGTAGCCGCGACGGCCGCCCCAGAGACGACCAGAGTCAGCAGTGCGGCGGGGATAACGGCTTTCAGCAGGGTCATTGTAAACTCCTTCTTTGGTGTAGATGGAAGGCGATGAGAGTGCACTCCATTGCACAAGCGCAATTCCTTTTCACCTGCTCTTTGCCAAACTCGTGCCGGCTTCTCAATGCGCCCGGTAAACACGGGAATTACCAAAACTCTCTCGACGGGACCGCGCAAAAGATGTGCATAGTTCAGCACATATTCCGGCCGCCCCAAAATACCTTTCAGCCAAATCTCACAGCGTCGGCTGGAAATACAATAGCTCGCATAGTATATTATTACAGGGAGGATCCAGTCAAAAGGCGCATATGGATTGCTGAAAGTCGATTTTTTGGGGGCACGGCAACCGACTTCACGCCAAAGCAACACCCTATCCGCATGAGGGAGACTATTGCCAAGTGGAATGAAATTCACATTTTTAAAGTGAGGAAAACTTTTTTTGAGCAAACGTAAAAATTCGCCGGTAACCGCTTCAGGAAATTGCCTAAAAAATTAAGTAGTCCGTCCATGTAACTATTATTTTCGATATGCTGATTTGCATCGCAACAAATTTATCCTGCAGTCACAAATTATTTATTAAAATGCTGCAGCAAATGCTGTTTATTTATATATGAGAAAGATAAAAATTATTCCCCTAAAATATAGAATAACTTATGCACACTGCATGTATTTCTTCAGTCCTCAAATATCGGCACTTATTATAACCACATAGACAACGGTATCATTCGCATGTTGTATTTCTATACTGTAAGCTCATCTCTTTGATCAGAATGTTTCTTATCACAACCAATCCGGGAGGACGCTTTATGACTTGGTTGAACAACATGCGGGTGGGAGGCAAAATCACACTTCTTGTTGCGCTGATGTTGGCCGGCTTGATTCTTGTCGCCTGCCTCGGTGTTTTGTCGGTATGGAAAATGAATAATGAAATCAACGCGATGTATGATTACGATCTCAAAGCCCTCTCCCTGGCGGAGGAAGCGAACATTGCATTGATTTCATCGCAACGTTCCTTGCGCAACATGATCATCGAACGGGACGATGCGGAAGCCGTGCAGGCCAGGAAACGGAACTACCAGGACCACGTCGCGCGCATCAGGGGGCGCCTCGGCGACATGGAAACCTTGATCTTGAAACCGGAGAACGTTGAACTGTGGAAAAAAACCAAAGCCGCGCTGGAAACCGCCCTTTCCGAGCAAAATGATATCTTTGCAGCGGTGGAGAAAAATGCCGGGCTGGTCGAAGTCCGAACGATTCTTGCGGAAGCTGCCGGAGCAACCAATACGGTCGATAACCTCATGACCGATCTGGCGCAGGCCATGGCCGAAGAGGCGAAGGCACGCTATGATTACACCGACGAACTGTACCACGATACCCTGATTTTGTGTATATCCGTCTCCGTGGCCGTTCTGTTGCTCGGCCTGCTGTTCGGATTGCTGATCAGGCGGGCCACGGCCGACCCGCTGGTCGCCGTGGCGGGCAAAGCCACACTGGTAGCCGGCGGGGACTTGAACCAGGAATTTCATCTGGTGCGCAACGACGAAATCGGAACATTGGCCTCCGCCCTGGAACAGATGGTGGTCAACCTGCGGGCCAGAATCGCCGAAGCGGAGCAAAAAAGTCTTGAAGCCGAAGAGCAAAGCCGCAAAGCGGGCGAGGCCATGGTCGAGGCCAAGGCCGCCCAGGGCAAAGCGGAAGAAGGCCGCCTGGCCATTCTCTCCGCCGCCGAGAACGTGGAGCAGGTGGTCAACCGTCTCTCCACGGCCACGGAGCAGCTTTCCGCCCAGATCGAAGAATCCAGCCGCAGCGCGGATATCCAGCGCGACCGGGTGACGACCTCGGCCACGGCCATGGAAGAGATGAACGCCACCGTGCTGGAGGTGGCCCGCAACGCCGGCGTGGCCGCCGAAGGTTCGGATTCGGCCAAGACCAAAGCCCAGACCGGCGAAACCATCGTGCGCAAGTCCATTGACGCGTTGTCGATGGTGCAGCGGGACACGGGCACCCTCCGGACGGAGATGGAACAACTCGGCAAGCAGGCCGAATCCATCGGCACAATTATGACCGTAATCAGCGATATCGCGGATCAGACCAACCTGCTGGCTCTCAACGCCGCCATCGAGGCCGCCCGCGCGGGTGAAGCCGGGCGCGGCTTCGCCGTGGTGGCCGACGAGGTCCGCAAGCTGGCGGAAAAAACCATGCAGGCCACCAAGGAAGTGGGCGACGCCATTTCCGGTATTCAGCAGGGCACCCAACGGAGCATCGCGGCCGTGGGAAGCACGTCCACGAACGTGGACGGCGCATCCGGCCTGGCCACGGAATCCGGCTCGGCCCTGGCGGAAATCGTCAAAGAAGCCGAGCGCACGGCCGACCAGGTGCGCAACATCGCGGCCGCGGCCGAAGAGCAATCGGCGGCCAGCGAGGAAATCACCCACTCCCTTGAAGAGATCAACCGGATCGCGGCGGAAACGTCCTCGGTCATGCAGCAGTCCTCCCAGGCGGTCATGGAACTCGCCTCTCAGACCACCCAACTCCAGGGGCTGGTGCAGGAGCTGCGCAGAGACAACGGCTGACGAGCGATTCAAGTGCCATAAAGAAGAACCCCGCGCCGCCCTCTCATCTGGGGAACCGGCGCGGGGTTTTTCTTCATAAATGGCCCGCGGGACGACCGCCGGGGTGCCGTCCGGGCGACTTACCTCATGCTCTCCTGCCGAGGGAGTCTTCTTCCTGCGTAAGGCTTCCTCCTCCCCCTTGGTTTTTCTCTCGACCTGGTGTATAAGAGGAACCGCTGCAAATATCCGCGAGGAATTTGCAGTTAGTTTTTATGCGCGACGCGCCGGCCGGACCGGCGGAGCTCCCCATCACCACCAGTGGAAGGCAGGCATGACCGACACCCAGAGACAGGCCCTGAAAGCCAAAATCATTGAAGAAATCGACAAGGCCAGACAGGATGTGGCCACGCTTGAGGAAATCACACGCCCCGTCGTGGCCGAAGACATGGATGAAATCACCCGCATGGATTCCATCGTCAACAAAAGCGTGAACGACGCCGCCCTGGCCACGGCCCGCAGCCGGTTGGCCGGCCTGGAATACGCAATCAAGCGTATCGACGACCCGGAGTTCGGTTTCTGCATCGACTGTGGCGAGGAAATTCCCCTGCAACGCCTTATGGCCATGCCCCAGGCCACCCACTGCGTGGACTGTGCCGGCTGACCCGGCCAAGGAGTCTACGTATGCCTTCCCCCGATTACGCCGCCCGTCGTGAAGCCCTGCGCCCGCTCATGCGCGGGGCCGGGCTCGCCGCCCTGCTGGTTTCTCTGGACGCCGACCGCTTCTATCTGAGTGGGTTTGAACCCTCGGATCCGCAACCGGATGAAAGCTCCGGCAGACTGTTGATCCGTGAAAACGGGCGGGATGTCCTGTGCACGGACTCCCGCTTTTTCGACGCCGCCCGCAGGCTTTGGCCCGAAGAAGACATCTTCATTTACCGGGGCAACGCGGCCGAGCAGATCAACGCCCTTATCAAGGAGACGGTCGCCGGCCCCGTGGGCTTTGACGGCAGGCACATTTCCCTGCGCTTCTACGAAGATTTCACCCCGGGGATCACGCTCCAACGCGCCGACGGCATGGTGGAATCCCTACGGATGATCAAGGACGCCGGGGAAATCGAACGCCTGGAGAAATCCTGCGCATTGAACCACAAACTTATGGACTGGCTGCCCGGGGTTCTGGTTCCCGGCCGCACGGAAGCTCAGATTGCCTGGGACATCGAGCAGTTCTTTCGCAACCACGGGGCAGAGGGCCTGTCCTTTTCAAGCATCGTGGCCGTAGGCCCCAACGCCGCCCTGCCCCACGCCGTGCCCGGCCCGGACGCCGTTGCGGAAAACTGCGCCGTGCTTGTGGACGTGGGCTGCCGGCTGGACGACTACTGCTCGGACCAGACCCGCACCTTCTGGGTCGGCAACACCCCTTCGCCCCGCTTCGCCTCGGATCTGGAACTCGTCAAAGAAGCCCAGCGCCGGGGCATCGCGGCCATCCGCCCCGGTGTGCCGGTGTGCGACGTGTACGCGGCGGCCCGCTCCTTCCTCGACGACAAAGGGGTGGGGCATCTGTTCACCCACGGCCTCGGGCATGGTATCGGCCTGCAAACCCACGAGCCGCCGAGCCTCAACCCCGCCGGTTCCTTACCGTTGCGCCCCGGCATGGTCATTACTGTGGAACCGGGCCTGTACCGCTCCGGAGAACAGGGGATACGCTGGGAATACATGGTGCTGGTCACCGAAGACGGAGCTCGGATTCTGTAGCGGGTCTTCTTTCCCGGAAACATCCACGCCCGGAGGTACCGATTATGGCGGTATCATTCGTCACCACCCACAGCCCCCTTGGCCGGCTTCTGCTGGCGGCCACCGACAAAACCCTGCTCGGCTGCTGGTTTATGGGCGCCAAGCATTTCCCGCCCGTCCCGGCGGAACGGATCCGCCAGGCTCCTTCCTTGAGTATGCCCGGCGTCTCGGCCGAATCCTGCGACTGCGGCTGCAAAGGACCGCACTGGGCCGAGGATCTGCAAAAAATCCGGCAAAAGAAATTCCCCCCCACGCCCCCCACCATCCTGTTCGACGCGGTCATGAAACTGGGCGCCTACTTCACAGGCGAACGCACAACCTTCACCCTCCCCCTGGAAACCTTGGGGACGCCTTTTCAGCAATCCGTGTGGGAATATCTCAAGTCCATTCCCTACGGGGAAGTCCGCACTTACGCGGACATCGCCCGCGCCTTGGGTCGGGAACGGGCCGCGCGCGCCGTGGGCGCCGCCGTGGGCCGCAACCCCCTGAGCATCATCATCCCCTGCCACCGCATTCTGGGCGCCGGTGGCTCCCTGACAGGCTACGCCGGCGGCCTGGACCGCAAAAAAGCCCTCCTCCATCTTGAAGGCGTCACCCTCAAAGCATAAAGGCCCGGCTGCGAGCAGCCCCTACTTCCTGCCCTCCTCCGCCACGCACCTCTCATACGCCGCGCGCAACTTCTCGTCATACTTGTTCGCCGCATACGCGGACCCATTATACCGTTCGGCGAACCCGGCCCAATCCCGCGCCTGTAAAAACCGCACCAACCGCTGCGAACGCAGAAACTCCCCAAACACCCGCGCCTGTTCCGCCGCCCCGGCCTTCTGCGCTTCGACGAAGGCCCCCACGCCCGAAAACCCGCAAGCCGCATAATTGAACCCCATGATCTGAAAAGCCCCCCATGAGGCCGAGCTCTGAGCGGCGTCCCGGTGAATTGCCTCGGCCTCAACCAGGCGCTCGTATTCTCCGCGGCCGCCTCGATAGTGCTTCTTGTCCCACTTCGAGAACAGCACGGAAGGGTGATCGGCGGCGAAATTCTCCGGCTTCAGCCCGACTTTTTTCAGTTCTTTCCAGAAGATATGGCCTTCAAACAAAATCTTCGGCATTCCCGGCTCAATGAACCCGGAACCGGCGGATTCCACCCGGATCAAAGCCGCGACGGCGCACGGCTCGACTCCCAACCTCTCAGCCAGCGCGCGAATATCCTTCTTTTCAAGCTCCCATCCGCTCATGTCGGCCTCCTCAGTTTTTTGCACCATGAAAAAAAGACCGGAGCCGATCAACCATACTCCGCGCGACAGGCCATAGAACGGATGCCCCGGGTATTTCCCCTCGCAAGCGCACGCCGGGAAGGAGCACCCCGTGCCGGCCGGCAACTTCTCACAAAAATCTAGAAAAAATCTGAAAAAAACGACTTTTTTTAGTGGAGGAAATTCCCGCTTTGGGGTATCGGGCAAAAGACCTTTGACTTGAAGGTCGAAACGGTCCTGGCGCAACATTGTTTTCAAGGGAGCATGCGGGCTTATGCAAGAAGGTTTTTTGTCCATCATTCTCCAGGCCACCCTGCTCGCGCAGTTGGTGCTGTTATTGCTGTTGTGCATGTCGGTGGTGAGCTGGACCCTGATCATCGCCAAGTTCTTTTCCCTGAACGCCGCCCATAAAAAGGCCGAGACCGGGCTGCTCCGCTTCACGGACGCGCGGGATCTGCGCGAGGCCGTGCAGTCGCTCGGCGGGGACCACACCTCGCCCCTCTATCACGTGGCCCAGCAGGGCGTGGCCGAGTTCAACCGCCTGAAAGAGGCCGGCAACACCGGCGACGTGGTGGCGGACAACGTGCGCCGCTCACTGCGCCAAGGAGTCAGCGAAGTCACGGCCAAACTGACCTCGTCGCTCTCTTTTCTGGCCACGGCGGCCAATACCGCGCCGTTTATCGGCCTGTTCGGCACGGTCTGGGGAATCATGCATTCCTTCCACCAGATCGGCCTGGAAAAATCCGCCAACCTGGCCACGGTGGCGCCCGGCATCTCCGAAGCCCTCATCGCCACGGCCGTCGGCCTGTTCGTGGCCATTCCGGCGACGGTGGGCTACAACATGTTCCTGGGCAAGGTCACAAACATCGAAGGTGAGCTGGTCAACTTCGCCGGCGTGTTCCTGAACCGGGTGCAGCGCGAACTGAACACCAGAACAACCGCCAACTCTTCCAGGGGCGCGTAGCATGGGCGTTTCCATCAAGGGCGGCAAAGGGTTTGTGGCGGAAATCAACGTCACCCCCTTTGTGGACGTCATGCTGGTGCTGCTGATCATTTTCATGGTCACCGCCCCCATGATGACCGAAGGCCTGGATCTCCAACTCCCGCAGACCACCATGGTGGAGCAACTGCCCATGGATTCCGAAAACGTGGTCCTGACGCTCTCGCGTAACGGCACCCTGTACCTGAACGAGGTCAGGACGGGCCGGGAAAATCTTTCGTACGCGCTCAACGCCACGGTCAAAAGCCGCAACAAGCAGCTCTTTCTCCAGGCCGACAAGGACGTGCCCTACGGCGAGGTGGTCTTCATTATGGGCAAGATCCGCGAGGCGGGCATAGAGCATCTCAGCATCGTGGCCGAGCGGCTCGAAGACGAATCCCCCACGACGGGCCGCGCCGGGAGGCGTTAAGACCGTGTTCGAGGCTCGCCTGCCGGGCTTTTTGCTCTCGTTGTTCCTGCACCTGGCGATTTTCGCCCTGGTGCTCTTTCTGCCTACCTTTGCCACGCCGCCGCCCAAGCCGCCGTTGACCGGCCCTATGATTCTAGGGCCCGTGACCATCGGCCGTGAAGGCAAGCCGGCCGCGAAGCCTCGTACCGAGCAGCCCCAGGCCTCATCCCGGCAGGATCCCCGCCCGGTGGAGCGCCAGGACCCCCGACAGGATCCGCAGCCCACGCCCGTGGAGCGCCGCTCGCCCGACCCGACACCGCCCAAGCAGACGGCCAACGCCAAGCCGGCCGTGGATCCCAACGCCAAGTCGCTGCCCAAGGATCCCATCAAAAAGCAGCCGCAAACCAACGCCACGGCGAAAACCGAACCGACGAAAAACGCAACCAAGCCGCCGGAGAAAACGACGGCCAAGGCGGATCCGCCCAAAACCGAACCGCCCAAAAAGACCGACCCGCCGAAGAAGTCCGGCGGCGATCTCGCCTCAGCCTTGAAATCCCTGGAAAAGGACACCAAATCGTCCCCGCCCAAGCGCGGTTCCGGGGGCGGTTCCGGCCGCGGCGGCGGCAGCGCCTTGGACGCCGCCCTAGGGGGCCTTGCGGCCGAAGCGGGCAACGGGGGCGGCGGGAACGATGCCGCGGGCGACGGCCCAGGCGGTTCAGGCGGTGACGGGGTCGGCTTTGTCGGCTCCTACATCGAGAGTATGCTCTCCCGCGTGCGCGAAAACTGGAAGCTCCCGGGGCAAGCCAAGAACTACACCGGACGGGTACTCGTCAAAATCAACCCCGACGGCACGGTGCAAAGGGTATCGATTGTGCAAAGCTCCGGCAGTTCCTACATAGACTCTTCCGTCGCGCAAGCTTTCATGGCCACGCAACTGGAGCCGCCCAAGCCGGAATATTCGGAGATCGAGATCCCTTTCAGCACCGACTATTTCGCCAAATAATCCCCCCGGCTCGGACAGGGTGATTTTTTCGGCATTTTATGGCATGAGGACGGGCGACCATCCCGGCACCAATACACATGAGGTTCACCATGCGTAAACAATCCATTTCCCTTCTCGCCGCGCTGCTCCTGCTGGGGCTCTCGGCTTCGCTTTCTTCCGCCGCCGTGCAGTCCGAGATCGGCCTGACCGGTCCGGGCCAGAACCTGACCCGCGTGGTCCTCACCCCGCCCTCGGGCGGCGGCGGCTCCGTGCAGGCCCTGAAAGACTCCATCACCAACAACATGCGGATCCTGCCCTTCGTGGAAATGGTCGACCCGCGCGGCATCCCCGGCGGCGGCGACGTGTCTTCGCCCACCGCCCAGGGCATCGACTTCAAGCGCTTTCTCATGGCCGGCGCCAACCTGCTGATCACCACCAACTGGGTGTCTTCCAACCAGGTGGAATTGCGGGCCTTCGAAGTATCCGAAGGTAAGTTCATCTTCGGCAACCGCTACGACGTCGGCTCCGGGTCCGAAGGCGCCGCCGACGTGGCCGACCGCTTCTGCGCCGACTTTTTGGAAAACATCATCGGCAAGGGCGACTTCTTCCGTTCCAGCATGGCCTTTGTCAAAGCCTCCGGCGCCAACAAGAAAGACATCTGGAGCGTCAAGCCCAACGGCCGGCATCTGCAGCAACTGACCAACATCCGGGGTGAAGCCCTCTCGCCCGCCTGGTCGCCGGACGGCCGCTTCGTGCTCTTCACCAGCATCGAGCCGCGCTCCCACGCCCTCGGCGTGTATGACGCCATGAGCAAGAGCACCCAGCGCATCAAGTTCCCCGGCAACACGGTCATCGGCCCCTGCTTCACGCCCGACAACCGGGTGGCCGTGGGCCTGACCGACGGCCGGAACCCGAGCATCTTCATCCTTGACCGCGCCTTTCAGAAGCAGGGCAAACTCGAGGCCAGCTCGGGCATCGACGTGTCGCCCTCCATCGACGCCTCCGGCAGGCTCATGGCTTTCACCTCCAATCGCTCCGGCGGCCCGCAGATCTACCTGAAGGATCTGTCTTCCGGCTCGGTACGGCGGGTCTCCATGACCGGCAGCTACAACACCGACCCCTCGATCAGTCCGGACGGCACCCTGGTGGCCTATGCCAAGCGCACGGACGCCGGGCACCGGATCTTCGTCATGGACCTGCGCTCCGGCCAGGAAATCCAGATTTCCAACGGCCCCGGCAGCGATGAAGAGCCCGCCTTCGCCCCGGACGGCTACTTCGTGGCCTTCATGTCAACCCGCAGCGGGGCCAAGCGGATTTACTTCACCACCCGCTTCGGCGGCACGCCCACCCTGCTGCCCACCGGCGCCGGCGACGCCTCCTTCCCAGCCTGGGGCCCCACGTTGCGCCGCTGAGACGCCGTTTGACCGCAAGCCCTTTTTCCCTTGTCGGG
>JAVBQP010000041.1:0-56207 GCA_031548905.1 Desulfovibrio sp. | reverse complement strand
TGTTGGTCCGCTTCGGCATGGAGCGCAAAGAAGCCGACATGGACGCGGCGGCGGAGCGCCTGGAGGTCGTGGTCAATCATGCCGCGGCCCAGGAACAGCGGATTATTGAAAGCGTCCGCAGTTCCCTGGAGACTCTCGCGCAAATAGACGTCGTCCGCCGGGCGGACTACGAGGGCTGCCTCAGCCTGTTCTCCGGGCTGGCTTCGGCCAAAGCCGAAGTGACCAACTATTTCCTCATCAACCGGCAGGGCCGGGTCACGATTTCCGGCGGTGGGGTGCCGGAAGGCGCGGATCTCGGCAACGAAGCTTACATGCGGGAGATGTTCCGAACCGCGCGTTTTACCGTCAGCGACGTGCGGCGGCGGGCGGCGGAGGGTACGTTTATTTACTGCCTGTACCCTCTCCGCGACTATAGCGGCGGTGTTGTCGGCGCTCTGGCGGCAGAGGTCGACGTGAACGTGTTCCGCCCCGCGAACGACCGGTTCTCCGAGAAGTCCGTGTTCCTGTTGGCGGATAATGCCGGAAATATCCTGCTGTCTTCCCCGAAAGAGTACATAGAGCGGACCACGGCGGTCCCGGCCGCGGACTGGCGGGCCATAACCAGAGCCCAAGAGGAAGCGGGCGTGCTGACCCTCGGAGCGGGGTCGGATGATGAGCGCCTTGTCGCCTATCACAGGCTCGACGTATCGGAAAGTGAGCACCGGCCGCTCACGCCGATCATTTCTCTGCGGGCTTCACAGGCCTACGCCACAGCTTTTGAGGGGCTGCGCCGGCATGTCGGCAGCCTCGGCCTGGCCCTTGCGGCCGGAGCCCTGGTTGCCTTCGGAGTGGCCCGGCTGACCCTGGGCAAGCCCGTTTCCAAGTTGGTTTCAACGGCCGCGCGCATCCGCGAAGGGGATCTCGGCGCCCGCAGCAACCTGACGGGGCTTGCGGGAGAGCTGGGGGTGCTGGCCACGACGGTGGACGGCATGGCCAAGGCTTTGGAGGCCCATAACGCGGAGCTGACCGCCGCGAAGACCGCCGCCGATGCCGCGAACCAGGCGAAAAGCGAATTTCTGGCCAACATGAGCCACGAGATCCGCACGCCCATGAACGCGATCATCGGCATGTCCTACCTGGCCCTGAAAACCGATCTGAACTCCCGGCAGGAGGCGTACGTCAGTAAAATCTACGTCGCGGCCAACACCTTGCTGGGGATCATCAACGATATCCTGGACTTCTCCAAGATCGAGGCCGGTAAGCTGGATATCGAGCAGGTGCCTTTCCAGCTCGACGAGGTCTTCGGCGTGGTCACCACCATGGTGGCTCAGAAAGCCGAGGAAAAAGGCCTGGAGTTCCTCTTTTCGGCTTCGCCCGACATCCCCCGCGGTCTGACGGGCGACCCCCTGCGTCTCGGCCAGGTGCTCACCAACATCATCACCAACGCCATCAAATTCACTTCCGAAGGCGAGGTGCTGGTCGTCTGCTCCCTTGAATCCGTTGAAGGCGGGGCGCCGAAATCAGGCGACGATGCTTCCGGCCGGCCGGTGCGTCTGCATTTTCAGGTCAAGGACACCGGCATCGGCATGAGCGCCGAGCAGAAGAACAAGCTCTTCCGGCCTTTCACCCAGGCGGACGGGACCATCACACGGCGCTATGGCGGCACAGGGCTGGGTCTGAGCATCACCAAGCGTCTGATCGAGATGATGAACGGCCGGGTCTGGATAGACAGCGCGCCGGGCGCGGGCACCACCGTGCATTTCACCGTGGAACTGATCGCCGGGGGCGAAGCGCCCTACGCCCGCTCGGCCCTTTCACTGAACGGAGTCCCGGTTTTGGTGGTGGACGACAACGAAGCCGCCCGCATCGTCCTGACCGAAATGCTCCAGGGCTTCACCCTCAAACCCACGGCCGTCTCTTCCGCCCGGGAGGCCTACGAGGAATTGCTCCGGACGGATCGCGCCTCCCCGTACCGGCTGGTGCTGCTGGATTGGAACATGCCCGAAGAAACCGGCCTGGAGGCGGCGGAAAAGATCCGCCTGATGGGTCTGCATAATGTTCCGGCCCTGGTGCTGGTCACGGCGTTCGGTCGGGGCGAGGTCCAGGCCGAAGCGGAGGCCGCCGGCCTGAACATGATCTTGTACAAGCCCGTCAGCCCCTCGCAGATGTTCAACGCCGTGCTGGAGGCCATGCAGGCCGATGGGCGGATCACGCCGCCCGCCGCCCGGAGCAGAACCGCGGACGAATACGGCTTTTTACGCGGTCTGTCGGTGCTTCTGGTGGAAGACAACGTCGTCAACCAGCAGGTTGCCGTGGAAATCCTCTCCCAGGAAGGCCTTCTGGTCACCGTGGCGGAAAACGGGCGGGATGCCGTGAGTTTGCTGCGCGACGACCCGAAGCGTTTCGATGTGATCCTGATGGACCTGCAAATGCCGGTTATGGACGGGTATGAAGCCACCCGCATCCTCCGCGCCGACTCCACGTTCGATCGTCTACCGATCATCGCCATGACCGCCCACGCCATCAGCGCCGAGCGCGAGGCCTGCGTGAAAGCGGGCATGAATGATCACGTGTCCAAACCCATAGAGGTCGGCAAGCTGTTCCAGGTACTGGAGCGCTGGGCTGGCGACGACTTCCGGCAACGGACCGGGGCGGCGTCCTCTCCCGGCGATTCCGGCGGGCAGGGGCCCGCTCCCGCCATGCCCGCACCTGCGGCGGTCGAGCCGCAAACCCTTCAACGCACGGTTTCACCAATGGAAAACACCACCGGTTCTCCTCTCGTTTTCAGCTTCAGCGCGTTGTCGACCGTGTCCGGCCTGGATGCCGCGGGAGCCGTGGCCCGCCTGGCCGGCAACGAGAAGTTGTATTTAAAAACTTTAAGCACCGTGCATCAGGGCTTGCCGCAGTTCGCCCGGGATATCGCCGGGGCGGCGGCGGCGGGCGATGCCCCGACCTTGCGCCGGCACGCCCATACGCTGAAAGGCCTGGCCGCCACCGTGGGCGCGAACGAGCTTGCCGATGCCGCCGCCGCCGTGGAAAATGCCTCGGCCGAGACCTGCGCCGGGCCGGAGCTTCTGGAACGCCTGAGCCGGCTTCTGGATAAGCTGCTTGCGGATCTGGCCCCGGCCGCGGCCGGGGGCGCGACCGCACCCGTGGGAGCGGCGTCGGGCGCTTCTCCGGCCCTGCTCGCCGAGCTGCGCTCCCTGTTGACGGGCAGCGATGCTTCGGCCCCGGACTGGTACGCCGCCCGCGAGGCGGCCCTGGCCCCGCTGCTTGGCGAGGAGCGCCGCAAAGCCCTGAATGCGGCCCTGGCGGTCTTCGATTACGACGAGGCTTTGAAGATTCTTTCCGGCGTGTGATCGTGAGCGTCGCGGTTCTGCTGGAACTTGCTCCGGGCGAGGCGGGCGGCGAAACGCGCCGTTTGTCCCTTTCGGTGTCGCCCACGGACACGGCCGCCCAGGCGGTGTTTTTGTCCGGGGTCGTGGCCCCGCCCGCCCTGTGTTCCGGCCTGGGGCGCTGCGGGCGCTGCCGTATGGGTATTTTTGTCGACGGCGCGCCGCCTCCTCCCCTGTCGGAAGAGCGCTCGCTGCTGACGGAGGCGGAGATCGCCGCCGGCATCCGCCTGGGCTGCCTGCGCCGGGTGGAGGAGGGCATGATCCTCCGCCTTGCGGGTGCTGCCGCCCCGGCCGTTTCCCGCACTCCCATCCGGAGCGGAGGGCCGATCCTGGCGGCCGTGGATTTCGGCACCACCTCGGTCTGCGCCCGGCTTGAGTTGCCGGACGGGGGTGTCCTGGCGGAAGTGTCCTTTATCAACCCCCAGATGGGCGCGGGCTCGGACGTCATTTCCCGCCTGGCCTATGCCCAGGAAGATGAGGGTTTTTTGCGCCTGCGCGAAGCCACCCGTATCGCTCTCGAGGGTATTGTGGAGATGGCGGGCGAAGACGTCGCGGCCGTGTGTCTGGCGGGCAACCCGGCCATGACTTCCCTGGCTTTGGGCTGGAGCATCAACGGCCTCACGGCCGCGCCCTATTCCCTGATCCACCGGGGCGGCTTCTGGGCTTCTTTGCCGGATGCGCCGGAGTTCCCCCTGCTCTTCGTTCCCCCCCAGCTTTCCCCCTTTGTGGGCGGGGACGTGTCCGCCGGGTACGCGGCCCTGGCCCATGCGGTCCTGGCTCCGGGAGACTTCGCCGGGGAAGCGCCCGCCTTCCCCTTTGTCCTGGCCGATCTCGGCACAAACGGCGAAATCCTTCTGGCTCTTTCGCCCGATCGGGCTGTGGTCGCCTCCGTGGCTCTGGGGCCGGCCCTGGAAGGCACGGGCCTGACCTTCGGCTCTGAGGCCCGCTCTGGGGTGATCACCGGGTTTTCCCTTTCCCCGCGCGGTGTTGAGGCGCGTTTTTTTGACGGAGAAACCGAACCCGTCGGTATTTCCGGCACCGGCTATCTTTCCCTTCTGGCCTGTCTGCTCCGGGCCGGCGCCCTGGACGCGGACGGACGCTTCACCCCGGAGAACGGCCCGCTGCTGCGGAAGTTCTTCGCGGCGGAGGAGGGCGGCGGCTTCCGGCTTCTCCTGCCCGGCGGCATGTACCTGCCCGCCCGCGATGTGGAGGAAATCCTCAAGGTCAAGGCGGCTTTCTCCCTTGGTCTGCAACTCGCGTTGCGCTCGGCCGGGCTTGGCTCCGCGGACCCGGCAGCCTTTTACGTGGCCGGGGCCCTAGGCCTGCACGCGCCGGCCGAGGATCTGGAGTGCCTGGGCTTTTTCCCGCCCGGCGCGGCAAGCCGTATCCGGGCCAAGGGCAACACCTCGCTGGAAGGCGCGGCCCTTCTGCTGCGCAGTGAGGCGCTTCGCACCAACCTGTGCCGCTGGGCCGCCGGGGTCACAACTCACGCCCCGGCGGACGATCCGTCGTTTCACAAGAACTTTGCCGCGCACATGCGCTTTGCCTGGGAGGTTTCAATCTGATGCGCCTTCTTTCGCTCATTCTCCTGCTGTGTTGCGCGGCCACGCCCGCTCATGCGAAGTCGCCGCGCCCGTTCCCCGCGCCGGCGGGATTTGCCCAGCCCGACTTCGGGCAGGCCCCGGCGGATATCCTTGGCGCGTTCCTGAACCTGCCTTATCGGGAAGACGGCACCATCGACGAAAAAGGCCGCTGGACCCTGTTCGCGGACCCGTCGAAAGAATTCCGTTCTCCCGGCCTGAATTGCAGCGGCTTTGCCCTGGCCGGCTCACGGTATATCCTGAGAGAGAACTTCAGCCCCCCCACAGCCATGCGCGACAGGGCGGGAGACAGCGGTCCCGGCGCGGCCATGGGAGAGGATTGGGACTTCGGCTGGGATCTGATTTGCAATATCTCTGAAGGGCGTGCGCGCGCATTGCTCACGCCCGGCGGCGGCACCGCCGATCCGGCCGGGTACGACGGCCGGTACCGCGGCTGGGAGCTGAACAGCGATAAAACGTGGGAAGAACTCCTGCCGCGCTTCAAGCCGGGCCGGCTCTACCTGCTTTCCTTCAGCAAAGAGACGAAACTGCCCGGCTACACCTTGCTGCACTATCACGTGGGCATTATCGTCAAGGGGCCGAAGGGCGAGACATTCTTTTTCCAGACCAGCAGCGACGGCGGCAAGGTCAACCGGCGGGATCTCTCCACCGCCAAGGGCATGGCCTCGTTGCACCGCGATTTTGCCGACAGGCCCGGGAGCAAAAAGATGATTGCCGTGTTGGAAGTGGCTATCCCGGCAAGCGATTGACAAACCCTTGCCGGGGCTTTACCTGATATGGAACAATTTCGGAGGAATCATGATTGAAGTGACCGAACAGGCCCGTAAAGAGCTTGATACGTACTTTGAAGGCAAGAATCCCGGCACGATCCGGATTTATCTCGCTGCCGGCTGCGGCGGGTCCCGGCTGATGCCCGCGCTGGACGAGTCCGGCCCGGACGACAACACCTACGAAGTGAGCGGTTACACGTTCTGCGTGAACAAGGAGCTTATCGCGCAGACCTCGACCATCACCATCGACTTTTCCCATATGGGCTTTTCGGTTGATTCCGCCGTTCCCCTGAGTTCCGGCGGCGGTTGCTGCGGCGGTTCTTCCTGCGGAAGTGGTTCCTCCTGCGGAAGCGGGGGCGGAAGCTGCTGCGGCGGTTCTTCCCACTAACCGACGATGTTCCACCGTTCCGCCTGTTTCGGCGGTACGAAACCCTTCATTGGAGACACCATGATCACTGTGACCGACAGCGCCCGCAAAGAGCTGGACGCGTATTTCGACGGCAAGAAGCCCGGCACGATCCGGGTCTATCTTGCCTCCAGCGGTTGAAGCGGCCCGAGACTGATGCTGGCTCTGGACGAGTCCGGCCCGGATGATGCCGCTTACGAAGCGGGCGGCTATACTTTCTGCGTAAACAAAGAACTTATCGAGAAAACGTCGACGATCACCATCGACTACAGCTATATGGGCTTTTCCGTTGATTCCGCCGTGCCGGTCAATGCCGGCGGCGGTGGGTGCTCCTCCTGCGGGAGCGGCGGCTGCCCTTCCCAAGCCTGATGTGATCGCCCGAGGGATTCCCGCTCGGGAATCCCTCGGGCGAGACGCGCCGAAAACACCGCGACGCGGTCGTGCCTGGATGGATCATGCTCACCTTGTCTGAGGCGGCTCGCGAAGAACTGGACGCCTACTTCACCGGCCGCGAGAAGACGGCTTTGCGCATCTACGCCGCCCCCGGAGGCTGTTCCGGCCGGCGCCTGGCCCTGACTTTGGGCAAGGCCGAGGCGGACGACACGATTTTTGAAGAGCGGGGGTACACCTTCTGCATCGCCCCGGACCTGCTGGCCCAGGTGACGGCGCTTGATGTGGACCTCTCGCACACCGGCTTTTCCATCAACTCCGGCGCTCCCCTCGGCGGCGACGCCTGCTCAAGTTGCGCGGGCTGCGGCCCGACCGGCTGATACGTAACACGACCTATCGCGCGGCAGGAGCGAAGACCCGCCGCGTTCCTTTTTCGGAGGTTTCCCGCATGGGCTTGTTGACCCGCCTGACATTCATCGCTTCCCCGGACGACGCGGAACTTTTGCCCGCCTTCCTCTCCCTGCATGTGCAACAGGGATGGGAAGAAGTCGCCCTGCCCACGGGCGGGCTGCATTGCCTGGTGCATTCCGGGCACGCGGGATTCTGCGCCGAACTGGAAGCCGCCGCCAAGGCTTTCATGCCCCACATCACTGTGGAGCGGGAGGAAATTGAAGAAACCGACTGGGTGGAAACCTGGAAGGAATTTTTCACGCCCGTCCCGTGCGGTTCCCGGTTTCTGGTTCTGGCCCCTTGGATGGAGAAAGAGCGCGCCGAAACAGACCGCACGCCGGTGCTCATCGAGCCCGGCACAGCCTTCGGCACCGGGCATCACGAGAGCACGGCCCTGTGCCTGACGGCCCTCTCGGACCTGGCCGATGCCGGGCTCCTTTCGCCCGAACGGCGCTTTCTGGATCTCGGCACCGGTTCGGGCATTCTCGGCATCGCGGCCGGTCTGCTGGGTTTGCGCGGCGAAGGCCTGGACATCGACGTTTTCGCCGTGGACAACGCCCGCGCCAACCGGGAGCTGAACGGCGTTTCACCCGAAACCTTCGTGGTCGAGCGGGGCGGAGTGGATGCGGCGCAAGGCCCGTACGGGCTGGTGCTGGCCAATATCCTGGCCGGCCCCCTGTGCGACATGGCCCCGGACATCGCCCGGCTCGGCGGGGGGCAGCCCCTCTTGTTGGTGCTTTCCGGTATTCTGACCATCCAGGCCGACACCGTGGCCAAGGCCTACCAGGAGCAGGGCCTGGCCGCCCCGATCCGGCGGACGAAAGGCGAGTGGACCGCCCTGGTCTTCGGCGCCGGTACGGCTCTGCCCGAGTAAGTCGTGCGTGAGCGCCTCTCGGCATATTACCAAGCCATGCTCGAGCGTCTCGGCCCGAGCGGCTGGTGGCCCGGCGACACGCCTTTCGAGGTGGCCGTCGGCGCGGTTCTCGTGCAAAACACCGCCTGGGGCAACGTGGAGAAAGCGATGGCCCGCCTCAAGGCGGCCTGCTCCCTGACCCCGCGTTCCGTGTGGCGTCTGCCGGAAGACGTTCTCCTCGAGTGCATCCGGCCCTCCGGTTTTTTTCAGATCAAGACCGCCCGCCTGCGCAGCCTGCTGGAATGCTTCGCGCAACTGGCCGAGACTCCCGAACCGCCGGACGACCCGTCACTTTCCTTCGCTGCCGGCCGCGACAACGATTCCCTGCGCCGGACCTTGCTTCAGGTCAAGGGCGTGGGGCCGGAAACGGCCGATTCCATCCTGCTCTATGCGCTGAACCGGCCCAGCTTCACAGCCGACGCTTACACCCGGCGGATTTTCAGCCGGCACGGCCTGTTGCCGGAAAACGCCCCCTACGATGTTATGCGCGACCTGTTCACCGCGAACCTGCCGGCCGACACGGCGCTCTACAACGAGTACCACGCGCTGATCGTGCGCACGGGCAAGGGCTGGTGCAAAAAGAGCAAGCCCCTGTGCGGCGCCTGCCCCTTGGGGAAATTTCTGGAGGCCGGGCGATGAGGGCGCGTCTCGCGATCCTGCTGCTCGTCCTCGCGGCCGTGTGCGCTCTCCCTACCCCGAGCGCGGCGGCGGACGCGGAGGAGTTGAAGTCCCGCCTGCAACGCGAGCAGGCCGGCGCTGCCGAGCGCCGGGCCACCCTGCAACGCCTGACCACCGAGGAACGCCGGCTGAACACCGGCCTGGCCGCGGCGGAGCGGCGGATTCTGGAGCTGGAGCGCGGCATCGCGGACCAGGAGGCCAAGCTGGAAGCCCTGGCCAAAAGCGACGCCGGGGCCAAGGCCGAGTACGAGGCTTTACTTGCGGACATCGCCCGGACGGAAAAGACCCAGGCCGAGCTGTTGAATCTGCTCTGGGAAATAGCCGGCAAGCGGATCAGCGTGGGCGGCCGCGATATGGCCGACTGGGACGTGACCGACCGCGAGTACACCTGGTCGCGCGAATTGTTCGCCGAGTTGGAGACATACCGCGCCAAGCTGAACGAGCAGGAGGAAAAGCTCGCCGCCGTGCTCGGGCGCAGGCAGAAAATTTCCGCATCCATTGAACAGAGCCTGAGCGTGGTCGGCACGGAAAAGGAAAACCTGCTGAAGGAACGCATCGCTTATTCTCGTAAGCTTGAAGCCCTGCGCGATCAAAAACGGGATGTGGAAGGCGAGTTGCAGGATATCCTCAAACTCGTGGACACCCTGAATTTTCAGTTGGAGAAAGCCGGGCAGGGCAAGATCGAGAACATGAAAGGCAGACTGCCCCGGCCCGTGCAGGGAGCGGTGCGCCAGAGCTACGCCCCGGAGGCGGACCCGCCCCGCCGGGGCCTGGGCTTTGCCGCCGCCGAGGGGCAGAAAGTCACGGCCGTGGCCGCCGGCAAGGTGGTGCATAACGATGTGCTGCGCGGTTTCGGCACCGTGCTTATTCTTCAGCACGGTTCGAATTATTACAGCCTCTACGCCTTCCTGGGCAACAGCCCCCTGCCTGTGGGCAAACAGGTGGCGGCCGGGGCGGTGCTCGGCACCGTGGGCTGGTATCCGGCAATTTCCGGTCCCGGTTTGTATTTTGAATTGCGTTTTAAGCAAAAAGCCATTAATCCTGTGCCGTGGTTCGGTTCGTGATGCTTCCGCCGTCCTCCCCGCCCGGAACCCCGGTTTGGAAGGATGCCGGAAGTTCGTCGCGTGTCCGGCCGCGTAACGGATCCCTTCGGAGGAACACCATGCGTTGCATACGCCGCCCCATATTCGCCTGTGCCCTGCTTCTGGCCCTGTGTCTGCCCGCCGCCGCGGCCCAGAACGACACAGGCCGTTACGACCACCTGAAACGCTTCGGCAAGGTACTGGATCTCATCCGCACCTCGTATGTCCGCGACGTCACGTCGGAAGACCTGATCACCTCGGCCATCAAGGGGATGCTCCAGGGGCTCGACCCGCATTCCACCTTCCTGGACAAGGAAGAATTCAAGGAAATGCAGGAGACCACCACCGGCAAATTCTACGGGGTGGGCATTGAAATTTCCACGGAGAACAACCAGATCATCGTTGTTTCCCCCATCGAAGACACCCCGGCCTACAAGGCGGGGGTCAAGGCCGGCGACGCCATTTTGGCCGTGGACGGCCAGCCGACCCAGGACATGAGTATGCAAGAGGCGGTTTCCAAGATTCGCGGCACCAAGGGCAGCGAGGTGGAGCTTCTGCTTCTGCACAAGGATGACAAGACCCCGGTGAGCGTCAAGATTATCCGCGACGCCATCCCCCTGATCAGCGTCAAGGCCCGCTTCATCGACGAGGACGGCATCCTCTGGGTGCGCCTGACCCGCTTCAGCGAGCGCACCACCGAGGAACTGAAAGAGGCTCTGGACACGATGGCCAAGAAGGCCCCGATCAAGGGCGTGGTGCTTGACCTGCGCAACAACCCCGGCGGCCTGCTTGACCAGAGCGTGGAAGTGGCCGACGTGTTCCTGCGCCGGGGGGTGATCGTGAGTATGCGCGGCAGGGGCGACGAGGTGCTGAAAAGCTTCGAAGCCAAGTCCGACGCCAAAGACATCAACGCCCCCATGGCCGTGCTGGTGAACCCGGGGTCGGCCTCGGCCTCGGAAATCGTGGCCGGCGCCCTGCAGGACCACAACCGGGCCGTGCTCGTGGGCGAGCGCACCTTCGGCAAGGGCTCGGTGCAGAACATCATACCCCTGGAAGACGGCACGGCTGTCAAGCTGACCATCGCCCTGTATTACACGCCCAGCGGCCGCTCAATCCAGGCCGAGGGCATCGTGCCGGACATCATCGTGCCCTTTGAGGTTCCGCGCGAGGAGGACGGCACGCCCCGGATCAACCTGCCGCGCGAGAAGGATCTTTCCCGCCACCTGGAAGTGAAGCGCGACAGCAAGGACGCCGGCGCCAAGGACAAGCCCAAGCTGGTGGAAGACGAAACCGCCAAGATCCTTTCGCAGGACAACCAACTGCGCATGGGCCTGCAACTGGTGCGCGGTCTGCCCAAGATCAGCGAAATCCACGCCCGATAGGGGGAGCGCCACAAGGTTTTTTACCTTTTGTGGCGACACTCTCTGAGTCGAGACGGGCATGTAAGGACGAACAGCCCTCGTGACCGCGAAAACCGGGAAAAAAACGGAACGGAAGAGTACCGGCAAAGCCGGAAAAGGGGCCTCGCGCGCTAAAACGCGCAAGGCCCCGTCCCGTTCGCCGCGCGGAAAGAAATCCAAAACAACCACCCGCCCTTGGGCGGCCTTCGCCGCCGGAGCCCTGGCGGCGCTTCTGTTGCTCGCCGGCGCTTCTACTTTGTACATGCTGCTGCGCTCCCCCGACACTCCGGTGAAGCCGGCGGCCTCCACCCCGGCCCCCCGCAAGACGCCGCCACCCGGAGCGGTGCGGGACAGGGCCGTGACCGCGCCCTCCGTCCTGCCTTCCCCGACCGTGCCCCCGGAGCCCGTGGACGACGCTCCCTCCGCCACGGACGGAGCCGTGCGCCAGGCCCTGCAGGATCTGCAAAATCTCCCCTATGAGGAAGCCGGCGGGCCTTCCCTAGAAGAAACCGTGGGCCGGATCGACTATGCCCTGCTCCAGGTGCTGCGCCGCCTCGGCCTGCCCGCCGACGCCCTACGTGTGGCCGCCTCCGAGGAGCGAACCCGCGACAAGGAGACGTATACCTTCCGGCGCCTGGAACCGACTTCCGGCGAACTGGGAGAGGCGTTTGAGCGCGAGTTGGAGCGCAATCTGCGCTGGTGGGCCGAAAGCGCCGAAGTGAAGCACTCCGGTAAAGATGCCCTGGAAATCTTCGTCAAAGGCGTTCCCACGCACCGGATCAGCCTGCGGCCCGGCGGGGAGGTTCCCGTCGCGCCGGATTCCGGCCGCCGTGCGCTCGGCCCGGAGCGTCTGCGCGGCGAGAAAGAAGAGCCGCGCCTGGTCATCGTCATCGATGACATGGGCGCAAGCATGGGCGCGGTCAGGCGGCTTCTGGCCCTGAAATACCCGGTGACCTTCGCGTTCTGGCCCCATGCCGCCCATGTGCGCGAGGGCGCCGAGGCGGCCCACGCGGCCGGGCGGGAGATTCTCGTTCACATGCCGATGGAGCCGGAGGGCTACCCGAACGTCAAACCGGGCCCGAACGTGTTGTTGCGGGGCGCTTCAACCGCGCAGATCCGTCTGCTTGTCAACAATGCCCTGGATCGCGTGCCGTACGCCGTGGGCCTGAACAACCACATGGGTTCGCGCTTTACCCGCGATCGGGAGGGCGTGCGCGTGGTGCTTGAAGAACTGCGCAAGCGCAACCTGTTCATGCTCGACAGCCTGACCCACCCGCGCAGCGTCTTTTATGACGAAGCCCGGAACATGAGTGTTCCGGGCCACCGCCGCGACGTGTTTCTGGACCATGTCATCTCGCGTCGGGCCATTCTCGCGGCCCTGCGCCGGGCTGAGGAAACGGCTCTGCTCACGGGCCGGGCCGTGGCCATCGGGCACCCGCACCCGGAAACCCTGGAGGTGCTCAAGGAGTGGGAGCGCCTGCGCAACCCCGTCGTGCGCATCGTCCGCCTGAGAGATTTGCCTCGCTGAACACCGTAACTCCAACAGCCAAGGAGCCTCGCCATGAGCCTGATCCACGGGCGCGAAAAAGAAGCCTGGATTGCCGAGTACCCCCTGTTGTCGCCGATGCTTGCCTGCAAGCCGGTCTTTTGGGCCAACCCGGCCCGCCGGCCGTTCGCCGAGGTCGCCGATTCCCTGCCCTTCGCCCGGCGCGAGGCCGAGGACGCTCAGGCTCGGTTGGAGCGTTTCGCTCCTTTTATTGCCGCGAAGTTTCCGGAAACCGTCGGGAGTGGGGGTATCATCGAGTCCCCCCTGGTGGAGACGCCGAAGTTCAAGGCGGCTCTTGAGGATCTCTGGAAGCTGAAAATCCCCGGCCGGATGCTGGTGAAAATGGACGCGGCCCTGCCCATTTCCGGCTCCATCAAAGCCAGGGGCGGCATTTATGAAGTCCTGGTCGTGGCCGAATCACTCGCCTTCACGCACAAGCTGCTCACGCCGGCCGACGATTACGCGATCCTGGCCGAACCGCGCTTCCGGGAGTTTTTCTCCGGCTTCAAGCTGGCCGTGGGTTCCACCGGCAACCTGGGGCTGTCGGTCGGGATTATGGGCGCGGCCCTTGGATTTGCCGTGACCGTGCATATGTCGGCGGACGCTCAGGCCTGGAAAAAGGATCTGCTGCGCGCGAACGGTGTGACCGTCATCGAGTACGCCGACGACTACAGCTTCGCTGTGGCCCAAGGCCGCAAAGCGGCCGAGGCCGATCCGCTCTGCCATTTCGTGGATGACGAATCCTCGCGCAGCCTGTTCCTGGGGTATTCCGTGGCCGGGCTGCGCCTGAATGCGCAACTCGCAAATTTGGGTATCAAGGCGGATTCACGGTATCCGCTTTATGTGCATTTACCCTGCGGGGTGGGCGGCGGCCCGGGAGGCGTGGCCTTCGGCCTGAAGCACGCGTTCGGCGATGCCGCCCACTGCTTCTTCGCCGAGCCGATCAACGCCCCGGCGATGCTTCTGGGCTTGTATACCGGGCTGGACGAGAAGGCTTCCTCCACTGAGTTCGGCATCCCCCTGACCACGGCCGCCGACGGCCTGGCCGTGGGCGCGCCTTCAGCCCTGGTTTGCCGGGCCATGCGCCCCTTGCTGGACGGTCTGTACACCATGGACGACGCGGACTTGTTCACTTATCTGGCTCTGGCCGCCGATACCGAGGGCCTGAAGCTGGAACCTTCCGCTCTTGCCGGCGTACCCGGCCTGCGGCATACGCTGGAACAGGGGCTCTTGCCCACGGCGTGCCCGGAATGCGCTTGCCATATCGTCTGGGCGACCGGCGGCAATCTGGTGCCCCAGGCCCAGTGGCAGGGGTATGTGGAGCGGGGCGGAGGAGGGGCGTAAAATAACACTCTTCTTATAGTTTATTGTGGATAAATCTGAGGGATTGGCGGAAAAAATAAAAATTTTTCGCCAATCTTTTTCATATGTCTTTACATAAAACGGAGGTGGATATAGCTTAATACAATACTCGGAAATAAGGGGTACCTATTTATGTGGAATCTCAGAAATCGTCTGTTGGTGCCTATTTTGGGAATGACCATCCTGGGGCTGGCCCTGGTCTCATTCACCAGCTACCAACTGGCAAACACTGCATTGGAGCGGGCCATATTTCAGGATGCCGAAGGGTCCGTCCGCGACATGACCGACCTTATCGGCGTGCTGATAAAAGGAGCGCAGTCCGATGCGCAGATGCTTGCCGGCACGATGATGGTAAGCAACATGCTGAATCCGGAGGCGGACGCCGCCGCCGGCGCGCTTCGCCTGAAGAGAACCCTGAAGGGAATGCTGGAGAAGAAGCCGTTTTACCAGCTTATCCACGTGATCAACGCCGACGGTATGGTCGTGGCTTCTTCCACCGATTCTCCCCCGACGACATCGTTGAAAGATCGCCCGTATTTTCAGCAGGCCATGAAAGGCCAAGTCGATTATATCGGTGAGCCGATCAAAAGCACCACCACGGGCAAGTCCGTGCTGCCCCTGGCCGTGCCCGTCATGATCAAGGGAACCCCCGCCGGCGTGTTGCTGATCACCATGGATCTCGGCGAATTCAGCGACGCCTATGTCAAAGACATCAGTCTCGGCCAGAATGGGTATGCCTTTATCGTTTCTCCCGGCGGCAACGTCCTGGCCCACCACAACCCCGATCTGATCATGTCTCCCGAGGCGAACAACTCCCCGGCCGCGCGGCACTTCCTTGGGGAGACCGAAGAACGGGGGAGATTTATGACCGACTTCAACGGTGTGCAGGCGCTGTACTTTTTCGAGAAGGATCCCCTTACCAAGTGGTTTTGCGTGATCCGGAGCGATGTCGACGATATTCACAGCGGTGTGTATACCCTGGCCAAGACCTCGGCCGGTATCAGCCTGGGCGTGGCCCTGGCCGTGGCGCTTATCGTGTTTTTGGTCGTACGCAACGTGGTGGGAGCCCTGAACCGGGGAGTGACGTTCGCTTCGGCCGTGGCCGAGGGCAATCTCGACAACACGCTGACCGTCCGGCGCGGGGATGAGATCGGTACACTTGCCGATGCCTTGCGCACCATGGTCACCCGGTTGAAGGAGATGATCCTCACGGCCGAGCAAAAAAGCGCGGAAGCCCTGGAACAGACGGAAAAGGCCCGCGCGGCCGTGGCTCAGGCCGAAGAGGCCAAGGCTGAAGCGGAACAGGCCATGAGCCGGGGTATGCGTCAGGCCGGGGGTGAGTTGGCGGGCATCGCGAATAGAATAGACGAAGCCGCCGGAGGACTTGTCGAGCAGGTACGGCAGGCCTCGGCCGGTGCCGACATGCAACTCAGGCGCACCACGGAAACGGCGACGGCCATGGAAGAGATGAACGCCACGACAATGGAAGTGGCCCGCAACGCGGGAGCCGCCTCCACAAGCGCGGAATCGGCGAAACAAAACGCCGAGGAAGGGCGGCGGATTGTCGCGGACGTCATCCGGGCCATCACGGAGGTGGAGCACAAGACGGGCGGGCTGAAAGAGAGCTTGAACGCGTTGGGTGAACAAGCCCAGGGTATCGGCCGGGTCATGGGAGTGATTACCGACATTGCCGACAAGACCAACCTGCTGGCCCTGAACGCCGCTATTGAAGCGGCGCGGGCCGGCGAGGCCGGGCGCGGCTTCGCCGTGGTGGCCGACGAGGTCCGCAAGCTGGCGGAAAAAACCATGGTCGCCACCAAAGAGGTAGGAGATGTGGTTAAGGCCATCCAGGAGGGGACGGCGGCCAATATACGCGGCATGGAGGACACCGCCGGCGCGGTTTCCCGGAGCACGGAAATGGTCCGGCAGGCGGGGGATTCCCTGGGATCCATCGTGGGTATAGCCGAGTCGACGGCCGACAAGGTGCGTTCCATCGCCACGGCGGGCGAGGAGCAAGCCGCCGCCGGCGAGGAAATCACCAGGGGGACGGAAGAGATCAGCCGGATAGCCGGCGAAACGGCCGCGCAAATGGAGCGGGCCCAGACCGCCATGCGGGAGGTGACGCAGCTTGTGGCGGAAACGATGGAACTTGTAGCCAAGCTGCAGCGGGCCTGACGGGCTCCCGCGGGTTGCTCTTTTTCCGAAGGCCGTGGGCTTATGGCGCACGGCCTTTTGTTTTTGGGCCGAATAGTTACGGCGCGATCCAGGCGGCCAGGATCAGGCACCACAGGCCGCCCGCGAAGAGCAGCACCAGAACCGGCCCGAGGATCTGCCGGATTGTGGCGACGGCGCCGACCTTGAAGTATTCGCAGGAAACGGCCAGACAAACGTGCAGGGGCGAGACCATTTCCCCGATATTGCCGGCGATGATTGCCAGGACGAAGAGCGGCATGGTCATCTCCTGTAACCCGGCATGGGCGGCGAGGCCGATGAGGATGGGGAAGCTGGTGCCCACATAGGCCACCATGACCCCGGTCAGGGCGCCGCACACAAAGGGCAGAAGAATGAACAGGGCCAGGACGGCCCACCGCTCGGAGCCGAAGCCGTCGAGTTTGGGGATGATCCCGCTGTGTTCCAGCAGCGACTTGAAGACGAAGATCATGAAGATCAGCAGGAGCATACCGCCGGTGTTGCGGCTGAACAGGATTTTCGGCAGCAGGCCGACCGTGCCGCCTTGGGCCAGGGCGACGGCCACGGCCGCGGCCAGGGAGCCGGCAAAGGGAGCCCCGCCGGGCAGGCCGGGGAACAGGGCGTCCGCGAGCAGAGAAGCCGGCACGGCCCCGAGCAGGGCCGTGCCGATGGGCAGGGATTCATACAGCAGGTCGCGCAAGGCCTTGCGGCGTTCGGCCGGGTCGGCGGGGCGTTCCTCTTCCTTTTCCGGGGGAAGGTCGCGCAGCAGGAAAAACCAGCCCGAGGCCAGGGATATGAACAGCAGGGGGAAGGTGTAGGTGGCCAGCGCGGACAAGGGCAGGTTCAGGAGGGTGCAGGTCAAAATGTAGCCGGGGTAAAGCGGCCAGACCGGTTCCCAGATGTGCCGGAACCAGTAGTTGACGGCGGTCTTGCGCCTGGGATCGAGATCCATGCGCCGGGCCGCGCTCTCCAGCATGGGGCAGGAGAAGAGCGCCCCGCCCGGCATGGGCAGCAGGCCGACCAGGGCGGGGAAAAAGAGCAGGCGGAGCTTGCGGCTGCGCAGGAGCGACTCCAGCGCGGCCACCATGCGCAGGTTTTGTCCCGTGGCCGCCTGCACGCCTGAGAGCACCAGGATCAGGCAGAGCACCAGGCTCAGGCTGACAAATCCCTTGTCGCCCAATGTACCTGGGAATACACCGGCGAAATCGGCCGCGGGAATGCCGGTGAGCAGGGCCAGGCAGGCGCTCCCGGCCAGAACACAGAGCCATAGGCCCATGCGCAGGCGCAGGCCCACAAGCATGACCGCGAAGGATGCGCAGAGCGAGCCAAGGGCGGCGACGGCGGGGCTCATTGCCGATTAAGCTCGGCCAAGTGCGTCCGGGCCGCCTCCAGGCCGGGGTCCAGCTCCAGGGCGGCGGTCAGGTAGTGCCGGGCGGCTTCGGCGTCGCCCAGGAATTTGCGGCACAGGCCGAGGTTCTGCACATCCACGGCCGAGCCTTTGTCCAGGCGGGAGAGAATGTAAGCGAAGCATGTTCCCGCGTCCTCGTACTTTCCGAGCTTGAACAGGCAGACGCCGAGCAGGTTGTGGTATTCCTTCATGTCCGGGCAGAGCTCGGCGGCCGTCGCCAGACCGGGCCGGGCCTGTTCCCAGTCGCCTTCCAAGGTGTGGGTATAGGCCCCGTAGAAGGCGGCCAGGGCGCGGGATTCCTCTTCCGGCTGCACAGGCTCCGCCAGAGCAAAGAAGCGCCGGGCGGCGGAATAATCGCCGGCGCGCATGGCCGTCATGCCTCGGAAAAACGGCAGCCAGTGGGCGCCGGGAATAAGGGTTTCCATGCGGGCGTACGCACGTTCGGCCTCGTCCGGGCCGGCTTCCTCGGCGATCATCCGGCCGACGAACAGACCCAGGGAGGCGTTTTTCTCCCGCTCGCGGAAGGCGAAGCCGGGCACGAAGCTATAGTGGGTGGGCACCCGCGTGTCCGGGTTGGTCGTGGCCACGGAATACAGGCTGAAGCCCTGGGCGAGCAGGGCCTTGGCCAGGCCGCGCAACTCCTCGAGGATGTCGCCGCCCTCCGGGTCGGGCAGGGAGGCGAGGGGAACCGTCGGCCCGGAGAAAAGGAAGCGGGCTTCATCCATCTCCGCGAACTTGGGCAGGCCGGAGGCCTCGTAACAAGCCGAGGTGCAGAAATCTCCGCCGAGCTGAGCGATTTCCGTCAGGGCGCGCACGGCGGCCTTGACCGGGGAAACGGCCGTTCCGGCGGTGAAGACGATTTCGGAGCGCTCCGGAAAGGTCGCGGGGTCGTGGGCCAGAACGCCCACGGTGGGCGCCGGCAGACCCAGGCTGAAGTCTTTGAGCAGCACATGCACTCCGGCCCGCTCGAATTTGTCGAGCAGGTCGCGCAGCACCGGATCCTCGGCCGAGGCCGGGGCGATGGTCGGCAACTCCGGCCGGTCGCGATCGATCAGGGCGCAGACGTGGCGTTCAATCAGTTCGCAGGCGCCTTGGAGAATGGACTCGGCCTCGGTGTTGCCGGCCGAAGAGCCATTGAATTCCCCCAACTGTCGGAACAGATCCAGGGGCACATGCACGATTTGTTCGTCGTGGATCCGCAAACAGGGGCAGAACAGCCAGGGCCGCAGGCCGAGCAGGCTCCGCGCCGTGTCTTCGGGAAGTTCGGAACCGCAGGCCCGGGTAACCTCGGCCACGGGTATGAGCGCGTCGCCGAAACGTCGCTCGGCTTCTTCCCAGGAGAGCCGGACCATGTCGGGCCGATCCCGCCAGAAGGTGAAAAAGCCGTAGCGTTCCATCAGCTCCATCAGGGCCGAGGCTTCGGCCTGGGCCGGGGTCGCGCCTTTGCCCATCTGTTTGCGGGTGGGCATGACGGCCTTGGCGTCTTGGCCACAGCGCGAGATGAATACGGGAATGCCGAGACGGCCCACGTCGATGCGGCGGATTTCGGCCGCGATGTCCAGATCGAGCCCGGCCAGGCGGGCTTTGACGGTGCGCAGGGTCTCTTCCGGGGTCACGGCCTTGTCCTGGTCCAGGACATAGGCTTTGGGGCAGGGTGTCAGGCGGATCATATTTTTGATGTCAGGCGGTGCAGGCTGATAAGATGTTTTTCGGTTTCGTCCTCCCCCTTGCCGCGCAGACCGAGCTGCTTGTGGCCGAGGGTGAATTCTTTTTCCGCGAGTTTGAAGAATCGCTTGGGCGCGCGCCGGTGGTCCGAGGCCAGGAGCGTCTCGGGCGCCCCGACCCGGCCCAGAAATTTGACCAGGGGCCGGTAGAGATCTTCCAGATAGAGGATTTCCGCCCCGGCGACCAGATCAAAACCGGAGGGCGGCTCCGGGTCGCGGATATCCAGGCGGACGACTTCCACCCGGTCGGCCAGGTTGTTTTGCAGGGCGTTGATCCGGGCAAAGAGCAGGGCGTCTTCGTTGATGTCCGAGACGACCACCCGCCGAAATCCGCAGGCGGCGGCCGCAAGGCCCACAACGCCGCAGCCCGCGCCGATTTCCAGCAGCGTCCCTTTGTCCTTCCGGGCGTTCAGGGCATGGGCCAGGGCCAGGGAGGCGGGCCAGATTTTGGCCCACAGGGGCAGGGAGTTCAGGGCGTCATCCAGGGCGCCGGAGCGGATCATGGCGTCCAGGCGCTCGCGCATGTCCGCGATTTGCAGCACGCGCAGGGTCTTACCCGCGACGCCGACGTCTTCAAACTCCAGGGCGTATTTTTGTGCCGCCCGGTCCAGAAGATCTTGAAGGGTGTCCGTATCCGAAAAAGGCACGCGAGCCTCGCCGGTTGAAGTGTGCATATGCCGCGCGGCCGCGCGGCGTAAAGGGTTGTATGCCGGCGGGGGGGAAAAAACAAGCGCGGCCGCGGACGCATGAAGATCGCCGGCGCGGAAAAATCTCCTCTTGCCTGACAGGTCGTCCATGTATATTCTTTTTCAATCCACAACAAAGGAGTAGTACTATGAGTGATGCCGAAAAGAAACCGTTAAGCCCCTTGGAACATGCCCATCCCTCCGGGAAACGCTGCTGCGGCAGGCCCCTCTCCGAAAAATGCACGCCGGAAGAAGAAGCCGCGAACACCGACGCCAAGACGGGCGAGAAAAGCTGCTGTAAGGGCGGGCACCCTTCGTAAACAGTTCCCCTTGTTTGTGTGAAGTGCTTGACGTTCTGTCAGGATCAAGATATATCCTTTGATTACACGGTGGTCGCTACGTATCGAGCCGCCGAGGAAATCAACAGCGAGACGAATGTGCAGGCAGCTCCCGCTCCGGGAAAACGCCCCGGAACATATCATACAGCCAAAGGTGCCGTTACGGTGAAAACTGTGACGGCACCTTTGCCGTTAGGGAGGATGTATGATGAAAGTGTCTGAAATAATTGATGCTGTCGAAAAAATAGCTCCGCTGGGCCTGGCCGCCTCCTGGGATCATTCGGGAATGCAGGTGGCCGCTTTTCGTAAAGATGCCGGGCGGGTGGCCGTGCTGCTGGACCCGGACCTGGAACGCCTGCGGGCCGCCGTGGCGGACGGGGCCGAGTTTATTCTGGCCCACCACCCCCTGACCATGCGGCCGGTCTACCCGGACACGCCGGGCGACTATCTGGCCGCGCTGCAGTTGCTGCTTTCCCGTGATATTCCGCTGTACAGCGCCCATACCTCCCTGGACGCCTCGCCGCGTGGCCCGGCGGCCTGGCTTGCCGGGGAATTGCTGCTTTCCGGGGCGCGGGTTCTGGAGCCGACCGGGGAAGACAACGGCCTGCCCGCCGGATTCGGGTTCGTGGGCGATCTGCCCACCCCCCTGGATTATGAGGAATTTTGCCGCATCCTGGCCCGGATTCTGGGCCTGGAGTCCTGGCAGGCTTGCGGGCCCAAGCCGGTTCGGGTCGGCCGCGTGGCCTGCTGCCCCGGCTCCGGTTCCGGCCTCGCGGCCGAGGCCTTGGCCGCCGGGGCGGACCTGCTGATTACCGGCGACGTCAAATATCACGCCGCCTTGGAGGCGGGCATCCGCATTCTGGATGTGGGCCATTTCTGCCTGGAAGAAGAAATGATGCGCCGGTTCGCCGCGCGGCTTCAGGAAATTTTGTCCGTCCCGGTGGTTTTTCACCCCGGCCGGAACCCGCTGGCCCCTGAGCGTGGCGGAGCATAGGCACTTCCACCGGATTCGGCCGGTGGTGTTGCGTAACCAGGCGCATTGCCGTAGCGGCCGTGCGCGACAGATAAGGAGGATGCGTCGTTGAGCCTGTACCTGAAACAAATCGAACAGTTGATTTCACTGCAAAAAGTGGATGATGAAATACACGGCATCAAGGTGGAGCTGGAAGGCGCCCCCAAGGAGCTGGAATCCCTGCGCGCGCGCTTTGCCGATGTGGAAGCCCGGCGCCTGCGCCAGGAAGACAAAATGGCCCACCTGCGCGACCAGGAAAAGCGCCTGGGCATGGAGATCGAAGACGATTCCGTGCGCCTGAAAAAGAGCAAGAGCAAGCTTATGCAGGTGGGTAACTCCAAGGAATATCACGCGATGGTCCGGGAGATGGACTCTCTGGAGCGGGTCAACCGCAACCGGGACGAGGAAAAAACCGCCCTGATCGAGGAGGTGGAGCGCCAGAAGTCCACAAGCGAGGAGATCGAGACGGAATACGCCACGATTGAAGCCGAGCTCAAGACCTGTGAAGCCGGGCTTGAAGCCCGGGTGCGCCAGGCCGAAACCGCCCTGGAAAAGTTGAACGCCCAACGCTCCAAGACAGCTGTGGAAGTACCCGCCCCGGTGTTCGCCCGCTATGAGTTCATCCGCGAGCGCCTGCGCCACCCGGTGATTGTGCCCGTTTCCGGCGGGGTCTGCACGGGCTGCAACATCTCCATTCCGCCCCAGGGGTTCATCGAGTTGCAAAAAGGCACGCAGATTCTTTCCTGCCCGAACTGCCGCCGGCTGATGTACTGGTCCGAGCACTTCACCCCCACCGCGGAGTGAAACGATTTTGGCGTGATACCGCGTCAGGCTCGCTTTGCACTCCGGGGCAGGGCGAAGAGCCCAGCCCCATCGCGCAAAACCTCGCCTTCCTTGCCTCACGCCAAACTTGCCTTATTCCTTGAGGTGGCGGGTGGTGCGGAGGCGCGGTTCAAGTCGAAGCTGTGCCGGGCCCGCCGAAGAGCAGGCCCGCGTCCATGATCCGGAGCAGTTCCTGTGAGAACTGCTCCGGTATTTGGGAGGCAAGACCGGAGAGTTCGTCCGCGTCGAGAGAGAGCAGCCCTTTGCCGGAAGGTAGGGCCTCCGCTCCCGGCGAAAGGCGCGCGCCGAACAGGCTGAGACGCGCCGCCCCCTGCGGGCCGGGCGGGACTTCCGCCCTGAAGCGCACGGCCGGCTCATAGCCGAGAAGCATGGCCAAGCCCTGCGCGGCCACGTCCTCCGGGGCCAGCCCGGCGGGAACCGGGGCGACGAACAGATCGAACACCTCACGCCGGCTTTCGCGGCGCAGGGGCAGGGGATGCGCCCGGCGCAGGAACAACCGCTCGCCGGCATACAGGGCCGTGACCGCCTTGCGGAAGCCGAGCCCGAGTTTGGCGGCCTGGAGCATGGGCATAATCAGCAACGGTTCTCCCCGTTCGTCGAGCACCTCGACCGGCCCGGTCAGGACCGGGGCCGGCGGGTTCGCGGCCGCGCGGGTTCGCGGTTGGGGAGACGGCATGGCAAATCCTGTCGAGGCCGGGTGTGGCAAAATCCGACTATAGCCTGATCCGCCTCGGCGGGGAAGACGCCGGGGCCGTCGCCCGCCTGGAGGGCATGTGCTTTTCCACGGCCTGGAGCGAGGAGCTTTATCGAGACGTCTTTACCGCCGCCCACCCGCTCAACGCCGATTTCGCCGCGTTCTCGGCCTTCGGCCTGCGCGGCCCGGATGGGGAACTCGCCGCCTTCATCACCGTGGCGGTGGGCCCGGGGGAGTTGGAGATCTACAATATTGCCGTCCGGCCGGATTTGCGGCAGACTGGCCTTGGGAAAACGCTCCTCTCCGGGGTGCTTGAGCGGGCCGGGCGGCACGGCATCGGCCGGGCCGTGCTGGAGGTTCGGGTGGGCAATACGCCCGCCCTTGGCCTGTATCGTTCCCTGGGGTTTTCCGAATGCGGCCGCAGAAAGGCCTATTACGCCGATACCGGCGAAGACGCTCTTGTTCTGTGCCGCGAGGCGCCGGGCAACAACGGAGGATGACCATGAAGCTCTTGATGGCCGCCAACTGGAAAATGCATAAGACCCGCGCCGAAGCCGTCGTTTTCATGAGGGAACTGGCCGGCCGGCTGAGCGATCTGCCCGAAGATCGCGAAGTCGCCGTGTTCGCGCCCTTTACCGCCCTCGGGGCCTGCTCCGACGCCCTGGAGAAAGGCGCCCGCGTCCGCCTGGGCGGCCAGGACTGCTGGGCCGCCGAGCAAGGGGCCTTTACCGGTGAGATCTCCCCGGACATGCTGCGGGATTGCGGTTGCTCCCTGGTGCTGACCGGCCACTCCGAGCGCCGGGCCATCTTGGGCGAGAGCAACGCCCTGGTGGGGGAAAAGACCGCTTTCGCCCTGGCTTCCGGCCTGGACGTGATTCTTTGCGTGGGCGAGACCCTGGAGCAGCGCGAATTGGGAGCCCTGGAAGCGGTGCTTGCCCGCCAGTTGGAAGAGGGCTTGGCCGGCGTTCCCGCCGATGTTGTCCCGGAGCGTCTGAGCGTGGCCTACGAGCCGGTGTGGGCCATCGGCACGGGCCGGACAGCCGGGCCGGAGGAAGTTCTCGGCGCCCATGCGCTGGTTCGGCAATGCCTGCGTCGCCGTTTCGGCGACAAGGCCGCGGAAATGCGCGTCCTGTATGGCGGAAGCGTGAAGCCGGAGAACGCCGCTCAAATAATATCCCTTGACAATGTCGACGGTCTCCTGATAGGCGGTGCTTCTTTGCAGGTGGAGAGTTTCGCCCGCATCGTCACCGCGTAACTTTCGCCGAAATTGCCGCCTTGGAGGAATGTTTTGGAAAATCTGATACTTATTCTGCATGTGGTGATCTGCCTCCTGCTCATGGTGCTGGTCCTGCTGCAGTCCGGCAAGGAAGGCATGGGCGTGATTTTCGGCGGCGGTTCCTCGTCGCTGTTCGGCAGCACCGGCGCCGGCGGCATGTTGGCCAAGTTGACGGCCTTCCTGGCGGTCATCTTCCTGGTCACCTCGTTGAGCTACAACATCGTCAGTTCCACCGGCCGGCACAAGGCCGAGGAAATTGTCGTCCCGGTGCCCATCGACGCCCCCGAGCCGCAAGCTCCGGCCGCCGGCAACGGCACAGCGCCGCAGTAGGCGCTTTCCAATCAAGAGTGTCGCAAGGCGCTCCGTGTCCGGCACGGAGCGCCTTTTTTCGCGCCCGGGTATAGGCCGCAAGGTCTGATTCTTGCATTTCCCTTCGGAATTCGACAGAGTTTTGACAACCCCGGAGTGTGCCATGCCATTGTCCATGACCCCGCCCGCCTCCCGCAAGCGCCGTCTCTGGCCCTTTCTTCTGCTGATCGCCCTGCTTGCCGTGGGTGCTTTTTTTCTGCTGCCCTCGGCCGAACAGGGCATCCAACTGCAAAATGTGCTGAAGCAGCGCGAAGAGGCCATCCTGAAAGCGCCCTTCGCCGGCGCGGTGCAGGAGGTTTACCTTAAACCGGGAGACACGGATCTGCCCCCCGGCACGCCGGCGTTCTCCTATAATGTCGTCGCGCTGCGCGAAGAGTTGGCGGCGGCGGAAAACCACGCGGACACCCTGGCCCAGACCCTGCCCCCGGCCGCCCGCGCCCTGGCCGCGACACCCGACGCCGTGAGCGCGGCCATGCAGGAACGCAATCTTCTCGCCGCGCAGGCTCGGGAGCAAGCCGCCCGAATAGGCCTGGAAGCGGCTTCCGACTCTCTGGCTCGTCTCAGCGTGCAGGCCGAGGCCCTGCGGGCGCGGGCGGGGCGGGGCGAGGCCCGGCAGGCGGATGTGGACGACATGCTCAAACGCCGCGACGCCGCCCGCCTGGAACTGGGCAACGCCCAAAGCGGCTTTGAGCGGGCAAGCCTGGAGCGTCATAAACAAGAGGAAATGCTACGCGTTCTGGTGGATATGGAGCGTTCCCTGGCTTCCGAAAACACGGCTTTGTACCGGCGCTTCACGGCGTACAAGGCGGCGTTGGGCGCGGCGGCCGGCCTTCAGGCCGCCCTGGGGCACTCCACGGTGACCTTGGAGAGAGGCGGGCGGGTTCTTGGCGTTGACATCAAGCCGGGCGATCCTGTATCCGCAGGGCAGGCCGTGGCGCGCCTTGATGTCCTCCCCATGCCTTTGCGCCTTTCGGCTTGGGGCTCGTTTCCGTACGGCTCGGTGGAGAAACGTGACGTCCGCGTTGTGTTGACCGACCCCGCGTCGGGAAAAGAAATGGAAGTTCCCGGCCATATCGCCGAGATCGGCGCGGAAGGTGAGGGAACCGTCGTCATCGTGACCGTGGAAGCGGACGAGGCGAACTATGAGGCGCTTTTTGCCACGCCGGACGCGGACATCCGCATCTTTATCGACAAATGACCCTCAACCGGAAAGGAAGCGGCATGAGCACCACCATCGACGAGATCACGATCAATTACGAAGAAGACGATGTGCTCATCGTCAAGGAACTGGACAAGGTGGTCTTGAGCAAAGGCGCCTGGACCACGATCATCTTCCGCTACCAGAACTGGAACAGGGAAAAGGAAACTTACGGCCCGGACATGTACACCATCCGGCGCTACAAGAAGACCGGCGGCGAATATCGCGCCCAGTCGAAGTTCAACATCTCCAGCAAGGAACAGGCCCAGAAGATCATAGAGGCCCTGACCGGCTGGATTGCGGAAGCATAGGCGGCGGCCCGCTTCGCCGTTGCAAGCGCTTGCGGGCGGAAGACACGATCTTCCGCCCGCAAGCGCTTGCGCTTTCTTAGAGCAGCCCTTTCAGGTATTGCAGGCCCCAGAAGAGCCCCAGGCCCACGCCGATGGTGGCCAGGATGTTGCGGAAGCGCCAGGCCGCGAGCAGGGCCGCGATGCCGGCGATCGTCCGCTCCCAGCCGTCGGGGAAGGGGAGGTGCCCGCCGGGCAGAAGAAAGGCCGGCAGGACCAGGGCCGAAATCACGGCCGGCGGAATGAAGCTGAGCATCACCCGGGCCTTTTCGGTCAGGTGGATGCGCTCCAAGGCGAAGACGAACACGGCGCGCAGAAAGAAGGTACCCAGGCCGATGCCCAGAGTCACGAGCCAGAAGACCGAATCACTGATGACCACAGCGTTCCCTCCGGCGCATTTCCAGGTGATACCCGGCCAGGACGCCGCACACGGCCCCGGAGATCAGCCCCAGGTTGTAGGGCAGGGGAGAGGCGGCGACGGCCGTCAGGCCGCCGACCAAGGCCGCGCCGAAGGCGGGCCGGCTTTTCAGGAGCGGTACCAGGATGGCCGCGAAGGTCAGGGGCACGGTGAACTCCAGGCCCCATTCCCTGGGCACCCGCGCGCCGAGAAAAGCCCCCAGGGCGTTGCCGCCAATCCAGCAGGCCCAGAGCAGGGCGGCCGTGCCCGCGTAGTATGAGGAGCGGTCGTAGCGTTCCTCTTTCTTGGAGAACTCCAGAATGCACAAGGCGTAGACCTGATCCATGAGCAGAAAGGAATAAAAGGCCTTGCGCGGGGGCGGAATGCCCCTGAGATAGGGGCTGATGCTCGCGCTGTACATGAGAAAGCGCAGATTGACGATCAGGCCCGTCATGACGACCACCAGGATAGGCGCGGCCTTGCCGAGCAGATCCACGGCCGCGAGCTGGGAGGCCCCGGCGGTGAGGATTACGCCCATGAGCAGAGCTTTGATGGGTTCGATGCCGATACCCACAGTGACCGTGCCGGTGATCAGGGCAAAGGGGGTCATGCCGGGGATAAGCGGGCTCGCAGCCCGGAACCCGGCCCAAAAGGACGGCCCGTGCAGGCGGGAAGGCCTGGCCGGCGTCGCCGGCGGCGGGGTAGGCTCCTCCGGGCATTCGCCGGCGGACTGCTCGCTGGTCATGGGCGCTCGCTTCGCTCTGCCGCCGGGCTTCAGCGCCCGACGTTATTTCCGCGACTTTTGGTATCACGGCCGGCGGCAAAAAGAAATCGGCTTACTTGCCGGCGGGCGAATTCGCCGTGATTTCCTTCTCTAGAATCCCGGCATTGTGCTGGAAGGGTTCGGTGATGTCGAACCAGAACTCGCGTTCCACTTTACGGGACATGGCCCGCAGGGCGGCTTTGGCTTCCGGGCTCCCGTCGCGCATGAGCGGCAGTGCCCTGGAAGCGTACGCCTCCGAAGGGACCAGATAGACGTCGACGGTCAGGCGGTCGTATACCCGGCCGTTTTCCGGGGTGACCAGGGCCTGGCCGCGCTTGTCGTGATCCACGGGCTGGAGCCGTTCACCGGCCGGTGTCGGCTGGGAAAACTCCAGAAGGTTCCGAATCGATACCAGCTCCATTTGTTGGGGAATGAACTCGCCGAAGCGGCCCGCTGTGCCGGCGGGCAGGCGCTGCACCAGGGCCGAGGCCTGATCGTAACCCCAGCCGCCGTCCACCAGGGCCGGGGCTATGCCGGCGTCCGGGACGGCCGCAAGGAATCCCTTGGGTGAAACCGCCAGATAGATGGAGCGTTGCAGGACATCCGGGGCCTTGACCAGCCGACTCGCGGAAATGCCGCGAGCGGAAACGGCCCGGGGCTTGAAGGCCGCATTGTACAACACGCCGGCGTTGTGGTCGCGGATGTCGGTGGTGTCGAACCAGAACTCGCGCACAACCCGGCTGCTCATCTCCCGAATACGGCGCAGGCGGTCGGCCTCGGGCAGGGAGGCATCGGCGTTCAGGGCTTCGAGCTCAGCCCGGCGCTCCTTCGGCAGGGCCAGAAGCTCGACCTCAAGGGCTTCATACACGGAGTCCTGGGGGCCGAGATGGATGACGCGGCTCAGGGGAGAAATATGCGCGGGAACAAGCCCGGCCCGGTCGCACTCCAGGCTGAGCCGCAGGTACACGACCAGTTCCTGGGCGCTTGCCGCGTGCGCGCCGAGCAAGGTCTTGCCGGTGCCTTGCGGAGCCAGGATGCGGCAGGCGTCTTCGGGGGAATAGCCCCAACCGCCGGCAAAGGCGGTCGCCGCGGCGGGGTCGCCGGAACGCTCGGCCAGCAGCATGGCGGGGGAGGGCCCGGTGAACCGCTCGAATACGGGTTCGGCGGCCCAAGCCGGGAAGGCGCAGAAGAAGGCGAGAGCGAGAAAAATCAGGCGCATTCCGGCGTATCCTTTGGTTGAGGCGGGTGACGGGGATTCAGAAGGGTATCGGCCTCAGCGGGCGGGCAGCTCCGGAGCATTTCACGGTATTCCGGCCCATGCGGGCACACTGCGTCATCTCGCGGGCCGGGCGGCGGTCAAGCATACAGAACCGATACAGCACACCGCGCCGTTAAGGCCCGGAAATCTCTCTTCTCGTGTGAACCCTGCCGCGGCACACGCTTCATATCGCCGCGCGCGCCGGCTCACAAATGAGGGATGCAGGGGAAATGATTTCCCCTGCCGGAGTCCAGGGGCAGCGCCCCTGGTGGGTGCAGGGCGACGCTCTGCACCCTCTCTCCTTTTTACTCTCTCTCGTCCTTGCGGCGCTTCTCGTTTTCGTCTTTATACAGCTTGTAGGTGACGGCATCCATGAGGGCCTGCCGGCTGGCTTCGATGACGTCGTAAGAGACGCCCACGGTGACCCACTTGCCGGCGTGGTCGGCGGACTCGATCAGCACGCGCACGGTGGAGGCCGTGCCCTGGCCGGCGGTGCCCGCGGTGAGCACGCGGACCTTGAAGTCGACCAGGCGCATTTCTTTCAGGCGCGGGTAGAACCCGGAAAGAGCCTTGCGCAGGGCCTTGTCCAGGGCGTTGACCGGCCCTTCGCCAAAGGCGGCGGTGTGCTCGGTCACGCCTTCGACTTCGAGGGTGACCGTGGCTTCAGAGGATATCTCGCCGTCCGCGCCGAGCTTGGACTCCAGAATGCGGAACTGGATGGGCTTGAAGAAATCGCGCACACCGCGCCGGGCCAACTTGCGCAGCAGCAGCAACTCGACGGAGGCCTCGGCCGCCGCGTAGTCGTAGCCGTCGGCGGCTTTCTGCTTCAACTCGGCCAGAAGCCCCTTGACCACGGGCTCGTCCTTGTCGAGATGGAACCCGAAGCGCCGGGCCATGGACACGATGTTGCTGCGCCCGGCCAGCTCGGTGAGAAGCACGCGCTGTTGGTTGCCCACCAGGGAAGGGTCGATGTGCTCGTACAGGGAGGAATTGCGGTTGACGGCGCTCACGTGGATGCCGCCCTTGTGGGCGAAGGCCGAACGACCCACAAAGGGCTGCCGGCTGAAAGGGGCCAGGTTGACGACTTCGGACACGTAGTTGGAAATGGAGCGCAGATGTTCGAGGCTGCCTTTGGGCAGGCAACGATACTTTTTTTCGTACTTCAACTCGAGCACGGGTATGATCGAGCAGAGGTTGGCGTTGCCGCAGCGCTCGCCCACGCCGTTGAACGTGCCCTGGACCATCACCGCGCCGGCTTCCACGGCCGCCACGGCGTTGGCCACGGCCAGCTCACAGTCGTTGTGCGAATGGATGCCCAGCGCGGCCTTGGGCAGATGCTTTTTGACATCCTTGACCGCGGCGCCGATGTCACCCGGAAGGGTGCCGCCGTTGGTGTCGCACAGAACCAGATGCGAGGCGCCGGCCTCAAAGGCGGCGCGGAGCACGGCCAGGGCATAGTCGCGATTGCGCTTCCAGCCGTCGAAAAAGTGCTCGGCGTCGAAAATGACTTCCGACAGATGCTTGCGCAGAAAGGCCACGGATTCGCGCACCACAGGCAGGTAAGCTTCCGGGGCCACACGCAGGGCCTCACGGGTATGGATCTCGCAGGACTTGCCGAAAATGGTCGCGGCCTGGGGCTTGGCTTTGATCAGGGCCGCCAGATTGGGATCGGACTCGGCCGTTCCGGACGGGTGGTACGTGGACCCGAAGGCCGCGATGCGGGCGTGCTTCAGGTCGTAGGCCGCAATTTCCTGAAAGTAGGCGGTGTCCACCGGGCTCGCGCCGGGCCAGCCGCCCTCCACGTAGGCAATGCCGAGCTCGTCCAGCTTGAGGGTGATCTTGATCTTGTCCTCAAGGCTTAAGTTGACATCCTCGGCCTGGTTGCCGTCGCGCAGGGTGGTGTCATAGATGATGATGTTCTTCATGGGAGATCAGTCCTCCATGTACGAGCGACTGTCCAGGCCGAAGGCGTCGTGCAGGGTGCGTACGGCCAGCTCGGTGTAGCGCTCGTCAATCAGGCAACTGATCTTGATTTCCGATGTGCTGATCATGATGATGTTGATATTCTCGGCCTTCAGGGCCGCGAAAGCCTTGGCGGCCACGCCGGAGTGGTTGCGCATACCCACACCCACGGCCGAAACTTTGGCCACGTACTCGTCGTGCAGCACTTCAAAAGCGCCCACCTGCTCCTTGATGCCTTCCACCACTTCGAGAGCCCGCTTCAGGTCTTTGCGGCTCACGGAGAAATTCATGTCCGTGACCCCTTCGCGGCTGGGGTTCTGGACGATCATGTCCACGGAAACCCGGGCGTCGGCCAGGGGGCCGAAGATGGACGCGGCCACGCCGGGCCTGTCGGGCACCGCGCGCAGGGTGATGCGGGCTTGATCCTTGTCGTAGGCGATACCGGAAACCATGATGTGTTCCATGCTTGGATCCTCCTGGGTCACGAGGGTTCCGGGCGCGTCGCTGAAGGTGCTGCGGACCAGGACCGGGACTTTGTATTTTTTGGCGAATTCGACGGAGCGGATTTCCAGAACCTTGGCGCCCATGCTGGCCAGTTCGAGCATTTCGTCATACGAGATACGGTCGAGCTTGCGGGCCGTGGAGCAGAGGTTGGGGTCGGTGGTGAACACGCCTTCAACGTCGGTGTAAATTTCGCAAAGTTCGGCGTCGACTCCGGCGGCCAGGGCCACGGCCGACGTATCCGAGCCGCCGCGCCCCAGGGTGGTGATGCGCCCCTCCGGGGTCATGCCCTGGAAGCCGGCCACGACGAGAACGTCGTAGTCTGCAAAAAAACGCAGAATCCTGTCTTTGTCGATGTTTTTGATCCGGGCCTTGCCGAACTCGTCGTCGGTCTCAATGCCGATCTGGGAACCCAGAAAGGAACGCGCCCGAATGCCCTTGTCACGCAGGAGCATGGCGAACAATGTCGTGGAAACCTGCTCGCCGGTGGAAATGAGGGAATCCAATTCCGCCGGGTCGGGCGAGTCGGACCATTCCCTGGCCAGATCCAGCAGGCGGTTGGTCTCGCCGGCCCGGGCCGAGAGCACGGCCAGCATTTTGCAGCCGGACTCCAGACCCCGTCTGATCTTGCCCAGCACCTGCTCCTGCCTTTCGCGGTCGGCCACCGAGGTGCCGCCGAACTTCTGTACCATGATGCGCATGTGCGATTCCTAGAGCGGCTTTATAGTGAGTGTTCATCAATGCCGGCCGATTCCCGCGTTTGCCGGCGAAGGCGTCTCACAGCGTGAGGACATCGCCGAGAGCCTCCGCCACAAGCGAAAGGCAACGGCCGCCCACAGGTCCGAGGGCGAAAAGTTCCACCGGGCGTTCCGTTTCGAGCTCCCCCCGAAAGAAGCGAAGTACCAGCCCGTCCGACGGCAATCCGGCCGGGGAGAGCCGCTCGGGCCACTCGATGACGGTCAGCGTGGAAGGATCGTCCAGCGATTCCTCCAGGCTTTCGTCCGGCAGGCCCGGCTCCAGGCGGTAGAGATCGAAATGGTGAACAGTCGGCTCAGTACAATAAATATTGCAGATCGTAAAGCTCGGACTTGACGTTTCCGCTTCGGAGCCGCCGGGCAGAGCCCGCACGAAAGCGGCGGTGAAGGTGGTTTTGCCCGCGCCGAGATCCCCGTGCAGGAGCAGAGCGCCGGGATTTTCCCCGCTCACGGCCCCGGCCAGGATTCCGGCCAGACGCCGCGTGCCGGAAAGTGAGGTGAGAACAAGCCGCATGGAAATCACCGGGTCGGCAGGCACAATTCGGCCAGGGCGGCGGGCACGGCGGCCGCGATTTCCGAAGCCAGATGCCCCAGGGGTGCCCGAGCCTCAAGGATTTGCCCGGCGCGGGCGTGCAGGTGAACCCCCAAACAGGCCGCCTCCCGGGCGGGCAGGCCGCCTGTCCTGAGGGCGGCGATCACCCCGGCCAGGACATCGCCGGAACCGCCCACGGCCAGGGCGGGCGAAGCGATGGGGCACAGCGCTGCGGGCGCGCCCCTCCGGCCGACCAGGGTACCGGGGCCTTTGAGCACCAGCACGGCCGGGCTCTGTCGGGTAAAGGCCCGCAGGGCGCCGCCGCGATCGTCCTGCAACTCCATAACGCAGGCCTTGCGGGTGAGGGGATCGTCCAGGGCCTTTCCGTCCGGGCCGGAAAAGAACGAGCAGGGCAAAAGCCCGGCCATCTCGCCGGGATGGGGGGTGAGGATGTCGTCGTCGCGCAGCAGTTCCAGGGGCAGGCTGTGGGCCTGGCGGAAGGCTTCGGCTTCCGGGCGTACGTCGGGCAGGTGAAAGAAAGAAAGGGCGTCGGCGTCAAGGACGGCGGCCGGCCGACGCGGGAGGGAAAGCACCCCCCGGGCCGCTTCCCGCGAGCCCTCGCTCCGGCCGAGGCCCGGGCCGATCAGCAGGATATCCGGCCGCAGCCGGGCGGCGAGGTCGAGCAACTCGGCGGTCATACCGGGTTCCCATGCCGTGCCGTTCCCCACGGCATGGAGCATGAGCTCCGGCGGAGCGGCAAGGCTCAGCCCGCCGGGGCAGGCGAGGTGGACCAACCCGGCCCCGGCGCGCAGGGCTCCCAGCCCGGCCAGGACCGGGGCCCCGGCCATGCCGGCCGAGCCGCCGACAATCAGCACCCGGCCCGCGTCGCCTTTGTGGCGCAGAGGGGAAGGCCCGGCCCACGAGCCGAATTTGGGATTGAGCAGAACCCAGGAGGGCGGCGCGGCCGCGCGAGCCTCGGCGGGTATGCCGATGGGGCGCACCACAATCCGGCCGGTATAAGGGCGGGCTTCAGGGAAAAACAAGCCCGGCTTGCCTGCTTCAAAGGTCACGACGGCGTTCGCCCGGACGGCCTCGGGCCTCGGCTTGCCCGTATAGCCGCACAGCCCGCTGGGGATGTCCAGGGAAAAAACGAAGGCCCCCCGCGCCCTCTGTTCGTTCATGAGCCGGACCAGAGCGAGCTCGGCTTCACGCAGATCGCCCTTGATCCCGGTGCCGGTCAGGGCGTCGATCACGATATCCGGCGCGTCCCATTCCCGGGGAACGGCGTGCTCGCCGGCCGGAAGAAAAGATACGCCGCAGGCGCCGGCGGCGGCCGCATGTTCGGCGGCGGCTCCGCGCAGGGTGTTCAGGGGCTTGGAGCACAGAACAAGCACCCGCCCGCCCGCCTCGCGCAGCCGGCGGGCCAGGGCCGCGCCGTCGCCGCCGTTGTTGCCGCCGCCCATCACGACCAAAATCGCGGCTCCCGGCTTGGGAGGGAATACCTCACACAGCGCTCCCCAAGCCTCACGGGCGGCGTTTTCCATCAGTAAGGACGGGGGCAGGCCGAGCCGGCCGGCGGCCGCATCCCAGGCGCGCATTTCTTCCGGGGTAGGCAGCGGTTCGAAAAGAGAAGGAAGAGGGAACATGGCGGGGCTCCTTTGGAATGGAAAAAATTGCCTCGGAAGGGGGAGGGCGTCAAGTCCAAAGTTGGTGGATACGCTTGCCCCGGTCATTCTTCCCCATGCGGGATTGACTGCCGCCCCGCCCGAAAGCTATCATGTTCTCTTCGCATGGACTGACGCAAAAAGGTGTTTTCATGAAAATATGCATAGTCGGAACCGGGTACGTGGGGCTGGTCGCCGCGGCCTGTTTCGCGGAAATGGGCAACCACGTCACCTGTGTGGACGTCAACCCGCGCGTGGTGGAGTCGCTCAACGCCGGGAAGCTGCACATCTACGAGCCCGGCCTGGAGGATCTGGTCAAGCGGGGCCACGCCGACGGACGGCTGCGCTTTACCTGCGATCTGGCGGCGGGCCTGGACGGCGCGGCCATAGCCTTTATCTGCGTGGGTACGCCCCCCGGCGAAGACGGTTCCTGCGATTTGCAGTATGTCGTCCGGGCCGCCCGGGACATCGGCAAGGCCATGACCGGCGACCTGATTGTGGTGGACAAGTCCACCGTGCCCGTAGGCACCGCCGACAAGGTTCGGGCCGCCCTGACCGAGGAATTGGCGGCGCGCGGCGCGGCCTATCGGGTCGAGGTCGCTTCCAACCCCGAATTTCTGAAGGAAGGTGACGCGGTCAACGACTTTATGAAGCCGGATCGGGTCGTTGTCGGCACGGACTCCGACGAAGCGGCCGAAAAAATGCGTGAGTTGTATACCCCGTTCGCCCGTACCCGCGACAAGTTCCTGCGCATGAGCGTGCGCAGCGCGGAAATGACCAAATACGCCGCCAACTGCCTGCTGGCCGCGAAAATTTCCTTCATCAACGAGATTGCCGGCATTTGCGAGCGGGTGGGCGCGGATGTGCGCGAGGTGCGCACCGGCATCGCCGCCGACCAGCGTATCGGGCACCATTTCATCTACCCCGGCATGGGGTATGGCGGCTCGTGCTTCCCCAAGGACGTCAAGGCGCTGATCCGCACCGCGCATGAGGCCGGGACCGCCCCGCAACTGCTCGAATCCATCGATGCCGTGAACGATCGGCAAAAGCGCCGCATGGCCGAGCGGATCATCACCTATTTCGAGCCCCGCGGCGGCGTGGCCGGCAAGACCCTGGCCGTCTGGGGGCTGGCCTTCAAGGCGAATACCGACGACATTCGCGAGTCCGCTCCCCTGGTGGTCATCGATATGCTCGCCAAGGCGGGGATGCGGGTCCGGGGTTTTGACCCGGTCGCCGGAGGCAACGCCCGCGCCGTGTATGCGACCAACCCTCTGGTGGAGATAGTGGACGAGCAGTACGCGGCGGCGGCGGGAGCCGACGCCCTGCTGATCGCCACCGAATGGAACCAGTTCCGGGCTCCGGATTTCGATCTTCTGTCGGCGACGATGAATGCTTCGGTTATTTTTGATGGTAGAAACCTATACAATATTGCAAATATGGCTCAAAAGAACTTCACTTACTTTTGCGTGGGGCGCGAAACGGAAGTTTCGGCATAATGTCCCGTTCGTTTCGGTCGATATGCACCGGTGTACCCGCATGAGAAAAGAGCGTCCGGTTGAAAAAAAACGTGACATTGGTTTCACTTAAAGGTACGATGCATCAAGTTTGATAATCCGGCTTGAGAAAAGGGGAAACCCTTCGCCGGGCAGACCGCACGAGGTACACATGGACCATACCAAGAAACAGGACGACGAACTCCTTCAACTGGTGACGTTCAGCATCGGCGAAGAGGAATTCGGGGTCGACATCCTGAAAGTTCAGGAAATCATCCGCACCATGGAAATCACCAAGGTTCCCAGGGCGCAGGACTTTGTGGAAGGGGTCATCAACCTGCGCGGCAAGGTTATCCCGATCATCGATCTGCGTCGCCGGTTCGGCCTGGATTCCAAAACCCACGACAAGCATACCCGGATTATTGTTATCGAGATCAACAATATGATCGTCGGGTTTGTGGTGGATTCCGTCTCCGAGGTGCTGCGCATACCCGCCGGCACGGTGGAGCCGCCGCCACCCGTTGTGGCCGGGGTTGAATCCGAATACATCAGCGGCGTGGGCAAGCTGCAGGATCGCCTGCTGATCCTTCTGGATCTGGACAAGCTGCTCTCCCACGAAGACATGGAAAGTCTGGGCCAGATGTAGCCCAGGCGCCCGGACTATGAAAATCGCCGTCGATACCCTCGGCGGCGATTTTCTTGTTGCTTTTGCCCGGCGAAGTTGGGATCATCCGCCCTTTCCGGGCCGCGCGGCTCGGAAAGGGCGGCCCCTCACTGCCGCGCCGTCCCGAGATTTTCCAGAGAAGACGCCACGAGGTTTCCGTTGCCCCTGTCCAGTCTGCTTTCCCGTTTATGCGCTCCCGGCGCCGCGTCCTGCACCGTCAACCGGGCCGGCCCCGGAGCAAGGGTCCGCCTGGCCCACGCCCTCCTGGAGCGGGGCAGGCCGGTGGTGCTCGTGGCCCGCGACTCCCAGGAATTGTCCGAACTGCGCGCCCTGAGCGGCCTGTTCTCCCCGGAATCCGCGGTGGAGGAGGGAACCGCCGGCGCGCCCATGTGGGAGCTCGGCTGTGTGACGCTGCCCCGGCACCCGGCCGGGCAGGGCGGCAAAAGTGGCTGGGCCGAGCGCACGGCCGCCCTGTACTCGTTGCGGATGCGCGGCACGGGCCGGATCATCGTGGTGACCGCGGACAACCTGCTGCTCCGCCTGCCGCCGGTGGACATCTTCGACAGCCACGAACTGCGCCTATACAAGGGCATGGACATGGCCCCGGATCTGGTTCTGGAACAGGCCGTGGACTGGGGTTACCGGCGCGCCCCGCTGGTGGGCAGGCCGGGCGAGATTTCCGTCCGGGGCGACATTCTGGACATCTTCCCGCCGGGCTATGCCGAACCCCTGCGCCTGGAGTTCTTTGGCGACACCCTGGAAGACATGCGCCGTTTCGATGCCGTGTCCCAGCGATCCACCGGCGGGGCCGAGGAGGTGCAGCTTCTGCCCGTGGCCCCGGTGATCGTGGACAAAGCCTTGCGAACCGAGGCCGAGGCCTTCCACAAGCGCGAGGCCGAGGCCGGCCGCCTGGACGAGAACGCCCTGTATACCCTGAACCGGGCCATGGACGCGGGCGGTGAGGGCATTTTCTCCGGCCATTTCTATCCAAACGCTTCCCGCTTGGAAGACTGGCTGCCCAAAGACGCCGTGTTTCTTCTGCCCGGGGCCAAGGAACTGGCCGAGACCCTGGAGGAAGACGAACGCGCCCTGTGCGCCCTGCTGGAACACGCGGGTCTGCCCCGGTCCCTGGCCTTGCGCCCGGCTTCCGAGGCGACGGCCCTGCCGGAGACCTTCCCCCACGCCTGGTTCGAGCCGTTGCGCTTCGGCGTGGAGGCCGAGGCCGGCGACGAACTTACGGAAACGGTCTTCACCTCCTTTCAGGAACTTTTCCCCCGCCCCGAGGCCTTGGATCGTCCCTGGCAGCATCTGACGGCGGCGATGAAAGCCTGGGCCGGCCGGGGCGGCAAAGATGCTCCCAAGGGAGACTGGTCCCAGGCCGAAGGCGCCGTGGCCGCCCACAAGCGCGGCCCGGGCGCGTTGATCCTCTGTTTTTCGGGCGCGCGGGCCAGAACCCGCTTCCTCAAGCTGGCGGAGCAGGAAAACCTTCACCCGCAGCTCCGCTATGCGTCCGGGGAGAGCGGCCTGTTCGCCCTGGTGGCGCCGTTCCGCAAGGGCCTCTACCTGGCCTTTGAGAACACTCTGGTGCTGGGCGAGGACGTGTTGCAGCCCCAGCCCGCCAGGGGCGCGACCCGGCCCAAGGGGGCCTTCCAGGGGCTGGACCGCTACGACACCCTGGCCGAAGGCGATTTTCTGGTTCACCGCGATTATGGTCTGGCGGCCTTCGGCGGGCTGCACCGCCTGAACCTGGGCGGCACGGAAAGCGACTACCTGCTGCTGCTGTATTCCGGCGACGACAAGCTCTACCTGCCGGTGGACCGCCTGGCTTCGGTGCAGCGCTTCAAGGGCGCGGACGGCGTCCGGCCCGCGCCGGATCGTCTGGGCGGCACGTCTTGGGCTTCCGGCAAAGAAAAGGCCCGCAAAGCCATCGAGAAGATCGCCGAGGATCTTGTGGAGATGTACGCCCTGCGCAAGGTGGTCAAAGGCTACCGCTACCTGCCGTTGGGTGAGATGTACCGGGAGTTTGAAGCTTCATTCGGCTTTGAGGAAACTCCGGATCAGGCCAGGGCCATCGAAGAGGTGCTGGCCGACATGGAAAAACCCGAGCCCATGGACCGTCTCGTTTGCGGCGACGTGGGTTTCGGCAAGACCGAAGTGGCCCTGCGCGCCGCCTTCCGCGCCGCCCTGGACGGCCGGCAGGCGGCCCTGCTGTGCCCGACCACGGTTCTGGCCGAGCAGCACTACCAGACCTTCCGCAGCCGTCTGGCCGGGTTCCCGGTCAACGTGGGTATGCTCTCGCGCTTCGTTTCCAAAGCCAAGCAGAAAGAAGTGCTGGACGCGGCCGCGACCGGGCGCATCGACATCCTCATCGGTACCCATCGGCTGCTCTCCAAGGATGTGGTCATGCCCAACCTCGGCCTGCTCATTCTGGACGAGGAGCAGCGTTTCGGCGTGCGCCACAAGGAGCGCCTCAAAGAGATGCGCACCAACGTGGACGCCCTGACCCTGACCGCCACTCCCATCCCGCGCACCCTGCAACTGTCGCTCTCGGGCATTCGGGAGCTCTCGGTCATCGAGACCCCGCCCCAGGACCGCCGGCCCGTGGCCACGGCCCTGATCGAGCGCGACGACGCGACCTTGAAAACAATCCTCGAGCGCGAGATCGAGCGCCAGGGGCAGATTTTCTGGGTCTACAACCGGGTGCAGGGCCTGGAACGCGCAGCGGAATATGTGAAAAAGCTTGTCCCCCATGCTCGCGTGGGCATGGCGCACGGGCAAATGGCCGAGACCGCCCTGGAAACCACCATGCACAAGTTCTGGCTGGGCGAGCTGGACGTGCTGGTTTGCACCGCGATCATCGAGAGCGGCCTGGACTTCCCCCGGGCCAACACCCTGATAGTGGATCAGGCCCAACTGTTCGGCCTGGGGCAATTGTACCAGTTGCGGGGCAGGGTGGGGCGCTCCGACAAGCAGGCTTTCGCGGTGTTCGTCACTCCGGACCCGGACAAACTCCCCGAGCAGGCCCGCAAGCGTCTGCGGATCATTCTGGACATGGATTACCTCGGGGCCGGCTTCCAGGTGGCCATGGAGGATCTGCGCCTGCGCGGGGCCGGCAATATCCTGGGCGAGTCGCAGTCCGGCCACATGAACCGCCTGGGCCTGGACCTGTTCCTGGAAATGCTCGAAGAAGCCGTGGCCAAGCTTCGCGGCAGGCCCGTGCAGACCGTTGTGGAGACCGAGCTTTCCCTCGGCATTCCGGCCTTTATTCCGGAAACCTATATGGCCGACAACCGCGAACGGCTGCGCTACTACAAAGCCCTTTCCTCGGCCCAGGGCGCCGAAACCAGGCGGGATCTCGAGTTCGAGATGCGCGACCGTTTCGGCCCCCTGCCCAAGGAACTGGAAACTTTCACAGCCGTGCTTGGGTTCAAGGCGTACCTCTCCTCCATCGGGGTGCACAAGGCGGATATTTATCCGGATCGCCTGCGTCTGGCGTTCGGGCCGGAAGCGTGCCTGGATCCGGAGCGGCTGGTGGCCTTCGTGACCGAGAAAAGGGCCAAGGGGCTGCCCATTCGCCTGCACCCGCCGGCCGTGCTGGAGTTGCCCGTCGATGCCGGCCCGGACCACGCCGAGGCCCTTGCCAAGGGCAAGGCTCTTCTGGCAGAACTGGAAAGCGCCGCGCGCCCCGCGTCCGCGCAAGTCTGAGTCGGGTGCGAGCCGCGCCCTCCGATGCCGCAACCGCCCCGAGAGATCTATGCGTCTGTTCCACAACCCACGCCTTGCCGCGCTCTGCGCGTTCATTCTGCTCACCCTCGGCTGCGCCGGCCCGGAGCGGCCCTCCGGCACCGTGGCCGAGGTCAACGGCAAACCGATCGGGTACCGTGAACTGGAAGCAGTGCGCGCCTCCATGTATTCCGGGGCGTCCTCCCTGAGCGCCATTCCCGGCGATGCCGAGTTGCGGATCCAGTACACCCGGGCCCTGCGGCAGATTATTTTTCAAGAACTGGCCGCGCAGGAACTGGAACGCCAGGACAAGCAGCCGGACCCGGCGGAGCTCGATCGCATGGAGGCGGAGATCCGCAAAGACTACCCGCCGGAAGCCTACACGGCGATGCTTGAGGAACAGGGCCTGGACGAGACGCTCGTGCGCCTGATGCTGCGCCGGCGCCTGGATATGGAGCAGTACGTCGCCAAGGTTCTGCGCCCGGAGATCGGAGTCACCCCCGAGGAAGTGCAAGCTTATTACGAGGCGCATAAGCAGGATTTCGTCATTCCCGAGCAATGGCATTATCTGCAGATTTCCGCGCCGGCGAAGGGAGACGCCGAGGCTGCCGGGCGAGCCCTGCAGGAAGGAACACCCCCGGCCGAGGCGCAGAAAGACTTCGGCGGCATCCTGCGGGAAGTCCGCACCGCCAAGGCGAGCCTGCCGGAAGACGTGCGCGTCGCCCTGGAACGCCAGGGGCTCCGCGTTGCCGGGGCCGCGATGCCTGCGGAGGGCGGATTTCGCGTCCTGATTCTTCTGGATAAAACTCCCGAAACACAGTTGGACCCGGGCACCGTCGCCGCCCGGGTGGAAGCGGCGCTGATGGAAGAGAAAGTTCCCGCCACCTTGGAGCGCATGTTGGAAAAGCGCTTGGCGAAGTATGAAATCCATATCGCCGAACCCTTGCTGCGCGAAGCGGCGCAGCCCGCGGCGCCGGCGGAAAAAGACCCGCCCGCCCGAAACTCCTCCCTCTCCGATCCGGAACCGCCCGTCGAGCCCGAAACTCCATCGTGAATACGCATTGATGGAATGCCCTTATGCTTGCCCGGCAATGAATCCCGGCCGCATTGCATATTCCCCGAAAAGGGTTTAGGAATGATTGGATTATCGTAGGGGGTCGCTCTTATTTGATGGCGATCCGGCCCGGCATTACAACGAAAAGCCCTTTTCGGGTTGGGAGAATACCTTGAGCATCCTTTCGCGCTTCGCGGCACTGTGCGCGCTCGTGTGTTGTCTTGCGGTTCCGGCTTTCGCGGCGGAACAGACGGTGAACAAAATCGTCGCCGTGGTCAACGGCGAGATGGTGACACTGCACGATCTGCGGGGGCCCACGGCGGCCGAGCTCGCCCGCCGGGGGTTGCCCATGAACTCTCCCCAGGCCGATGAGATCATGCGCCAGGTTCTGGACGTGCTGATCAATAATATTCTTCTGCGCCAAGAAGCCGAGCGCCTGAAAGTGGAAATTGCCAACCAGGACGTCGATGCCGAGGTCCGCAAGTTTGTGCAGCGCAGCGGCCTTTCCCAGGCGGCCTTTGAGGAGCAGTTGAAGCGGCAGGGCTCCGACATGGACGGCCTGCGCAAGCGTATCCGCGACACCTTCCTGCGCCAGCGCATGATGCATTTCATGGTGGCCCGCAAGGTGGTGGTGGCTTCCGACGAAATTGAAATGTACTATAATGCGCACAAGGATGAATTTGCCGGGGAAAAGACGGCCGACTTCTCGCTCATCGTGTTCAACAAGAGCGCCAAGCCCGAGAACGTCGTGGCCCAGATCAGGAGCGGGAGCATTTCCTTTGAGGATGCCGCCGCGCAGTACTCCCTTGACCCCTCGGGCAAGAAAAGCGGCGGCCGCATTGAAATGGCCCCGTGGAAAGCCCTTGGCCCCGGTATGCGCAAGGTGCTCGACGGGCTGAAGGACGGCGAGTTCTCCCCGCTCATCCCGGTGGAAGGCAACAAGATTGTCCTGCGCCGCAACTCCGTTTCCGAAGGCAAGGCCCTGAGTCTTCAGGAGGCCCGCCCCCGCATTGAGGAAATTTTGCGCGAGCCCAGGCTGCAGGAGCGTTTCCGCGAATACGCCCAGCAACTGCGCGACAAAGCGGTTATTGATATTCGCCTGTAACCCTCGGCCCATCGTCTCAATGCGCCGGCAATGTCCGTATTATTTTGAGGAACACGATGACCCTACAGGAACTCGGCCGGGAGATAAGCCGGCAGCGTGAAGCCCAGGAGCTTTCCATCGACGACCTCGCGCGTCGCGTCAAGATCTCCGCGCGAACTTTGCGGGCCATTGAAGAAGGGTCGCTGGACTCCTTGCCCCACGCCGTGTACGCCAAGGGGTTCATCCGCTCGTACGGTCTGGCCTTGCGTATGGACCCGCTGGAGCTGAATGAATACCTGGATCAGGTATTCCCGCCGGAAATGTTCGACGACGCCAAGCCCGAGCCGGGCCCGCTGTACCGAGCCGAGCCCTCTTCAAGCCTGTTTCGGCGGGTCGCCGCGGTGGCGTTGTTGCTGCTGCTTACGGCCGGGGTCATTGGGGGCGGCTGGTATATCGCGGCCAATCACGCCCAAACCCCGCTGATCTGGATCAAACAGCTCTTCTCCGCCGGCAACGGCGGGGCGGTGCCATCAAGCAACCCCACCGGCAAGGACCAAGCGGGAGGAGCTCCCGCCGTTCCGACCGAGGAGCCCGGGAGGACCGATTCGGCCGCTCCGCCTTCGGAAGCGTCTCGTGAGGCCGTCTCTTCAACCGACACTCCAGCGTCGACTCCCGTCGCGGAGACGCCCCGAAGCCACACCCCGGCGTCTGAGACCCCGGCCATGCCGCCGGCCCCGGAGGGCAACGAGATGCGCATCACCGCCACGGCCAACTGTTGGGTGGGCTACCGGGCGGACGGCGACCAGGAGGTCGGCTACACCGTCCGTGTAGGCGAGACATATACCCTCACCTGGAAAAAGACCCTCTCGATCCGCCTCGGCAACCCCTCCGGCGTTTCCGTCACCGTAAACGGCCAGAACTACTCCTTCCCGTATTCCTCCAATAAAGTCGCCGAGTTCTCCCTGCCCTAGCGCTTGCGGGCGGAAGGCCGACCGGGCCGCATGATCCGCCGAAAGTTTCCCCCCCATTCGTTGGTATCTTCGAGCATCACAAGGTTTTTCGATGGAGTACTCCGAACAGGTGATTGTCCTGCAAGTAGGACGATTCAAAGAGGCGGATCTGTGGGTCCGTTTTTTATCGTCCGAGCGCGGGGTGGCTTCGGCCTTCGCCTTTGGCGGGGTGCGCAGCCGGCGGCGCTTTGTGGGCTGCCTCGACCTGTTCAACGAGGTCCAGGTGCGGATGCGCTCTTCGCGCAACGCCTGCCTGGTGTTGGAAGAGGGGATGCTGGTTGCCGGCCCGGCCCGGCTGCGCCGCGACGCCGCGCGTCTGGGCATGGCCCGGAACTGCGCCGAATTCCTGCCCGCCTGCAATCTGGGGCCGGATGGGGCGGCCCCGGCGTACAGGCTTTTTCAAGGGATCTTGCGGGTTCTTGAAGAAGCGGATATTTTACCTTCTCTTTTGCCGCAATTTTTCCGTTTGCGCATGGCCTTTGACCAGGGCTGGGACGTGGATTTCGCGTCCTGCGCTCACTGCGGCAAATCGCTTGACGGCATCGGGGCGCGTTTCTGGGTTGTGCCGGGAGTGCTGCGCTGCCCGTCCTGCCCCCCGGCGGAAGAGGGCATGGGCTTTTCCCTGCGCCCGGAGGCGTTGGACGCCCTGCGCCGGGTTCGGCGCGACGCTCCCGCGTCCTGGCCGGACATCGCCCTTGCGCCGGATGCCGGCCGCGAATGCGGGCGGGCCATAGATGCCTTCATTCGGCTGCATGTGGGCGTGAGCTGGGAAAACGGCCGATTTTGCCGGATGTGAGCCTCTCCAACACAGGAGTGTATATGTATTTTCAAGACGTCATCCTGACCTTGCAGAACTTCTGGGCCAAGCGCGGCTGCGCCGTGGTCCAGCCCTTCGACGTGGAATGCGGGGCCGGCACGTTCAACCCCTCCACATTTTTGCGGGTCATCGGCCCGGAGCATTGGAACACGGCCTATGTGGAACCCTCCCGCCGCCCGACGGACGGCCGATACGGAGAGAACCCCAACCGCCTGCAACACTATTTCCAGTTCCAGGTGATCCTCAAGCCCTCTCCGGAGAACCCTCAGGAGCTGTACCTGGAAAGCCTGGCCGCACTCGGCATCGATCAGTCCAAGCACGACATCCGCTTTGTCGAGGACGACTGGGAGTCGCCGACCCTGGGCGCCTGGGGCTTGGGCTGGGAAGTGTGGCTCAACGGCATGGAGGTGACCCAGTTCACCTACTTCCAGCAGGTGGGCGGCATCGATCTGGCGCCGATCAGCGTGGAACTCACCTACGGCCTGGAACGCCTGTGCATGTATCTGCAGGAGAAGGAATCGGTCTACGATCTGGCCTGGAACGAGCACGTCACCTACGGCCAGATTTACCACCAGAACGAAGTGGAGCAATCGCGCTTCAACTTCGAGATTTCGGATAAAGAAATTCTGCTCCGGCACTTCAACGACTTTGAAAAAGAGGCCCACCGCCTGTGCGGCATGGGTCTGCTCTGGCCCGCCTATGACCACGTGATGAAGTCGTCGCACACGTTCAACCTGCTGGACGCGCGCGGGGCCATTTCCATCACCGAGCGCACGGGCTACATCGCCCGGGTACGCGCCCTGGCCTCGGCCGTGGCCGCTTTGTATGCGGCCCAACGCAAAGACATGGGCTACCCCATGCTGCCCAAGGCGTAAGCTGTAATTTTTGATTGCCACAGGAGCGACCCATGCCCGCCTTTGTTCTTGAAATAGGTGTTGAGGAACTCCCGGCCCGCTTTTTGCCGGGGCTGGAAAGCGAACTGGTCCGACGTTTCGCCGAAGGGCTGGATGAAGCCGGCGTCACGCATGTCGGCCTGACGGCCTTTTCCACCCCCAGGCGTTGCGTCGTCCAGATCAGGGAAATCGCCGCCGAGGCCGCCGAGCGTGAAGAAGTGGTTACCGGCCCCCCCCTGAAAGCCGCCTACGACGTGGGCGGCCGGCCGACCCGCGCGGCCGAGGGTTTTGCCCGCACCCATGAGGTCAGGCTGGAAGACACCTTCACCCTGGAGACGGAGAAGGGCGCCTACCTGGCGGTGCGCAAGAAGATGGGCGGCGGTTCGACACTGGAGATTCTTTCCCGGCTTTGCCCGGCGGTTGTCGCTTCCCTGCCGTTCCCCAAAAAAATGCGTTGGGGCTCCTACGACTTCGGCTTCGGCCGGCCCCTGCGCTGGGTGCTGGCCCTTTTGGACGACACGGTTGTGCCCTTTGAGGTTGGCCCCGTGGCTTCCGGCAACCGAACCTCCGGGCATCGGGTGCATGGTCCCGGGCCGTTCACGGTCGAGCGGGCGCAGGATTATTTCACGGTCATGGCCGAGCGGAGCGGGGTGGTTGTGGACGCCTCCGAGCGCCGGCGGATCATCCGCGAGAAGGGTGACGCTCTGGCCGCGGCCAAGGGCGGCCATATTCTCTGGAACGAAACCCTGCTCGATGAGGTGCAGGGCCTGTGCGAGCACCCCGTGCCCATTCTCGGCGGGTTTGACCCGGCCTACCTGGAAGTGCCCCGCCAGGTGCTTCTGACCAGTATGCAGAGCCACCAGAAAAGCTTTGGGGTCGAAACCGAAGACGGCACGTTGCTGCCCTTCTTCCTGACCGTAATGAACATCACGCCGCCGGATGATGCCTTGGTGCGCAAAGGCTGGGAGCGCGTGCTCCGGGCCCGCCTGGAAGACGCCCGTTTCTTTTGGAAGACCGACCTGGCTTCCGGCCTTGAGCCCTGGGTCGAAGCCCTGGACAACGTCACCTTCCTGGCTCCCCTCGGCAGCATGGGCGACAAAACCCGCCGGCTTTCCGACCTGTGCGCTTGGCTGGCCGATGAGCTGAACAACGGTATCTCCCGTGAACATGCGGCCCGCTCCGGGCGCTTGTCCAAGGCCGACCTTGTGTCGGAAATGGTCAAGGAATTCGATACACTCCAGGGCATTATGGGCGGTATCTATGCCGTGAGGGCCGGAGAGCCGGAGGCGGTGGCCGACGCTTTGGCCGAGCAGTACCTGCCCGCCGGCCCGGACAGCCCCACGCCGGCGACCCTGTACGGGGCCATCCTATCGATGGCCGACAAGGCCGACACCCTGGCCGGCTGTTTCAGCCTGAACATGATTCCCACCGGCGCGGCCGACCCCTACGGCCTGCGCCGGGCCGCCCTCGGCATCGCCCGCATCCTGCAGGAAAAAGGCCTGCGCCTGGATGTCTCGGCCCTGTTCGCCAAGGCTATGGCAGGCTACTCCGGCATCAAGCGGACCCTTGAGCCGGAACAGGCCCTGGCCCGCCTGGACGAATTCTTCACCCTGCGCCTGAAGAACCTTTTTGTCGGCGCCGGGGCGGAAACCCTGCATGTGGAGGCGATCCTGGGCGCAGACGCCCGCGACGTGCGCGCGGCCTCCGAGCGGTTGAGCGCCCTGGAAGCCTTCAGCCGGAGCCCGGATTACGGCAAGGCCGTGCAGACGTTCAAACGCGCGGCCAACATCATCGTCAAGCAGGGGCAAGAAGAAACCCTCACGGGGAACTACGACCGGGCCCTGCTTGCGGAGCCGGCGGAAAAGGCCCTGGCCGATGAACTGGAGCGCATCTTGCCCATCTTCGCCGAGCACGAGCAACAGGGGCGCTACGGCGAGCTGTTCGTGCTGCTGCGGGATCTGCGCCCCACGGTGGACGCCTTTTTCGAAGGGGTCATGGTCATGGCCGAGGACGCCAAGCTGCGGAGCAACCGCCTGAACCTGCTTCAGGCCCTGGTTTCGCCCCTTTCACGCCTGGCGGATTTCGCGGCGTTGCAGATGTGAGCTGAAAACAGCTCAGACGCAGATATTGATCGGAACGGGGGCGGCAGCGCTCCCGTTTCCGTTTTCGGGGGGAGGCGTTTTCAACGGCTGGGCGGCGGGCGAAAAAAGAGCAGCCCGGCGGTGCCGCCGAGAAAGGCCCGCAGACGATCCTCCAGGGTGGCAAGATCCTTCAATTCGCACTGCCAGAGCGTAAGCACGCGCCACCCCGCCGCAGTCAGAGCGGTTTCGGCCTTTGTGTCGCGCGCCTTGGCGGAGGCGATTTTTTTCAGCCAGAACTCGCGCCGGGTTTCCGGTATCGTCGCGCGGGGGCAACCCTCGTGGCCGTGCCAGAAGCAGCCGTGCACAAAAATAACCGCCCGATGGCGGGGCAGCACGATGTCCGGGGTGCCGGGCAGGCCCCGCACGTTCAGGCGGAAGCGAAACCCCATGCGGTGCAGCATCCGGCGCACCAGAATCTCCGGGCCGGTGTCGCGGCCTTTGATGCGCGACATGGTGCGCCTGCGTTGTTCCGGGGTCAGGGTATCCATCGATAAATTCCTTGCAATGCCGTGTGCCGCATATATAGTTCGGGACCGTACGCACTGCAACCAGAGGTTTTATGCGCGTCTTTTATTTGCTGTCCGGCCTGTATGCGGCAAGCCATATCTATATTTTGCTCTGCCTGCGCCGCGCCTTTGGTTCCGGATACTGGTTGTGGCCGGTAGGGCTCTTCCTGCTGCTCATGGCCGGCTCGTGGTTGATTCGGATTGGTTCGGTGCCCGTGGGCATGATGGACGGCTTTCAGACCATTTCCTTCGCCTGGATGGGCTATGCCCTGATGCTGGTTCTCTGCCTTATCGCCCTGGACGTTTCCGGCCTGTTGCTGCGCCTCGGCCTACGGCTGTTCGACGGCGAGACCGCCGTGTTCGCCCCGGCGCGGCTGCTTCGCCTCGGTTTTTTGCTCTCCGTGCCGTTCTTTTGCTGGGGCCTGTATCAAGCCCAAACGCCGCGCACCGTCCGTTTGACCGTCACTTCCCCCCACATGCCCGCCGGCGCCAAGCCGCTGGAGATCGTCCAAATTTCCGATCTGCACGTCAGCGCCCTGCTCGGCCCGAAGACTCTGGAGCGAATGCGCGACGCAATAGCCGAAGAAGTGCCGGACGTTCTCGTCCTGACCGGGGACCTGGTGGACGGCAATATGGAGGCGCGCGAGGCCGACGCGGCCGTGCTGCGCTCCTTTCCGGCCAGGCTGTCCAAGATCGCCGTGACCGGCAACCACGAGGCCTACCACGGGGCGGAGCGGTCTCTGGAGTTCATGAAACGCTGCGGGTTCACCGTCCTGCGGAGCGAGGCGGTGGAATTTGAGAACAACATCCGCATCGTCGGCGTGGATGACGACACCTTCGCCAAAGCGATCGGGACGGAACACAGCGCCCGGGCCGGCGAGATGCTGCGCGAGCTCGCCCCCGACAACTTCGTGGTCTACTTGCAACACAAGCCGTACCCGCCGGATGCGCCCTTCGACCTGATGCTTTCCGGCCACACCCACGGCGGGCAAATCTGGCCGGGAATCTTCCTGACCCGCCGACTGTACGGCTTTGACCAGGGCTTGACCGTGCTGCCTGAATTCGAAGGCAGGCGGCGGCTGTTGAACATCTCCAACGGCCTGGGGTTCTGGGGGCCGCCCGTGCGCTTGTTCGCGCCGCCGGATATCGTCCGGATCACGGTCAGGCCGGAAGCGCGGGAATAGAACCGGAAGAGCGGCGGGTATGTTTTTTTACGCGGTTCTCGGCGTCATCGCCCTTTGCAACGCCTGGGTGTTTTTCCGCCTCTGCCGGGCCTTCGGCCGGGGGTGGTGGCAGGCGGCTTTCGTCTTGTGGCTCGCGTTTCCGGTCGGCACCTGGTACATGCGCCATGTCGTGCCGCCGGGCGCGTTCTGGTCCTTTGTCATGCAGGCCGGCTTCGTCGGCATCGGCTTCTCGGCCATCGCGGCCGGGGTGTGTCTGGCAGCCTGGCTTATTGAAGTCACGCTACGCCTGTGCCGTCCCAACGGTGCGCTCCTGCGCATCGCGCTCACGCCGCGCCGGAGCGTTCCCACGGCCCTGCTGCTTGCCCTGCTGTTGAGCGCCTATGCGGTCTGGGAGGCGAACACTCCGCGCGCCGTACACGTGGTCATCCCCACGGCCAAACTCCCGGCCGGGGTGGAGCGCTTCCGCATCGCGGCCGTGTCCGACATTCATCTGAGCCGGACCATCGGGCCGGAGTTCCTGGAAAAAATCGCCGCCATCGTCAACGATTCCGAGCCGGACATATTCGTCACCCTCGGCGACATCGTGGACACCGACATGCGCGGCCGGGATGCCGACGCGGCCGTGCTGCGCTCCATCCGGAGCCGCTACGGCAGTTATGGGGTTCTGGGAAACCACGAGGAATACCGGGGCCTGGGCAATTCCCTGGCCTTCCATAAGGCGGCGGGAATCACGGTGTTGCGGGGCGAGGCGTTGCGGATCGGGCCGATTCTGGCGGCCGGGGTGGACGACCCGAGAATCCCCGGCGCGGGCGCGGGAGCCGTGCGGCTTGCGCGGGAACTGAAAGCGGAACGAGGGCGCTTCGTGCTGTTTCTCAGCCACCGACCGCAGGCCCCGGCCGTGATCGCGCGGGGGCGGCTGTTCAACCTGATGCTCTCCGGCCACACCCACGGCGGCCAGATCCAGCCGGCCGGGCTGATCTTCACCCACTTCGTCCACAAGGCCCCGCAGGGCTTGAGCGAATATGCCGGGGCGTTGCGCTACACGAGCAACGGCGCGGGGTACTGGGGGCCACCCATGCGTCTGTTCGCGCCGCCGGAGGTGGTGATTATCGACCTTGTGCCGGAATCTTCCCCACAACCTGGGCCATGACTTTGATTCCCTTCTTCTCGCCGGTGAAGCCGAGCCCCTCTTCAGTCGTGGCCTTGACGTTCACGCTCTGAGGGGGCAGGTGGAGCAGGGTCGCGACGTTTTTGGCGATCAACTCCCGGTGCGGGGCGATGCGCGGCGCCTGGGCCGTGATCGTGATGTCCGCGTGGTGCAGTTCAAGCCCGGCCCGCAGGCAGCGCTCGCGCACCTCGGCCAGAAGCAGACCGCTTGAAATGCCCGCGTAGTTCGGGTCGGAATCCGGAAACATGCCGCCGATGTCGCCGCCGCCGATGCAGCCGAGCAGGGCATCCATCAGGGCATGGAACAGGGTGTCGCCGTCGGAATGGGCCTGGATGCGGATGTCCGTGGGAATGGGCACTCCACCTAAAATGAAAGGCCGATCCCCGCCGTAGCGGTGCACGTCGTAGCCGAAGCCGCAGCACAGGCGCATGTCCATCTCCTTATGTCCGGCCTCCAGAATGGCCAGATCCCCCGGGGTGGTGATTTTCCGGTTGCCTTCCGCTCCGTCGACCACGAGCACGGGCAGGCCCAGGGCCTCCACCAGGGCGGCGTCGTCCGTGGCCGCCGTGTGCGCGGCCGCCTCATGGGCCCGGAGCAGGACGGCGCGATCGAACCCCTGCGGGGTCTGCACGGCCCGCAGACGGGCGCGCTCCGGCGTGGCAGCGACGAGGCCCGCGTCATCCAGCGACTTGACGGTATCCGTCAAAGGCAGGCCGGGGATGACCGCCTCGTGGCCGGCGGCCAGGGCGTCGAGCACCCGGACGATCAGGGACGTGTCCGCAAAGGGCCGGGCCGCGTCATGCACGAGCACGCGCCGGCAGTTCGGCGGCAGAACGGCCAGGCCGTTGCGGACCGACTCCTGCCGGGTGGACCCGCCGAGGGCGATACGGCGTTCCAGGCCGAGCGTCCGGCCGGCATCGAGTTCGTCAAGCAGGCGGGTGTACTCGTCCGGGCTTCCGTCAGGAGGAAAAACAAAGACGATGCCGCTGATTCCGGCCACGCGGGCAAAGGCCAGGGCGCTGTGCCAGAACAGGGGAACCCCTTGGAATTCCATGAACTGCTTGGGCGTCGCCCCCGAGGGATCGAGGCGCAGCCCCTTGCCGGCGGCCGCCAGCAGCGCCCAAACGCTCACAGCGCGTCCCCCGGAGCCGTCTCGGCCGCCGGGCCCACGGCCGCGAGAATCCGCTCCCACAGGTCTTCCAATCCCACTTTTTTGTGTGAGGAAACGTCAAGCAGCGGGGCACCGCCCAGGAGAACCTCCCAGGCGCGGCGGGCGGCCTCGCGCTCGCGCAGTTTCGATTTGTCCGTCTTGGTCAGCACGCCGATTATCGGGAGATCGTGGGCCAGGGCGAAAGCCGCCATTTCCCGATCGGAATGCTGCGGCTCCAGGCGGCTGTCCAGAAGCAGGATCAGCACGGTCAGGCCCGTGGTCCGGGTCAGGTAGTGTTCCAGCAGTCCCTGCCATTTGCGGCGTTCCTCATGGCTGCACCGGGCGTAGCCGTAGCCGGGCAGATCCACCAGGAAAGCCGGAGAATCATTCAGGCGATAGTAGTTGATGCTTCGGGTCTTGCCCGGCGTGGAACTGACCTTGGCCAATTGCCTGCGCCCGGCCAGGGCGTTGATCAGGGAGGATTTGCCCACGTTGGAACGCCCGGCCAGGGCGGCCTGCGGCGCTTCGGGAAAGACAAGCTGGGAACGGTTGTAGGCCGTGGCTTCCAGGGTCAGGGTAGGGAACATGGCGTATGGGGGTTGAGGCTCGGGTGGAGCGCGTGACGGACGAACTCTTGACAAATATGCGCGCTTTGAGAAAATAGCAGGTTGCCCCGGATGTATCAAGCCGGGCCATTTCATCATCTATCTTTCGGAGGCTTCATGTATTCCACCACGGATTTTCGCAAGGGTCTGAAAATCGAAGTCGAGGGCACCCCTTACGAAATCGTCGAGTTCCAGCACTTCAAGCCCGGCAAGGGCGGGGCCATGGTGCGCACCAAGCTGCGCAACATCCTCACCGGCCGGATGCAGGACATCACCTTCCGCTCCGGTGAAAAGGTCGGCCGCCCCGACCTGGAAGCGCGCGAACTGCAGTATCTCTACCGCGAAGGCGGCGATCTCGTCTTTATGGACCTGACCAGCTACGAGCAGACCCACATCGCCGCGGATTCCACCGGCGGCAAGTCCGGCTACCTGAAAGAAAGCCAGGTGGTGCAGGTGCTCATGTACCAGGGCAAGCCCCTGGATATCGAGCTGCCCCCTTCGATGGTCCTGGAAGTGGCCGACACCGAGCCGGGCGTCAAGGGCGATACCGTTTCCAACGTCACCAAGCCCGCCACCCTGGAAACCGGCGTGGTCATCCAGGTGCCCATCTTTGTGAATACCGGCGACAAGGTCAAGGTGGACACCCGTTCAAACGAATACCTTGGCCGGGAATAACCCCCAGCAGCCCCCCCGGCGCAGGGAGGGACGCATGAGCACCGAACGCCCCGCGCGTTCCGCGCCTGCGGGCAGGGCAGGACGGGTCGCGCAGGATTCCGGCAAACTGGGCCGCGAAGTCGTCGGCCTGTTCGCCATATTCTGCGGCCTGTTGCTTACCCTCAGCCTGGTCACCTTCGACGCCCGCGACCCCTGGCTCAACCACGTGGTGCGCGGCGCGCCGGAGGTGTACAACAAGGCCGGCCTGTTCGGGGCCTATCTTTCCGGCCTGCTGCTGGATGCCGTCGGCAACGCCGCCTGGGTCTGGCCGGCCTTTTTCGCCCTGGTCGGGGCCCGGCGCATACTTGGGGCTGAATCCATGCCCTGGTGGCGGTGGGCCGGCTTTGTGCTGCTGTCGGTGTGCGTCGCGGCGGCCGGGGCTTCGACGGATCTTTCCACCGGGGTGACGCCGCTGGTCGCCGGGGCGGGCAACGTCTCCGGGCACGGGGGCGGCCTGCTCGGGCACATGCTCCTGACGGCCGTCGAGGGCCGGCTCGGCTCGGTCGGGGCGGTTCTGCTCTGGCTGTTCGCCCTGCTGATGTCCGCCCAGTTGATTGTCGGCTTTTCCTGGCTGGCCCTGATCGCCGGCGGGGCTGTGGCCCTGTGGCAAACCTGCCTGAACATGGCCCGGACCATCCCGGACATCCGCCCCGAGCCGAAAACGCAGCCCCCTCTGGAGGCGCGCCCCGGCCCGGCCGCGCCGGCCCCCCGCGCCAAGCGGGCCGAACCGCCGGCCGCCCCGGTGCTTGAGGTGCCGGCGGTCGAGGATTTCGTCCTTTCTCCGGCCAAGCCCGCGTCCGCGTCCGGCTCCGAATTGCTTTCCCTTGATCCGGCCGAGGAGCTCCCCCCCTGGGTACGCGATTTTGAGGAGGATCGCCTGGGAGCCGTACCCGTTTCCGCCCCCGCGCCTGTCGAGGATGCGCCCGCGCCGGCTCCGGCCGCGCCCGTCCGTGAAGTTCCCGCCGAAGGTGCGGATGACGAGACCGAGGACGACTCCCCGGAATCTTCCGGTTTTCCCGATGCCCTCGATGCGGTGGACGAAGCTGTGGAGGACGAAACCGGCGCCGTGCCCATCTTCGAGCCCGACACCGTGGCTCCCGCGCCGGAACCCAAGGCTCCCGGCCTTCTGGACGGGGCGCTGTCCCTGTTGAAGAAACCCGCGCATATTCCCCTGCCGCCCCTTTCTCTGATTGAGGCCATCCCGCCGAGCGCCGGGACCGCCTCGCGCGCCGAGTTGGAGGCCAAGGGCCGCTCCCTGATGACCTGCCTCGCGGATTTCGGCGTCCAAGGCGAGTTGGTGGGCATCACCCCCGGCCCGGTGGTGACCATGTTTGAGGTGCGCCCGGCTCCGGGCGTGCGGGTCTCGCGCATCGCCAATCTTTCCGACGACCTGGCCCTGGCCCTTAAGGCCGTGGCCGTGCGCATCCAGGCCCCGATTCCGGGCACGGACACCGTGGGCGTGGAAATTCCCAACGAGGTCCGCGAAACCGTGTGCCTGCGCGAATTGCTCGGCTCCAAGGCCTTCCAGGATTCCCGCTCGCTGCTGACCCTGATCCTCGGCAAGGATATCGCCGGCGGCCCGGCCGTGGCGGATCTGGCCACCATGCCCCACCTGCTGGTGGCCGGGGCCACGGGCGCGGGCAAGAGCGTGGGCATCAACGCGATTATCCTGTCCATCCTGTACAAGGCCCGGCCCGATGAAGTCAGGATGCTCCTGGTCGACCCCAAGCGGGTGGAAATGGCCATCTACTCCGATCTGCCCCACCTCGTGCACCCGGTGGTCACGGAAATGCAGCAGGCCAAGAACGCCCTGGAGTGGGCCGTGGCCGAGATGGAGCGGCGCTACACCGATATCGCCAAGGCCGGGGTGCGCAACATCGGCGACTACAACGCCAAGCTCAAGGAATTGGGCGACGAGCGCCCCGATGCCCTGGCGGATTTGGAGATCATGCCCTACCTGGTGATCATCATCGACGAGCTGGCCGATCTGATGCTCGTGGCCGCCAAGGAGGTGGAGACGAGTATCGTGCGGTTGGCCCAGTTGGCCCGCGCGGCCGGCATCCACCTGATCCTGGCCACCCAGCGGCCCAGCGTGGACGTGGTCACCGGCCTGATCAAGGCCAACTTCCCCTGCCGGGTCTCCTACCAGGTCACCTCCAAGCACGACTCGCGCACCATTCTGGACGCCACAGGCGCGGAGCATCTGCTCGGCAAGGGCGACATGCTCTTCAAGCCGGCCGGGGGCAAGTTCCGGCGTATGCACGGGGCCTATGTGGGCGACAAGAGCGTGACGGCCGTGTGCGACTATTGGCGTTCCCGCCAGAAGCCCGATTACCGCCTTGATTTTTCCGAGTGGGGAGCGGATGATGCGGGCGACGGCCCGATCGGCGGCGGAGCCGGCGACGTCGCCTCGGACCCCCTGTACGCGGAGTCCGTGGAGTTCGTCCGGTCGCAGGGTAAGGCGTCCATTTCGCTGATCCAGCGGCGGTTCCGGATCGGTTTCAACAAGGCCGCCCGCTTCATTGAGCAGATGGAACGCGACGGGATCGTCGGCCCGGCCGACGGCAGCAAGCCGCGGCCGGTCAAATAGGCCTGCATATGCCCGTCCGGGCTTCGCGGGAGGTGCGCATGTTCCGCTCATCCATCATTGCCTTGCTGCTGTCTCTTTTCGCCTGCCCGGCTTTCGCGGCGCCGGCCGACGACACCCCGAAGGCGGTCGCGCCGCAAGCCGAAACCGGGCGGGAGACTCCGCTCAACTCCACGTCGTTGCCCACGACCCTTGACGCTGTCGTGGCCGACATCGTGGCCGGGCTGTCGGAGCAAGATAAAGAAACGCTCCGCACCACCAGGCGCGAGGATTTGATCAACTTCCATTTCGGCTGGGGCATGGGTATTCGGAACCACTACAGACTCTGGGGAGGCAACGAGGAACTCCTGCGTTCCGTCTGCGGCGGTGAGCCGTGCCACCCGGACAGCGCCTCCATGATCATCATCGAGAACGTGTGGGAAGCGGTGCGGGGAACACAGGCCGAGGCCGTCCCCGTTCCGCATTCGTGAAAGGAGCCATCTATGCGTCATTTGTCGATACTGACGGTGTTTCTGCTGTGTTTGTCGCCGGCGATCGCGCGCGCCGAGTTCCCCGCCGCCAAAACGGTGCAGGATACCTACGCCGCGGTCGCGACCCTGCGGGCGGAGTTCACTCAGGTGCTCATCCACAAAGAGAGCGGAGCGGAGGAGCGGCGCGCCGGCGTGCTGGAGTTCAAAAAACCTCTCCTGGTGCGCTGGGAAACCAAAACACCCTCGCCCGAGTTGCTGGTGGTGGGCAAAAAAGAAATCTGGAACGTATTTGCGGACGAAGAGACGGCCTACAAGTACGCTCTTTCTCTGGCCGAGGATTCCCGCAGCATCGTGCGGGTCATTACCGGCCAGGCTCCGCTGACCAAGGACTATGACGTGGAGCCCCAGGGCTACGAGAAGGGCCTGGCCAAGCTGCGCATCTATCCGCACGAGCCCACCCAGAGCATGACCGAGGGAACCCTGTGGGTGGAAGAGGGCTCCGGCCTGATCAAGCGGGTCCGGATTGTGGATTTTTACGGCAACGTCAACGACATCACCCTGAGCAACCTGGAAATCGGTGAACCCATCGCGGACAAGGCCTTTGTCTACACTCCCCCCAAAGGCTACGCGGTGGAAGATCGCAGCAAGGACGGCGCCGCCCCCGGCAAGCCGCTGCTGCAATAAAGGGAGGATCGGTATGGCCGTTCTGAATATGCCCTATCTGCTGGAGTGGGAGGAGTACCTCGCCTCCGGCCGTCTGGCCGAAGACTTCATGTACTCGCCGGAGGAGCGCCGGCACGAGATCCTCGAGTTCCTCGAAAAAATGATGGACGTGGCCGAACTGGCCGACGAAGTGGTCACCGGAATCATCTTCCGCAAAGGGGAAAAGGCCGGCCGCTGAGGTATCCGCTCGCTCCGCCGAAACAAGAAAATCCGGGCGCCCGCGTATGTTGCGGCCGCCCGGATGTTTTCTTGATGGGAATCTGCTCGAGAAGGCTTTTTTAGAGGTTCGGGCGCACGGTCATAACCGGCACGGGGGAGGTTTTGACCACCTT
>JAVBQP010000019.1:0-44757 GCA_031548905.1 Desulfovibrio sp. | reverse complement strand
GGTTTTCAGAAAGGACATAGGCGTCTCGCGGAATGGAGTGGTGGGGGTGGCGGCGACGGGCTGCCGACCGGTACGGTCATACGCGACAAGGGGGGAGGGCGCAAGGGTTGTGGAGTGAGGTGGGGGGATTGGAGGTGTTTTTGGAGTGGGGAGTGGAGAGTGGGGTGAGGGCCGGCCGGCTTTGTTGCGTTTTTGAGTTCCGTTGCACCCTCCGGGGGCCCAAGAGGGTGCCGGGGCTCAAACAGGGCTGCATGGGTCATCCTTCACTCGTGTCCTGTGATACAAGGCAGATCTCGGTCTGGCGGGACGGGCGGCACTGGACCCACTCCCGTCTTGGCGTGGGCGACCGAGGGCGATGTCGCTTTTTTCTCTATCCTGCCTCGGTGCCGCCCTCGGTCGCGCACACCCACCAAACTCTTGCGGGCGTTAGCACATGCGGTCGGCCCTGCCGCCGCGATCCTCCCTCATGAGCGCTTCCCGGCGGCAGGGCCGATCCCTCCGGAGTTCTCCCCGACCTTCGGCCGGAGAGGCTCTCCTCCGGGGCCGCGGGAGCCTCCTCGACGGAAGAACGTCTGCGGGGTCTCCCTCCGCGCCCTGCCTGAATGCCGGCCGGCGCTCCCGCGTCACAGCGTTGCTTTTTAGGTTCTGCGGTCGGCGTAGAAGGGAGACAGTGTCGTCGCGAGAGCGGATTCTGTTCTTTGCCAAGGAAGAAAGTCTTTCTGTGGAGGGAGTGTACTCTTAGGGACTCGACCGGAATAAAAAGATTTTCTGACGCGGGCAGAGGGCAAAAGACGCCTCATGCCGGCACTGTCTGGTCGGGGGAGGCGATGATTTTGCCGGTACAGGCGGCGTCGTAGCCGGGGAGGGCTTCAAGATCGCGGCGCAGGGCCGGGGATTGGAGCGTTTCGAGCAGCACGGCCACGCCGGGGTGGTCGCGCAGATCGGCAGGGACGACCAGATCGCAACGCGTGACCGCCAGGGGCACGAAGGAGAGGCCGTAAGCCTCGGCGACCACCCGCAGGCCCAAGGCCGCGTCGGCCGCGCCGCAGGCGATGTGGGCCGCGCCCTCGGCATGAGAACGGACTTGATGGATGTAACCGGGGACGTGCTCGGGTGCTGCGCCGACGCGGGTGAGACATTTGTCCAGCAGGGAGCGCAGGGCCGCGCCCGGTTCCCGGTTCACGAACCGTACCTCCGGGCGGGTCAGGTCGGCCGCGTCGGAAATGCCGAGAGGGTTGCCGGGAGATACCATCAGACCTTCCTCCAGCAAGGAGAAGCCGAGGATGAGGGTTGAGGTGTGGGGCAGAGCGGTGCGGACGGCCTGTGTGTTGGCCTCTTCTACGCCGGAGTTGGAAAAGTGAGTTCCGGCCAGATGGATTGAGCCGTTGCCCAGGGCGTTGAGAGCCGCCCGGCTGGAGGCGAAGACCACGTGGGTGCGCAGTGCCGGGGATTTGCGCCCGGCATGGGCCCGCAGCAGATCAAAGGCGGGATCGCAGCCCATGAGGATGACCCGTTGGGCGAGCTCGGCCTCGGGAATGAGCAAATGGAAGCCGCCGGCCGGGCCGGGCAGGGCGTCGGCCTCGGGGATGATCGTTTGCAGGCCGGACGCGCCGGAAAGGGGAATGCCCACCAGTCGGTCGCGAACCCGGGCCAAGGCCAGCCGCGAGGGCGCGGCGGAAGAGGAGGAAAGGAGGCGGATGTTGTCGAGACGCTCGGGAGTGCTTTCGGCGAACAAATCTTCCACCGAACAGTTGAAGAGGCGGGCGAGGCGCAACGCGATTCCGGTATTCGGCAGCCGCCGGCCGCTTTCCATTTCATGCACGAACTGCCGGCCGACCTGGATGCGCCCGGCCAGTTCCTGCTGGGTCCAGCCCCTGGCCAGTCGGTACCGCCTGAGCCGGCATTCGATTCCAGTCGCTCCGTCCGCCATGTTATTTCCTCCCCGAGCTTCCTTGACAAGCTACCCGTTCCCGTGGCACTTGTCGAGACATATGACGTATATATACGTCATATGTCGCAGTGGTACGATAGAAAAGGAGGCATCATGCGCGTCTTGTCGGTTTTCGCCGGATTGGTGTTGTTCTGCTTTGTCTGTGGGGCCGGGCCTGTCCGCGCCGCCGATAAGGAGGTCACGGTCTTCGCGGCCGCCTCCCTGACCAACGCCCTGACGGACATCGGCAAGATGTATGAGGAAAAAGGCCTGGGCAAGGCCGTGTTTTCCTTTGCCTCTTCATCGACCCTGGCCAAGCAGATTGAAAGCGGCTCCCCGGCGGACGTGTTTATTTCCGCCAATGAGGAATGGGCCGATTACCTCGAGAAGAAGAATCTGCTCATGGCCGGCACGCGTGTCAGTCTGTTGCGCAACTCGTTGGTGATTGTCTGCCCGGCGGATGCGTCGCAAAAGGCGATCGATCCGATCACGGCCAAGGCCCTGCTTGAGGCTCTGGGCAAGGACGGCCGTCTCGCCGTGGGCGACCCGGCTCACGTTCCGGCCGGCATGTACGCCGAAGAAGCCCTGAAAAAGTTTGGGGCCTGGGATGCCCTGAAGGATCGCCTCGCCCCCGGCAAGGACGTGCGCGCGACTCTGGTTCTGGTGGAACGCGGCGAGACCCCGCTCGGGATCGTCTACGCCACGGACGCGGCCATTTCCCAGAGAGTTCGGCGGGTGGGCGTGTTCCCGGCGGATTCCCACGCGCCGATCATTTATCCCGCCACCCTTGTGGGCACGGCGAACAAGACCGAGGGCGGGAAATTCCTCGAATTTCTGAAGACGCCGGAAGCCCGCGCCGTGTTTGAAAAGTACGGCTTCACCTCGTACTGAGACTTCCCGCGCCGGTTTCGCACCGGGACGGGACGGCGGAACGGGATGTGCCGGGAGCGGTACCCCGGCACATCAATCCCGGCGTCCCGTCCCGGCTCGAAGCCGGCGCGGCCGTTTACATTCAGCCGGAACGGTTCCCCATGTCCTTTTCCCTGTCGCCCTTTGAGCAGGAGGCCCTGCTCCTGAGCCTCAAGGTGGCCTTCTGGTCCGTGCTCGTCTGTATGCCGTTGAGCATCGCGGCCGCCTGGTTGCTTTCCCGCAGCCGGATTCCCGGGCGCGGTCTGCTGGACGGCATCCTGCATCTCCCGTTGGTGGTGCCGCCGGTGGTTATCGGCTATCTGTTGTTGGTGGGTATGGGGCGCAACGGCGTGATCGGCGGGTTTCTGTACAGGACCTTCGGCCTGAGTTTCGCCTTTGACTGGAAAGGCGCGGTCCTGGCCTCGATGATCATGGCCTTTCCCCTGTCCCTGCGCGCCGTGCGCCTTTCCCTGGAAAGCGTGGACCCCGGCCTGGAGGCGGCCGCCCGAACCTTGGGGGCCGGGCCGATCCGGACCTTTTTCACCGTCACCCTGCCCTTGTGCCTGCCGGGTATCGGGGCGGGGGCAGTGCTCGCCTTTGCCCGCAGCCTGGGTGAGTTCGGGGCGACCATTACGTTTGTCTCCAACATTCCGGGCAAAACCCAGACCCTGCCCCTGGCCCTGTATACCCTGACCCAGACCCCGGACGGCGAAGCGGGCGCCTTGCGGCTGTGCCTGCTCTCCATCGCCGTGGCCCTGCCCGCCGTCTGGGCTGCCGGGCGTATCGGCGGCAACCGGAAGGGGAAGGCCTGATGCATGTGCGGGTACGGCGAGCGCAGGGGGCTTTTACTCTGGAGGCGGAATTCCGGGGTGTACCCTGCGGCGTGACGGCTTTGTTCGGGCCTTCCGGCGCGGGCAAGACGACCCTGGCGAATATGGTTGCCGGGTTGAGCCGGCCGGATTCCGGGCGGATCGATGTGGGCGGGCGCTGCTTTTTCGATTCCGAGACGCGCCTGGACCTGCCGCCGGAAAAACGGCGAGTGGGTTACGTGTTCCAGGACGGCAGGCTCTTTCCCCATCTGAGCGTACGCGGCAACCTGGTCTACGGTATGCGCCGCGTCCCGCCGGCGGAGCGCTTCATCGCCTTTGACGAAGTGGTGGATCTGCTCGGCGTGGGGCATCTGCTGCAACGCCGTCCCGGTCGGCTTTCAGGCGGGGAAAAGCAGCGCGTGGCTCTGGGCAGGGCGTTGTTGTGCAGCCCGGCCCTGTTGATCATGGACGAACCCCTGGCCTCGCTGGACGCATCCCGCAAGGCCGAATTGCTGCCGTTTTTCCGTAAGGTCAACCGGCTCTTTCGCGTGCCTGTGCTCTATGTCAGCCACGACGAGGCGGAAATCCGCGAACTGGCTCATCGGGTGGTGTATGTCGAGGAGGGGCGGGTTGCCCGTTGCGTGGAGCTCGAGACGGAAGGAGTGTAGCGCTCCATGCCGCAGGGTCGCGGTCGGCGGCGTCGGGAGGTGGAGCTCCCGGCGCCGTCAGTTTTTTTCCTTGTCCCGTTCCGCCCGCAGTTGGCCGCAGGCGGCTTTGATGTCCGCCCCCTTGCTCTGGCGCAGGGTGGCGGTGATGTGTTTCCCGCGCAGGATTCCCAGAAAGGATTCCACGGCCCCGGGGGTGGGGGCCTGGTAGGGCGCGCCCTCGGCCGCGTTGTAGAGGATGATGTTCAGCTTGCCCTTGATCCGGGCCATGATCCGGGCCAACTCGCGGGCCTGGGCCGGGCCGTCGTTGACCCCGCCGAGGAGCAGGTATTCGAAGGTCAGGCGCTCGCGGGCCTTGAGGGGATAGCGCCGGAGCAGTTCCAACAGACGGTCCAGGGGCAGCCGCGCCGCGCCGGGCATGATCCGCTCGCGCAGTTCCTGGGTGGGAGCGTGCAGCGAAACGGCCAGATAGGCCATGCCGCTTTTCCCCAGTTCCAGGAGGCCCTTTTCGATGCCGCAGGTGGACACGGTGATCCGCCTGGGTGAGAAAGAGAGCCCCGACTCGTTGTTCAGGGTTTCCAGGGCGCGCGTCAGTTCGTGGAAATTGAGCAGAGGCTCGCCCATGCCCATGAACACGAGGTTGCGCAGCAAGGGATCGTCCGCGGTGTCGCGCAGACGGGCCCGGCCCACCAGCACCTGGCCGAGAATTTCGCCCATGCTCATGTTGCGGACAAACCCCATGCTCCCGGTGCTGCAGAAGGTACAACCCATAGGGCAGCCCACCTGGGTGGACAAACATTGGGAAAAACGCGGCTTGCCCTCGCGCGAATGCGCGGGAATGAGCACGGTTTCCACGCACTGGCCGTCGGCGGGCAGTTCCAGAAGCAGCTTGATTGTGCCGTCGGCGCTGGTCTGCTCGGTCACAATCCGGGGTCGGGGCAGGTGCGCGACCTCGGCGAGCTTGGCTCGGCAAGCCTTGGAAAGGTCGGTCATCTCCTCAAAGGAGCCGGCGCCCTTGTGCCAGATCCAATGCCAAAGCTGGCGGGCGCGGAAGGCCGGCTCGCCCAGATCTTCAACCACGAAGCGGGTCAACTCGTCGCGAGTGAGGTCAAGCAGAGAGATCATGGCGGTGTCGGCGCAGCTCCCGGTACTCACGGCACCAGCGGCCGGCGGTCGTCCACGCGCTTGGCCTTGCCTTCGGACACGGGCAACGAGTTGGCCTGGACCAGATCGATCTTGGGCGTGACCAGGATTTCGTCGCGCAAACGCTGGGCGATACGCTTTTGCAGGGCGGTCAGAGCGCGCATGTCTTCCACAAAATGCTCGTTGCGGATTTCCACCTGCACCCGGATCTGGTCCATGCTCTCGACCCGCTCCAGAATGATCAGGTAGTTTTCGCCCACTTCGGGGAAGGCCATGAGGATCTGCTCGATCTGCATGGGGTAGATATTGCAGCCCTTGATGATGAACATGTCGTCCACCCGGCCGAGGATGCGGTCGATACGCCGGTGCTTGCGCCCGCACGGACAGTCGCCGGGCAGAAACCGGGTCAGATCCCTGGTGCGGTAGCGGAGAACCGGCATACCCCGCCGGGTCAGGGTGGTCATGACCAGTTCGCCGACTTCGCCCTCGGCGACGTGTTTGCCCGTGGCGGGGTCGATGATTTCCGCGATGAAGGCGTCTTCCCAGACGTGCATACCGTTCTGGGCCAGGCATTCAAATGCCACGCCGGGACCGTTCATCTCTGAAAGGCCGTAGGAGTTGTAAGCTTTGACGGCCAGGAGGTACTCGATGCGCTGGCGTACTTCTTCGCTGTGCGGTTCCGCGCCGATAAGGGCGATGCGCACCGGCAGGGAGCGCGGGTCCACGCCCTCGTCCATGAGCGCGTTGCCGAGATACAGGGCATACGAGGGGATGATGTGCACGGCCGAGACGTTCATGTCGCGGATAAGCTTCAACTGCCTGCGGGTGTTGCCCGTACCGGCCGGGATGGTCAAGCAGCCCAGGCGTTCGGCCCCGTAGTGGATGCCCAGGCCGCCGGTAAACAGGCCGTAACCCGCGATGTTCTGGAACACGTCGCTCTTGCGGATGCCCACCATATGCATACAGCGGGCCATGAGGTCGGCCCAGGTGTCGATGTCGTCCTGGGTGTGGCAGACCACCACGGGAGCGCCGGTGGTGCCGGAGGAGGCGTGCAGGCGCACCAGTTCGGACTTGTCCACGGCCACCAGGCCGTACGGGTAGGCGGCGCGCAGATCGTCCTTGTCGGTGAAGGGGAGTGTGGTGATGTCCTCGGCGCTGCGCAGATCCCCGGCCTGGAGGCCGGCCTTGGCGAGGGCGGCGCCGTAAAAGGGCGATGCGGCCGCCCGCTCGACGGTATTTTTCAGGCGCACGGCCTGCATGGAGGCCAGGGCGTCCCGGCTTGCGGCTTCCGCCGGAGAAAAAAAGTCCATGGTTGTTCCTGAACGATTTCGATGTGTAAGCGCCGGCGCGGTCACCCGTCGCACGACGCGCGGGCGGCCGACAGCCGCTCATACGCATGGAGCATTCCGACGCAGGCGGCCCTCGCGTCGTCGCAAACCCGCCCGTGTCCCCGCAGCAGAGAGGCGCGGGAACCGATCACGAACACGGGTCTGAAGCCTTCGGCCTCCGGCGGCAATTCGGGCAGGGCGCACACACTGCCGTCCCTGCGGAACATGTGCTCCCTGGTCAACCGGCCCATACGGAAGTCGTCGAGTTCCGTGAGCAGCGCGGGAAGGTCGACGTCCTCGTCCCGAAGCGGCAGACGCCGCTCCAGAATCCCGCAGCAATGATCCCGAAACACCAGGGCGGCGTAAAGTTTGGAATGGGTCGCCCTGATGGCGAGAATTCCCTCTTCCCAGCTTCGCCTGCCGAGATCCGGGTCCACCCGCACCGCGGCTACGAGCGCGCCGCAGGTATCCGTCACCGGTCCGCCGGTTTTACGCTGGATCGCTGAAAGCCGCAACAGATGCGGCGGGGCGTCGGTAAAGAAAAAGTCCTCCAGGCGCGGGCCGTAGGTCTGCTCGGAGAACCGTTGCCGGCAGCGCTCGGTCTGGAATCGCGACTCGGGGGCATAGACCTCGCCGGCGGCTTGCTCGACCAGTTTTTCCTGGGGAAGGCCGCAATCACATACCGCGACCAGAACGGCGGCCGGCTCCGGCAGATCCAGAATGTTCCGCAGGGAATACCAGAGGTCGGGGGCGAAGTCGGAGCAGCCGATGGAAAGGGACGCGGGCGGGCAGGTGGCGGAGACGGTCAGCTTGAAGCGCTCCAGATCTTCGGGCTGGAGGTTCAACCCGGCGGCAAGGCGCGGATGCATACCGACAAAATGCCCGGCAAGGGCGTGGCTGAATATTTCGGCCGCGAATGAAGGGCCCAGGGCCGTGCCGTGCAGGTACACGTCCTGCCGGGCCTCGCGGGCGGCGCGTATCCGCCGGACCAGGGATGCTTCCGGCGAAGGCAGGGAAAAGAACGCCTGCTCGCCCGGAGGAAGGCCGGGCACATACCACAGGGCCGACATGTTGTGGCTGTCGATGTCTATGGACAGAACGGATTCGGAAATATGCGGAAACTCGATCATCGGAACGAACCTGCCGGACGGGGGAGCGCGGCGTGGGCGCCGCTCCATAAGGCTTACGACACGGACAGTACATGTATTGCCCACGGCAGGCAAGGGCTTGCCTCGGTGTGCCGGCAAGCCGGTTTTACCCTTTGGCCGGGCCCCGGCCGGGGTCTCAAAAGACAGTTGCCCGCAGGGCATCGCCACTCGGCCGGGAAATTGGCGGGAACGCGGAAAAACCGCTTGCGCCAGGGTGAAAACTGTTGCGAAAAAAACAACTCGGCTGTAAGAACAGAGGGCCGTCGGAACCCGGCAGGTGCCGGGCGGACGTGAAACTCTTCGGAAGGAGCCTTCCAATGCGTACTACGGGAAAATCTCTGATCCTCTGCCTTGTGCTTGCCTTGCTTGTGAGCGCGGCTTCGGCCTTTGCCGCTCAGCCTCCGGCGCCGAACGACGCCGACCGGGCCACCTTGCAGCAGGCGGCGGAGGCATACAAGGCGAAAGACTTCAACAAAGTGAAATCGCTGGCCAAACCTTTGGCCGATAAAAAAGATCCTGTGGCCAACTTCCTGATGGGCCTTGTTGTGGCCCGGCCCGACGGCGGCGGCGGGGGCCAGGACTTTAAAGCCGCGGAAAAGTATTTCAAAGTCGCCGCCGATGCCGGTATGGAACCCGCGCAGTTCAGCCTCGGCTATCTTTACTACTCCGGCGCGTTGGGGCAGCCCGATTTCAAGAAGGCCCGCGATCTGTGGTCCAAAGCCGCCAAGTCCGGCCAGCCGGACGCCCAGTTCGGCCTGGGCCTTCTGATGCAGAAGGGCCAAGGCGGCGGCAAGGACGAAGCCGGCGCCCTCAAGCAGTTTCGCGCCGCCGCGGACAAGGGGCACCCCCAGGCGATGATGGCGATGGGGCAGGCCTATGCGGAAGGCATAGGGGTGAAGAAGGATATGAAGCAAGCCCGCACGTGGGTGCAGAAAGCGGCGGATCTCGGCTTCCCCGGAGCCAAGGAACGCCTGGATATGCTGAAGTAGAAAACCGCGTACGGATTAACGACGAAGGGAGCCCCGGCATTCAGGGCTCCCTTCGTCGTATGTGAGGTGGAAATTTCTTACTGATCTTCTTCAGAAGCTTGCCGTTCGGCATCGCCCGCAATGGGCAGAAAAACATAAAAGGCGGCTCCGCCCAGTTCCGGGTGCCTGGCCCTGGCTCGGACTTCACCGCCCCATTGGCGGACCATCCCGTTGACGATGGAGAGTCCCAGGCCCATGCCCTTGTGCGGATCTTTGGTGGTGAAGAAGGGATCAAAGATACGTTCGCCGGCTTCGGGCAGGCCGGGGCCGGTGTCGGCCACTTCCAGCCAGACCGAAGAGTTGTCCTTTTCCTTGCCGGCCCGCAGGCGCACCAGCCGCTTGCCGCGTTTTTCGGCGGGCAGGGAGTCCAGGGCGTGCACGGCGTTGGAAAGCAGGTTGACGCAGACTTGTTCCAGCTGCACCCTCCCGGCCGCGACCTTGGGCAGTTCGGCGGGCAATTCCATGCGCACGTTCACGCTGCGGGCGGCGAACTGGCTTTCCATCAGCCGCACGGCTCCGCGCAGGGTTTCCGCCAGATCGACGGCCTCAAGCTCCGGCCCGCCCTCGCGCATGACCAGGCCACGCATATGCGTGATAATGCTGCGGATTTTCTCAGCCTCATTGATGATCAGGTTCAGGCGCTCCTGAGTGGTCTCGGCCGGCACTTCACCCTGTTTTTCCAGAAGCATCTGCAAACCCCCGGCATACAGGTGCAGGGCGGAAAGCGGCTGGTTGATCTCATGGGCGATCCCCCCGGCCAAGGTGCCCATGGCCTCCAGCTTGCGGGCACGCTGGAGCTGCCGGCTCATGCGCAGGCGGTCGGTGATGTCTTCCAACATCATGATCAGAGCCCGGGCCCTGCCCCGGTGCGGGGTGACCGGGCAGGCGATCAACCGGAGCGTGCGTTCTTCCCCCCCTTGGAAGGAAACGGAAAACTCGCGTTCCTGCGGCTTGCCCTCGGCCACGGCCTGGCGAAAGGGACAGTTCGGGCAAAAACCGCCTTCGGGCTTGCCCGGGCGGTCTGGGCAGCGGAGCAGGCCGCAGACCGGCCCGCTTTGCTCAAAACCCGGCCCGAACCACTCGTTCAGCCGACGGTTGCCGGTTTTGACGCTGAGGTCGGACCCCAGGGCGGCAATGCCGATCGAGAGGTTGTCGGTAATCGCCCGATAGCTCTGTTCGCTTAAGTCCAGGGCCTGCTGGACCCGCACGTTGGAGGTGATGTTGAAGCCCACCTTCATGACCAGATCTTCGCCGCTCTCATCGCGGAAGGGATAGGAATACACCCGGAATGCGTGGCTGGAGGCGGGCGAAACCCACTCCATAACGCAGGATGAGCCGCTCTCCGGAACGTCCAGGGGCGGGCAGAAGCGGCAGGGCTCGTCCAGGCCGCGCAGGATCTTGTGGCACGGGGCGTCGCCGGGCTCGCCGAAGTACTGCTCGAAGGCCCTGTTGTGAAAACGGATGCGGTGGTCTTTGCCGAGAAGGATCACGTAAAAGGGCACCAGATGGAGAATCCGCAGCAGGCGTTGTTGTTCGGCGGGGGAGGCCTGGGTGACGGCCAGGGCCAACTCGTCGGCCCGTTCCCGCTCGCCGTTTTCTTTGCGGATCACCGCCTGCTTGGGATTCACCGAAGGCATCAGTCGCGCCCTTTCTTATGGCTGGAGCGGAAGTGCACCCGCATGGGCGCGTGGCTGATGCCGAACAGCCTGCGCAGGGAGCGTTCCATAAAGCGGCCGTAGCTGCGGGACACGCGATCGGCGTCGGAAACGAAGAACACGAAGGTTGGCGGCAGGCTCTCGGCCTGGGTCAGGTAAAAGAATTTGGGCCGGGCGCCCTTGACCAGGGGGGGCTGGTGTTTGGCCAGGATGCTCTCCAAAGCCCGGTTCAGCCTGCCGGTGCCGATGCGCACCCCGCACTCGCGGCGCACTTCGGCGGCCGTGGGCACGATGTCGCGCAGGTTGCGGCCCTTCAGGGCCGAGACCATGATCAGGGGCACGTGCGGGCAAAAGGCCAGGGCTTGGCGATACGCCTTTTCCGCCTCTTTGCGGCGCTTGGGATCGATAAGATCGCACTTGTTGACCAGGACCATGAACGAGGTCTTGCGCTCATCCAGCAGCTCGATCAGGCGTTTGTCCTGGGTGGTCAGGCCTTCTTCGCCGTCAAGCACAAGCAGGGTCACGTCGGCCTTGGTGGTGCTCTTGATCGAGGAGTTGACGCTGTATCGCTCCACCGTGTCGGTGATTTTCGAGCGCCGGCGGACCCCGGCCGTGTCCACAAAGGTCACGATGCGGCCGGAGATTTCAGCGTCCACATCCACGCTGTCGCGGGTGGTGCCGGCGATGTCGCTGACCATCATCCGCTTGTCCCCGACCAGGGCGTTGACCAGGGAAGACTTGCCCGCGTTGGGCCGGCCGAGCAGGGCCAGGCGCAGGGGGGAATCATCCGGCTCCGGCACGACATCGGCGTGTTCCGGCGCGCCGGGCTCCTCCGCTTCCGGCCCGTAGGGCGGATCTTCGCAGCAGCCTTCGGCCTCCATGACCTCCCAGTCCACGGCGGCCTCGTCGATATCCGGGGACGGCGCGCTTTCGGCCTCCGGCGCAGGCGCTTCAGCCGTTCCGGGTTCCTCGGGAGCAGCGGACGCATTTCCGGCCCGGTACATGGCGGTGAGGCGTTTTTTCAGGCGCTTGCCCGCGCCCTCCAGCAGAATCTCGGGTACGGCGGCTTCTTCCTCCGCCTCTTCTTTGTAGAAAAGGCGGTCGAGGATCTCGCCCTCCAGTTCGCGCACCCCCCGGCCGTGGGCGGCCGAGCAGGCCAGCAGTTCCAGGCCGAGGGCGTGGAACTCCGCCGTAAGCAGGGCTTCCTTTTCCAGACCGTCGACTTTGTTGACGACCAGGAGCACGGGCTTGTCGCGCTTGCGCAGAAACTCGGCCAGACGGGAGTCGAAGGGGGTCAGCCCGTCCTTGCCGTCCACGACCAGGAGGAGCAGGGCCGCCTCGTCCACGGCGCGCTCGGCCTGCTCGAGAATGAAGGCCTCGAAACCGCGCGACTCTTCCGGCCCCTCGGCCGGGGTGTTTTTGCCGTCAAGGGTCACGCCGCCGGTGTCGATAAGGATGAAGGCCTCATCCCCCCGGATGACGCGGCCTTCCATGCGGTCGCGGGTCACGCCGGGGCGATCGTGGGTAATGGCCCTGTTGCTGCGGATCAACCGATTGAACAGGGTGGATTTGCCCACGTTGGGCCGGCCCAGAAGGGCCACTTTGGGCAGGGAGTTCTGGTTCATGAAGCCTTCCGGGGAGCGTCGGGTTTGCCGGCGACCGGCAGGTGTCTGGTCAGGTACATGAGCACGCCGAGCACGATCAGCACCAGGGCGGTGCCCATGAGCAGGGCGTAGTCTTCCATTTGCAGCAGGGCGTACAGCACGGCATAGAGCCCGGCCAGCAGGCCCATGACCGTCAGGCCGCGCGGAATGCTGCGCATGGCGGCCATAATGTACAGCCCGTTCATAAGGACGGAAATAAGCCCGGCGGCCGTGAAAGCAAGCAGAAAGCTGCTGTGTTCCGCCAGGGAGAGCAACACCAGGTAGAACAGGCTCATGGAAACGCCCACCAGCCCGTATTGCATGAAATGCAGCCGGGCTCCGGCCGAAAGCTCGAAGCAGAGCAGGGCCACAAAAGTCAGGCCGATGAACAGGATGCCGTATTTTACGGCCCTGTCGGTCATGCTGTACAGCGACACCCGCTCGTAGAGGTTCACCCCGGACTCGAAGGAGAGAATGCCGCCGGGGCGTTCGTCGTTCCCCTGAAAGGCCCCGGAGCCGAGATCCCCGACCTGCGGGTAGGTCCGGCTCAGGTTGGGAATGCTCCAGGTGGCGGTAAAGCCGCTTTCGGCGATCAGCCGGGTCTGGGGGCTGAGGTCGCCGGAAAAACTCGGGGCGCTCCACTTGCCGAACACGGAGATGGTCGTGGTTTCCCCCACCGGGGTGAAAGAAATGCCGCCGCTGCCCTGCAATGAAATGGTCAGCAGGAAACTTTGCGTCGGAAGATCGGGGCGCACCGGGGCCTTGATGTGGAAGCCCGGCCCCAGCAGTCCGCCCAGATCGGTGCCGGGCGAGAAGGTTTCCAGGTCCGCGTTGTTCCAGGTCATGCGTTTTTCGGTTGAAAGCGCCTTGACGTCGCTGACGCCCACGGCGATCCAGGCTTTGTCCCAGTTCACGGCCGCGAGATTGTCGTCAAAATCTTTGTCCGGAATCAGGGCGAACTCGCCGCGCACGGCGAGGGGGCTGGTGTAGACCACGTACTCGTAAATACCCTGGTGCAGGGCCTGGGGGTGCAGCACGGAAAGGAAATGCACCTCTTTGGGCAGGAAAATTTTGGTCAGGGTCGTGCGGTAGCGCCGGGGCACGGAGATGGTCTTGCCGTCGTCCGTGGTCACGGTCTCCCTGGTTTCGCGCCACACTTCATACGGCACGGCCAGGACCGGCCCGGCGATGGTCTGGGGTTTGCCCCAGAGGTGGGCGATTTTACGCATGGCTTCGGAGTGGAAGTCCGAGCGCTCATCCACGATTTCCGACACGAAAGCCAGGGGAATGAGCAGAAGCAGCGTGATACCCGCGACCACAGTGGAGCGGAAGAACACGCCGTTGACCAGACGGGAGACGGCGGAGACTTCGCCGCCTTCCAGGGGATTTTTTCCCCGGCCCTTCTGGACCAGGAAGTAAATGCCGAAAACGGCCAGAACGGCGCCGGCGAGAAAAAGCAGGACGAAAAATATGCCGAAAACAAATTCCATGAGGATTCCTTGCCGGGCCTGAGCGGCAGCCGGGGAGTTCGATGCGGGGTTATTTCCCGGCGGCGCGCTTGACCGAATGCCCGGCGGCTTCCAGCACGGACACGGTTTTTTCCACGAGCCCCGGTTCCACCAGGAAGTAGTCGGTGCCGAAGGTGGACACAGCGAAGATAGGCACGCCGGCCGCCGCCAGGATGGTGGTCAAAGAAGCGAAGCGCCCGACCATGCTCATGCCCGTGGAGCCGGCCACATGGAAGCAGAAGTAATTTTCCCGCACCTCGGCGCTGGGCAGCACGGTCACGAGGGGGGCCGCCTCCTGGGTTACCACCAGGGTGATGCCGTCGTCGGCTCTGGTCAGGTTGCGCAGGGCATCGGCCGGGAGAGCCGGCAGGGCGGCGTCGCCGGGCAGCCGGCAGACGGCGAACTGTTGCGCCAGGAGGCGCAGGCGCAGGTAGAGCGAGCGGCCGCCCGACTGGCGGCGGGCCAGGCGGGAAAGGGCCATGCGCCGGGCCGCGTCGGCCATGCGCCTGCGGTCTTCGTCGGTTTCCGGCTCCACCTGGGGCAGGGGCCTGGGTTTGCCGTTGTCGTCCACGCCCACGAAGGTCAGGTAGCAGGTGCCGGCGTGGCGGACATCGCCGCTGCGCCAGTCCTCGGCCTCAATGCGGATGCCCACCTCCATCGAGGTGGTGGCCACCAGGTTGACCTGGGCGTGACAAATCAAAATGTCCCCGGCGTGCACAGGCGCGGCGAACTCCATGCGCTCCACCGCGGCCGTGACCAAAGGGCCGCGCGCGTGGCGCAGGGCGCAGATGGCCCCGACCTCGTCCATATGGCGCATCAGGTTGCCGCCGTAAAGGTTACCGGCCCAATTGGATTCCATGGGCAAAGGCCGGCGGGTGACCGTGACCCTGCTCTCGCTGATTTTCTTCACCTGCATCGCTATTCCGAGAATTTTATCCGGCCCTTGCCGAGAAGATCGTGCATATGCACCATGCCGACCAGGGTGTTGTCCTCCGCCAGGACGGGCAGCACGGTGACGGCCTTTTCCTCCATCATATCGATAAGCTCGGCCGCGCTCTGGTCGGGCCGGGCGTGCAGGGGATTCCTGCTCATGACCGAGTTCACCGGAGTTTTCAGATCCGTGAGACCGCGCACCATGACCCGGCGCACGTCGCCGTCGGTGAGAATGCCCATAAGCCGCCCGGCCGGATCCAGCAGGCAGACCGCGCCCAGGCGCCCGGCCTCCAGGCCTTCCAGGGCCTGGCTCAGGGGGACGTCTTCCGGCACGGCGGGCAGGTGCTTGCGATGCATCAGGTCCGAGACCCTCAGGCTCAGGCGTTGCCCCAAGGCGCCGCCGGGGTGGTAGCGTTTGAAGTCCGAAGGGGTGAACTCTTTGCCTTCCATGACGCACACGGCCAGGGCGTCGCCCAGGGCCAGGGTGGCGGTGGTGCTGGCCGTGGGGGCCAGGTTCAGGGCGCAGGCCTCGCGCGGCACCGAGGCGTCCAGGGTGACGTCGGCGAGTTGGGCAAGGGCGGACGAGGTATTGCCGGTGATGGCGATAATCCGCGCCCCCAGCGAGCGCAGGGCGGGCAGCAGGGCGTTCAGCTCGTCGGTCTTGCCGGAATAGGAAATGGCGATGACCACGTCGTCTTCACGCACCACGCCCAGATCGCCGTGCGCGCCCTCAACGGGGTGCAGAAAATAGGCCGGCGTACCGGTGGAAGACATGGTGGCCGCGATTTTGCGCCCCACCAGGCCGGACTTGCCGATACCCGTGACGGCCACCCGGCCGGTGCAGGTCAGGAGCAGTTCCACGGCCTCGGAAAATGCCGGGCCAAGATTTTCCCTGAGCCGGTACAGGCCTTCCGTCTCAATATCCAGAACCTCGCGGCCCCGGTTCGTCCAATCGTGCATCATAATCCGTTCTCGGGCGTATGCCCTGTTTGCGCCGTCTGCCGGGGTCAGGCCCCTTGCACTTCCGACACGTCCAAGCCGTATTCTCCATCGAAGCAGGCCTTACAGTAGCCCATCCGCTCCACGGAGGAAAGCATTCCGTCCAGGGAAAGGTAGGCCAGGGAATCCAGGCCCAGGAAGCGGCGGATGTCTTCCACATCGTGCTCGGCCGCAATCAGCTCGCCGCGCGAGGGGAAGTCCACCCCGTAGTGGCAGGGGTTGGTCACCGGCGGGCAGGCGATGCGGCAGTGGACCTCAGCCGCGCCCAGTTCGCGCAGTTTCTTGACCCGCACCCGCATGGTCGTGCCGCGCACGATGGAGTCGTCCACAATCACGATCCGCTTGCCCTTGATTGCCTCGGCCACCGGGTTGAGCTTCACCCGCACCGAAAAGTCGCGCATGTCCTGGGTGGGCTGGATAAAAGTCCGGCCCACATAGTGGTTGCGGATCAGGGCGTGCTCGTAGGGAATGCCCGATTGCAGGGCGAAACCGACGGCCGCGTAAACCCCGGAATCCGGGAAAGGCATGACCAGGTCGGCTGCGAGCGGGGCCTCTTTGGCCAGTTGCATTCCCATGCGCTTGCGGGCGGTATAGACGTTCTGGTTGAACACGTATGAGTCGGGCCGGGCGAAGTAGACCAACTCGAAAATGCAGCGCAGTTGCTCGGCCTCGCCCTCGTACGGGAGGGTAAACGTCTTCATGGAGGAATCCGTGCCGAATACGACCATTTCGCCGGGCTTCACGGTGCGGATGTAGTCGGCCTCCAGCAGATCGAAGGCGCAGGTCTCGGAGGCCAGCACGGGTGATTCGCCCAGACGGCCGATGGATAAGGGCCGGATGCCGTGCGGGTCGCGCAGGCCGATCAGTTTGTCGTTGGCCAGGATCACCAGGGAATACGCCCCCCGGAGGCGGGCGCAGGCCGCGAGAATAGCCTCTTCCAGGCTGCGGCCGTTCAGGTTGCGCACGATCAGATGGGCGACGATCTCGCTGTCCGTCCGGGTGTGGAAGATGGCCCCGTCGTTTTCCAGCTCGGCACGCAGGCTTTTACCGTTGATCAACGCGCCGTTGTGGGTGATGGCCAGATCCAGGCCGCCCCGGCGGACCAGGAAAGGCTCCGCGTCGCGCTGGGAGGCCGGCCCGCCCGAGGCGTAGCGCACATGCCCGACGGCCGCGGACCCGGCAAGATCCTTCGACAGATGCTGCTCGGTGAAGATGTCGTGAACCAGGCCGAGAGCCCGGACCTCCCGAATTTTCGCTCCATCCCAGACGGCGATGCCCGCGCTTTCCTGCCCCCGGTGCTGTTGGGCATAGAGGCCGAAGTAGGCGAGACGGGCCGCGTCCTGGTGCCGCTGAATGCCGAAGAGTCCACAATGTTCGCGCATACCGAATTCCTGTTGAAAAGGCGTTGCATCCATACGCCCTTGGCGCGAACGGGCGGCGGGAGCCGTTCCCGCCGCCCGTCCGGGGCGTTGTTGGTTATCCTTGGTAATACTCTTGCAAACTTTTGACGCACGGCTCGCCCGAGACCTTGGCCGAGATGGCCAGGGCCATGGCTTTGGCGCCGTCCAGGGTGGTGCTGTACGGGGTGCCGTACAAAAGCGTGGTCTGGCGGATGGAGCGGGAATCCCGAACCGTGAGCTTGCCCGAGGCCGTGTTGACCACCAGGGCCACATCCCCGTTTTTGATCAGGTCCACGATGTTGGGCCGGCCTTCATAAACCTTGAGCACCTTCTCGGTAGGCACGCCCGCGTCCTGCAGCAGCTTGGCCGTGCCGGAAGTGGCCAGAATCTCGAAGCCCTTCTCGTGGAAGAGTCGAGCCGTTTCCGCCACCAGGGGCTTGTCGCGGTCGTTCACGGAGATGAAGACCTTGCCCGAGGACGGCAGGCGCTGGCCGCCGGCCAACTGGCCCTTGAGGAAGGCTTCGGCGAAGGTCGGGGCGATGCCCATGACCTCGCCCGTGGAGCGCATTTCCGGTCCCAGGAGGATGTCCACGCCCGGGAAACGGTTGAAGGGGAAGACCGCGGCCTTGACCGAAACGTAGCCGCCCTTGCGCCCGGACTCGGGCTTGAGGTCTTTGAGTTTTTCGCCCAGCATCAGGCGCGTGGCCAGGGCGGGCAGGGGCACGCCCGTGGCCTTGGAGACAAAGGGCGAAGTCCGCGAGGCCCGGGGGTTCACTTCCAGAATATAGACAAGGCCGTCCTTGACCGCGAACTGGACGTTCATCAGGCCGATGACCTTGAGTTCCCTGGCCAGGGCCACGGTCTGGCGCTCGATTTCCTCGATGATCGCCGGGGCCAGGGAGTGCGGGGGCAGGGCGCAGGAGGAGTCGCCGGAGTGGATGCCGGCTTCCTCGATATGCTCCATGATCCCTGCCACGTAGGTGTCCGTGCCGTCCGAAAGGGCGTCCACGTCCACTTCCACGGCGTGCTCCAGGAACTTGTCGATCAGGATCGGGTGCTCGGGGCGCTCGTCGCCCACGACCTCCGCGAAGTAATCGACAAGCTGCTCCTCGTCGTAGACTACCAGCATGGCCCGGCCGCCCAGCACGTAGGAAGGCCGCGCCACCACCGGGTAGCCGATTCGGGCGGCCACGGCCCTGGCCTCGGCCAGGTTGACGGCCGTGCCGTTTTCCGGCTGGCGCAGGTGCAGCTTTTGCAACAGGGCCTGGAAGCGTTCGCGGTCCTCGGCCCGGTCGATGGCGTCGGGCGAGGTGCCGAGAATGGGCACGCCGGCGCGCATCAGCGGCACGGCCAGGTTCAGGGGCGTCTGGCCGCCGAACTGGACGATCACCCCGTCGGGGCGCTCGAGCTCGACGATGCGCATGACGTCTTCAAAGGTCAGGGGCTCGAAGTAGAGCCGGTCGGAGGTGTCGAAGTCCGTGGAGACCGTCTCCGGGTTCGAGTTGACCATGATCGAGGTCACGCCCATGTCGCGCAGGGTGAACGAGGCGTGGCAACAGCAGTAGTCGAACTCGATGCCCTGGCCGATACGGTTGGGCCCGCCGCCCAGGATGATGACCTTTCTGCCCGTTTTGGCCGGGGCGAACGGCGTTTTCTCGCCATATGTCGAGTAATAGTAAGAATCCGAGGCTCCCGGCCGCCCGGCGTAGGTGCGCACCGGGCCGTACGAAGGCTCGATATCGGTCTGCCTGCGCAGTTCGCGCACGTCCGAGGCCGGGCGCTTCCACATTTCGGCCAGTTGGGCGTCGGAGAAGCCGGCTTCTTTGGCCCGGCGCAGCAGGTCGGCCAGATCCGGGTTGTCGGCGGTCATGGAGTTGGCCAGGGCAAAGCCCTGCAATTCCGCCTCCAGGTCCACGAGCAACTTCATCTCGTTCAGGAACCAGGGGTCGATGGCCGTGGCCTCGTAGATCTCGGCGATGCTCATGCCCGCGAGCATGGCCTCGCGCACGGCGAAAATGCGCCGGGAGTTCGGGGTGCGCAGAAGCGGGATAAGCTCTTTGCGATCGCGCGGCTTTTTCAGAAAACCGGAGCCCAGGCCGGATACGCCCAGTTCCAGGGAGCGCAGGCTTTTCTGCAGGGCCTCACGGAAGGTCGCGCCCATGCTCAGGGCCTCGCCCACGCTCTTCATGGAGGTGGTCAGCTCGTCCTTGGCGCCGGGGAACTTCTCGAAGGCGAAACGCGGCGCCTTCAGCACCACGTAGTCGATGTCCGGGGTGTAGTCGGCCAGGGTTTTGCCCGTGTCGCCGTCCGCGATTTCGTCCAGATTCCAGCCCACGGCCAGCTTGGCGGCCACGCGGGCGATGGGGAAGCCCGTGGCCTTGGAGGCCAGGGCCGAGGAGCGCGACACCCGGGGGTTCATCTCAATGACCACCAGTTCGCCGGTCTCGGGATGCACGGCGTACTGGATGTTGGCCCCGCCGGCCTTCATCCCGATTTCGCGGATGATCGCCTTGGAGGCTTCAAAAATACGCTCAAGCTCCGGTTGCGACAGGGTCATGGCCGGGGCCACGGTGATCGAGTCGCCGGTATGCACGCCCATCGGGTCGAAGTTTTCGATGGAGCAGATGATGATGCAATGGTCTTTGTTGTCGCGGACGATCTCGATTTCGATTTCCTTCCAGCCGAGAACGCTCTGCTCGACCAGGACCTCGTGCTTCATGCTGGCCGCAAGCCCGGCCGCGCCGATGGTTTCAAGGTCTTCCATATTGTAGGCCACGCCGCCGCCGGCCCCGCCCAGGGTGAAGGCCGGGCGCAGGATGATCGGGAACGAGATTTCCGCGGCCGCGGCCCGGATGTCGTCCATGTTCCGGGCGATGATCGAGGCGGGCATCTTCAGGCCGATGTTGCCCATTGCTTCACGGAACAGCTCGCGGCTTTCGGCCTTGGCGATGGCCTTGGCGTCCGCGCCGAGCATTTCCACCCCGCACTCGGCCAGCACCCCGTTTTCCTCCAGGGTCAGGGCCGTGTTCAGGGCGGTCTGGCCGCCTAAAGTGGGCAGAAGGGCGTCGGGTCGTTCTCGTCGGATAACGGCGGCCACGGTTTCCGGCTCAATAGGCTCGATATAGGTGCGATCGGCAAGCTCCGGGTCGGTCATGATCGTGGCCGGGTTGGAGTTGACCAGGATGACCTCGTAGCCTTCCTCTTTGAGGGCCTTGACGGCCTGGGTTCCGGAGTAATCGAACTCGCAGGCCTGCCCGATGACGATGGGGCCGGAGCCGATGACCATAATCCGCTTCAAATCCGTTCTTTTCGACATATGAAGGACCTTTCCGCCGTGGGTAAGGGCCGGCGCTGTGCGCCGTACGGCCCCGCGCGCGCCGGCTGTTGCGCGCGCGTGGAATAAAAAAGCACGGCCGGGCCGTGCGCTGTGCCCGAGAGGGCGTGCGTCCTGTGCTGACGCGGGGTAGGCACGCCGTGCCCAAGGCGGTCTTATATACTTGGCCGGGGGCGCCGGCAAGGGGAATTCAGAGGGTGTGGGCGCGGGAAAGGCCTCCGGCCGCCGGGGGGCTGCGCTCCCGGTTGCTCGAAGAAGGGGCGGATTATCCGTAAAAACCTTGGGAGAGAATGGCGTACATGCCGGTGCGGAACAGACGCCGCCCCGGTCGGCGCCGAAGAGAAATTTTCGCGGCTCTCTTGTGCCGTGCCGGGGTGAGAGAACACCCGGGCCGACGAAGCTTGGCGGCATCCGGCCGCGAGCGCCGTTTTTACCGCCCTGCAAAATCGGCGGGCAGAAAGCGATCCGCCTTGGCGACGTATTCCTTCAAGCGTTCGGCCTCCTCGGCCTTTCCCAGCGCGGCGAGGGCGGTGGCGCATCGTCGGTAGGAATGCAAGGTCGGAGCGAGTTCCAGAAGGCGGCGGGCCAAAACCGGGGTTTTGAACGGGTTGCGGGCGGCGGCCGCAGCCTCCAGGGCTGTGGCCACCGCTTCCGGCTCTTGCCGCAAATCGTCCTGGCGCAGAGAATAAAGAACCAAAGCTGTTTCCGCCTCGCCTTTGTCGAGACAGGCCCGCATGAGCTTGAGCAGACGCGCCGGGGGCAGCGGGGCGACATCCGCATAGCGCACGGGGGCATAGGGCGGCGCGGCCGGGTCGGCCATCTTGGCCCGCAAGCGATCAAAGTGCCGGCGCGTGTGCTCATCCCGAACGCCACGCAGTTCGGCCTGATTGTAAAAACTCTCCAGCCGGCGGGGGTTTTCGGCGAACACGGCGTCGCCCCGAAGCAGGCGCTCTTCGTAGTCCCGCTGGGAACGCCACGGGTAGTGGTTCAGTTGGGCCCGCTCCACGGCCGGGGGCACGAACCCGCCCACGGCGGGCTCGCCGCGCGTGTTGACGGCCAGGGCCGGGGCTGTGAAGGTAAAGTGGTGCGGGCTCCAGGGCAGGTCGGTCACGTCCGGACGCAGAATCCACTTGGTGACGGTCGAGATCTCCAAGCGCTCGCAAAAGGCCGAGGTTACCGGTTCTTTGGGTCTGCCGAGGTGCCCGTCGGAGGAAAACTGGGCCACGTTCAGGCTGAGGGCGCCGTACTCCGCGAAGTCGGAAACAAGCAGGCGGGCGTCGGATTCTTCCCGCAGCAAAAGAAATTCGTCGAGGTCGAAAAAGGCCAGGTGCCGGAATTCCCGGCCCCGTTCCCGCAGGCAGTGGGCGTAGGCGGTGAGTTGGCGTTGCTCGCCGTTGATGGTGTAAGTCTCCACCAGCCCGGTATCGAGGAAGTCTTCCAGAACCTCGCACACGGGAGTCTTGCTCCCGTTGTCGTAAATAATGATTTTCTCGAACCCGATCAGCAGGTGCCAGGCCACCCACTCGCGCAGAATGGTGTCTTCATCCCTGGCGATGGCGCACAGGCCGAGGTACTGTTGAGGGAGATTCACCATAGCCGCCATGATTACCCGCTTCCAGAAAGCTTTGCAACCGGATCTTCCTCCGAACGGGTTACTCGACCACTACCCAACCGTCGCGGGCTGCGCTACATTGGCCCCATGAATACGGACACGACAACGGCGCGCCGGCTCTTTATCGTTCAGGGCCGGGTGCAGGGGGTGGGGTTTCGCCCCTTTGTCTTTTCCCTGGCCGGGGAGTTCGGCCTCACCGGCACGGTGCGCAACGCCCCGGAAGGCGTGCGCGTTGAAGTCCAGGGCGGCGCCGGCGGGATGAAAGCCTTCGCCCGCGCCCTGGAAACCCGCCTGCCGCCCCTGGCCGTTCTGACGGATCTGCGCAGCGAACCACTGCCCGTCGTGCCCGGCGAAGCCGCTTTCATCATCGCGCCCAGCGCGGCCGGAGCGGGCCACGCCGTGCTGATCGGCCCGGACACGGCCCTGTGCGCCGACTGCCGTGAAGACATGCGCGCGGGCCGGCGCGAAGGGTATCCCTTCACCAACTGCACCAACTGCGGGCCGCGTTACACGATCACCCGGTCCATCCCATATGATCGCGCCTCCACCAGCATGGCCTGCTTCCCCCTGTGCGAAGCCTGCCGGGAGGAGTACGAGAACCCCGGGGATCGCCGCTTCCACGCCCAGCCGAACGCCTGCCCGGCCTGCGGCCCTTCGGTCTGGTTCACGCGGGAAAGCGACCCGGCCCGCACCGGACGCGATGACCCGGCGTCTCTGGGTGGAGAAGCCGGGCTGCGCGCCCTGGCCGAGTTCTTCCGCTCGGGCGGGCTCGCCGCCGTGAAGGGCCTGGGCGGCTTTCACCTGGCCTGCGACGCCTGGAACGCCGAGGCCGTCGAGCGCCTGCGTCTGCGCAAGAACCGGCCGCACAAGCCCCTGGCCGTGATGGTCCCGAACCTGGAAACGGCCCGTGCCCTGGCCGAGGTCGGGGGGGCGGAAGAAGAATTGCTGTGTTCCCTTGCCCATCCCATTGTGCTGTGCCGTAAAAAGGACTCCGGCCTGCCGGAGAGCCTGGCCCCGGATACGGACCTTCTCGGACTGATGCTGCCGTACACTCCGCTGCACGAAGTCCTGCTCCGCCTGTATGCGCCCCTGTGCGCCGGGCCGGCCGCCCTGGTCATGACTTCCGGCAACCGGGGGGGCGAGCCCATCTGCCTGGGCAACCGCGAGGCCGTCGGCCGGCCGGCCGACATCGCCGAGGCCTTTCTGTTCCATAACCGGGACATCTTGATCCGGGTGGACGACTCCGTGATCCGGCCCCTGCCCGGCGGGCGGATTTTTTTGCGCCGGGCGCGGGGGTACGTGCCCGCGCCGGTGCCCCTGCCGTTCGCCGCCGCAGGATGCGTGCTCGGCGCGGGCGCGGAGCTCAAGCATACCCTGTGCCTGACCAAGAGGGCGGACGCCTTTGTTTCCCAGCATATCGGCGACCTGGAAAACGCGGAAACCGCCGCCTTCGCCGCAGAAATTCTCCGGCACCTGGAAAGCCTGCTCCAGGTACGGCCGGAGCTCATCGTTCGGGATTTGCATCCCAACTACCGCTCAAGCGAGTTGGCCGAGGCCTGGGCGGCGGAAGCCGGCATCCCCTGCCTGACCCTGCCGCACCACGCGGCCCATGCCTTCGCCGTGCTGGGGGAAAACGGCCATGCCGGCCCGGCCCTGGCCTTGACCCTGGACGGCACCGGCCTGGGCGAGGACGGCACGCTCCAGGGGGGAGAAATCTTTTTCGTCCACCCGGCGGAAGGCCGCTATAAGCGCCTGGCCCGCCTGGACCCCCTGCCCCTGCCCGGCGGCGAGGCGGCCGTGCGCGAGCCCTGGCGTATCGCCTATGCCCTGCTGCGCAGGTACAACCTTTTACCCGAAACGCCTTTTCAAGTACCGGCGGGACGGGAGGAGGCCGCGCGGCTTCTCCCGGTCATGCTCGAGCGCGGCCTGAATTGCCCGCCGAGTTCCGGCTGCGGCCGGCTGTTTGACGCCGTGGCGGCCATGCTCGGCATCTGCCCGGTCACCACTTATGAGGGGCAGGCGGCAATCCGCCTGGAGACCATTGCGGGAGCCGCCGAGGCTGAGGTCGAGCCGTATCACGTGTCCGCGCCGCGGGCCGACTCCGAAACGGGCCTGCTCACGTTGCCGAGCCATGAGCTGTTTTGCGCCGCCGCCGGGGAACTGAGCCTGGGCGTGGAGGCCGGCCGCATCGCCAGGCGTTTTCACCTCGGCCTGGCCCGGATGCTCGCGGACGCGGCCGCCGAGTTGGCCCGCCTTCATACCGTGACCGCCGTCGGGCTTTCCGGCGGCTGCCTGAACAATGCCCTGCTGGCGACTTCCCTGTCGGCTCTGTTGCGGGAACGCGGCCTTGCCCCCTTGGCGCATCGGGAACTCCCCCCGGGCGACGGTTGCATCAGCTATGGCCAGAGCGTCTTTGGGGCATCCCGCAAAATTTTTTGACCGCTCCCGCGCCCTGCGCCGGCGGGCCTGACTCGCTGAATTCATAAGCGCGGCAAGCGGACTCAGTGAGGAGACCCCAGTCCCGGGGGCTGCGGCCGAGCCGTCGGGGCGGTCTGTTTCAGCCCTCAAGTACAATTTTTTTGTTATCGCCCAGAGACAGGTGTGCTCCAGCGCTCCGGGTTCTTTATGAAATGTTTGATTATCATGCTGAATTATCAGAAAAAACGACTGTTTTCTTCGCCGTTCTGAAACAATCGTTTCTTACTCGGGCCGATATCCGGGCAGGGTAAAAAATGTTTTACACTCCTGAGAGCGAAAAGAAAAAGGTAACATCATTAACATACTGTTTTTTAATAACATTTTTAATTTTACAGATTCCGATCGGTTTTGGCACGACTGATGCAATAGGCAAAGTACCTTCCTTCCTTTTGCAAGCAGCCTCGGGGCTGATAACGGGTGGTCCGTTGTCGGCCCCTTCTGCTGTCCAATAATCGGCGCAGCGCATTCCGGCCCGACCGGAGATGCGGGAACAGTGAATACATTAACAACGGTGAGGTGTGCCATGCGGGCGTTGCTCGTGATTGATATCCAGAACGACTATTTCCCCGGCGGCAACATGGAGCTGGAGGGGAGCGAGGAGGCCGGCCGGGTGGCCGGAGGGCTGCTCGCGGCCTTCAGGGAAAGGGCTCTGCCCGTGTTTCATATTCAGCATATCTCGACCAGGCCCGGGTCCGGTTTTTTTCTTCCCCACACCGACGGCGCCCGCATCCACCGGAGCGTGGAGCCGTTGCCCGGCGAGACGGTTGTCGTCAAGCATCATCCGAACTCCTTCCGTGAAACGCCGCTGCTGCAACTGCTGCGCGACCGGAGCGTTACGAAACTCGTCATCGTCGGCATGATGACGCATATGTGCGTGGACACGACCACCAGGGCGGCCTGCGATCTCGGCTTCTCCTGCGCCCTGGCGCACGACGCCTGCGCCGGCCGCGCCTTGTCCTTTGACGATCGGACGGTATCCGCGCGGGACGCGCACACCGCCTACATGGGGGCGCTGAACGGAATATTCGCCCGGGTTACGGACGGCGCGACCATCCTGGCGGAACTCCCGCCGCGCTGACTCCAAGGCGCAAAGGGCGAGAATCCGGCTTCGGGCGGGCGGGGCTTCCGTCCGCCTCAAATCGACGGAGCGCTCAAGGCGGTACCTGCCGCTTTGAGCGCTCGCCGTTTCGTGAGGGGCGGCGTGAGCCTAGATCTTCTCAATCTCCCCGGTCACGGAGAGAATCTTGCGCCAGGAGGCGGGAATCCACTCGCCGCTGTTGCGCGCGCCGAACAGGGCGCCGAGCATGAAACCGCGCGCGCAGGAATCGCCGCCGGCCATGACGTTGCGCACTAATCCTTCCACCGGGTCCGTCTCGTATTTTTCCGCAAGGAACAGGGTGCCGAGCATGGCGCCGGGCACACCGCAGGCCTGGCCCATAGCGAGGAGCGTTTGCTCGGCCCCGTGGTCGAGGCGGGATTCGGCCGCGGTCAGCCATTTTTGCGCGGGCAGATGCGTGTAATCCTCTCCGGCCGCCGCCGCGAAGGCTTCGCCCATGCCCGCCCCGTTGCATAGGGCGTGCAGGGAGCGCCCCAAAAAGGCGGCCACCTCAGCCAGAAGCGGGGTGTTATGGGTGATCCGGGTTTGATCGACGGCGTCCGCCAGGAAGGCCTCAATCTGATCCGGGCCGGCCCCGCGCAAGGGGTGGGCGGGCAGCAGGGCCACCAGGCGGGCCGGGCCGGCGAAGTCCGTGGTTTCCGCGCCGGAGGGCTCGATGCCTTGCTCCATGTTGCGCAAGGTGTCTTTGGAGGCGTGGTCCATATACCCCGCGTAGGTTCGCATCTGTTCCCGCCAGCGGGCGGCGAACCCCGCCGCGTCGAAGCGGCCGCGCTCCCGCACGAAGCGCAGCAGCCATACGGCTTGATCCCCGTAATGCGACAAATCGCCCGCCCCTTTGCCGGGGTGATAGGCGTTCAGCGTGGGCGCGAGCGGCTCGCGCACTTCGCCGAGGGTCTCGGCTATGCGTTTTTGGTCGTATTCCCAATGCGCGCCAAGGGCCAGGGAGTCGGCCGCGAAGGCCCCCAGAAGAATACCGTGGAGTTGTGCGTCCATATGGTCCTCACAGTGCCGCCGGCAACGGAGAGCGCCGCCGGGTCGGGGCTTGGGGAACTCCGCCCTTCCAAGGCGGGTGGAGTCCGGGATACTTTCGACTGTAATGGAATTTTCTATGGAATGGGAATTATAAGCCGAAGCTTCTGTTCAAGCGGCGCTCCAGCCGGCGTCCGACAAAAGACACGCCGAGGCAGAGCAAGAGATAGCAGAGGGTCACGCTGAGCCAGATCTCGGCGATCAACCCACCTGACGCGGAGTACTCCGAGGCCTGGAAGGTCAACTCCTGCACCGAAATGACCGACATGATCGCGGAATCTTTGATCAGCGAGGCCGTCTGCCCGGTCAAGGGCGGAAGCATGAAGCGCACGGCCTGGGGCAGGATGATCAGACGCAGGGATTGCGATCGCGGGAAACCGAGAGAGGCGGCCGCCTCCCACTGCCCCTTGGGCACGCCGGCGATGCCCGCCCGGACGATCTCCGCCACGTACGCCCCCTCATATAACCCCAGGGTGACCACGGCGGAGACGAAGGCGGGCATCCGGGCCGTTTCCGGCAGCAGGGCGGACAGGCCGGGAACGTCGCTCAGGCCGCTCCAGTCCACGGAGGCGGCCAGGGCTCCGGTCAGAAAGTAGTGGACGATGAAGACCAGCACCAGGGGCGGCAGGTTGCGGAACAAGTCCACCAGCCGCCCCCCGGTGAAGCGCCTGGCCCGCACGGGCGAGGCGCGCAGCAATCCCAGGCCCAGTCCGACGCACCCGGCGGGCACGAGGGACCAGAGGCTCAGGCGCAGGGTGTTGACCAGCCCGATGCCCAGGGGGCCGGGCGTCAGGTCGCCGTTCTCCACGCGGAAAAAGGCCCGCAGCAGGGCGGCCGAATCCCAGGGGAGCGAGGGGATGCTCCGTGGGTGCAGCACAAAAGCGCCGACGGCCAGAACGGCAATCGACAGGATGGCGAGATCAACGCCCAGGCGTGTCGCCCGCGAGGGGCGCATATGCGCGTATTGAACCATTATTTCAGCCGGCTTTCCCATTCCGTGCTCTGGAACCAGTATTTGCGCAACGTTTGCAAGGTGCCGTCGCGTTCCTTGGCTTCGATCCAGGCGTTGATCGTGGCGGCAAACTCGGTGTCGCTTTTACGCATGGCCATGCCGATGGGCTCTTTGGTGAAGGGCTCCGCCAGGGGCCGGAACAGCACCGTGGGCCTGCGCGCGGCTTCCAGGGCGGGCAGGGGAGTGCTGGACACAAAAGCGTGAGCCCGGCCGGAGACGGCCTCCTGCAGGGCCTGGGCTTCTTCATCGAACCAGCGCACCTGGGCTTTGGGCAGGTATTTTTCGATGGCGGCCTTGGCGGAACCGCCGGTGCGGGCGGCCAGAATCACTTCGGGCTTGTTGAAGTCCGCCAGGGTTGTGAACCCGGCCGCGCGTTCCCTGTTGGCCACGATGTCCATGCCGGAATAGTCGTAGGGGGTGGAGAACAGGACTTTTTCCGAGCGCTCCGGGGTAATGCTCATGCCGGAGATGATGATCTCGAACTGGCCGGTCAGCAGGGCCGGGATGATTCCGCTCCACTTCGTGGGCACGAACTCGACCGGGCGCCCCAGATCTTTGGCCAGGGCCGTGGCCACGTCGATTTCAAAGCCGATGTATTTGCCGTCTTTGTCCTGCATGGCCCAGGGCACGAAGGTCGAAACCCCGACCCGGAGCGGGGCGGCTCTTTCGGCGGCCGCCGGGCCGGCGGTCCAGAGCAGCAAGACGGCCAGAACAGAAATCAGGAAGGTGCGCATGGCGTTCTCCTTATGTTGAGGGTGAAGTGCATCGTTAAGGGCAGGGAGCGGCCGCGCTCCTGTCCAGGCGCTTGTGCAGCAGCGCTGCCAGGCCGGAAAGCCCGAGGGCCAGGGTCAGGTAGATCCCGGCCGTGGGCAGCCAGACCTCAAAGCTGAGAAACGTTTCCGAAACAACCAGCCCGCTTTGCTGGGCCAGCTCGGCCACGGCGATGATCCCGGCCAGGGAGCTGTCCTTGACCAGGGAGACACATTGGCTCACCAGGGGCGGCAGGCTGCGGCGCAGGGCCTGGGGCAGAATGATCCGTAGCCAGGTGGTGTGCGCGGGCAGGCCCAGGCTGCGGGCGGCTTCCCACTGTTCCTTGGGCACGCCGGTGATGCCGGCCCGGAATATTTCCGCCATGTATGCGCCTTCGAACAGGCCCAGGACCAGCACCGCCGTGCTGAAGGCGGAGAGCCCCCAGGCCGGCGGGACAAGGGTGTACACAGCCACAAGCTGGACCATGAGCGGGGTGTTGCGGACAAGTTGCACGTAGCCGAAACTCAGGCTCCGGGCCACGATCCCCCCTGCCAGAACGGCCACGGCCGCGAGCAGGCCGGCGGACAACGAAAGGCAAAGCGCCAGAAAGCTGATCCGGAGCGTTCCCGCCAACCCTTCACGCAGAAGGATGCCAAGGTGCCGGCCGGAGGCGTCATGCTCCATAAAATATGGCCAGACCCGCTCCCACTGCCAGTTGTAGCCGGAAGAAGCCGCCCCGGCCAGAGCCGCATAGATGAGAAACCCCAGAAAGCCCAAGCCGATCGCCCAGTCACGGAGGGTGGAACCGGGAGCCACGGTGGGGCGGGGCAGCGGGGTCGAGGCGAATTCTGAATTTCGATATGCGGAAATCATTGTCCAATGATGCCGTTTCCGGCGCAATGTTGCAAGGTTTTGCAGAGGGGATGATTCCGGGGAGTCGGGGGGATTCTCTCTCGGCCCCTTGACCGGCCCGACTGAAACGGGTATGAGGTTCCGTTCATATACCAGCCAAGGAGCACTTTCATGAAAAGAACATACCAGCCGAGCCGCGTGAAGCGGCAAAGATGCCACGGCTTCCGAGCCCGCATGAGCACCGCCGCCGGTCGCGAGATTCTGCGCCGCAGACGCGCCAAAGGCCGCAAGCAACTGTCGGTGTAGGGCCTTGCGCCCCGGCAGGCTCACGGAGCGGTCTGAATTTGTACGCTGTTACGATGCGGGCCGCAAACTTTTCTCCCGTACCTTCGTCTTGTTCGCGCTCGCGCGGGAAGACGAAGCCGGGATGTGGCGCATGGGCATGGCGGTCACCAAGAAAGTCGGCAAGGCCGTCTGGCGCAACCGTATCAAACGGTTGATCCGTGAGGCGTTCCGTCTCAACGCCGACCTTGTGCCCCAAGGTTTTGACTTGGTGGTCGTGCCCAAGCGCGGCATCAACCCGCGAAGCTTGACGTATGCGCAGGTCGCGGGCGAGCTGACGGGCCTTTTCCGGGCTCCGGCCCTGGGGCGGCCGGACGAGGGGCGGCGGTGAATCCCCTGCGCCCGGCCGCTCTCTTTCTTATCAGAGTGTACCAGTACTGCATTTCGCCGCTGATGCCGGGGCATTGCCGTTTTGTGCCCAGTTGTTCGGCGTATGCGCATGAAGCCTTCGTCCGGCACGGAGTCTTCAAGGGCGGCCTGTTGACCCTCTACAGGCTGGCCCGTTGCCACCCGCTGTGCAAGGGCGGATGGGATCCCGTTCCCCCGGCCTCACCTCAAACCAAGCGATACTGAGCATTGCATGGAAACCAAGCGCCTTATCCTGGCCGTTGTTCTCTGCGGATTGATGTTTCTGGGCTGGTCCTACCTTTCCCATAAAATGGGCTGGACTCCCCCGCCCACTCCGGTGAACGCCACCGCCCCGGCCGCCGCTCCGGCTCCGGCCGCGCAGGAGAACGCCGGCGATATCGCCGCCGCGCCTCAGGAACGGCGCCCCGCGTTCGCCCCCACAGAAGGCCGCACCGTCACGGTGGACACGCCGTTATACACGGCGGTGCTTCACAGCCAGGGCGGGGTGTTGCGCGAGTTCCGTCTGAAAAAGTATAACGAGTACATGGGGGTCGACACCTCCCTGGTCAACCTGGTCTCTCCCCGCGCGGCGGATCTGGCCCCCCTCGGGCTGGTTCTGGACGGCCGGCAGACCTGGGCCTCCGACATTCGCTGGCAGTTGGAGGGTTCCGACCTTTCCCTGGGCGCCGCCGACACGGGCGTGTTGCGTTTCACCGGCGAGTTGGACGGCGTGCGGGTTTTGCGCGAGTTGACCTTTTCCGGCTCCGGTTACGTGATCTCGGAAAACCTGACCCTGGATGTCGACTCCCAGAAAACGCTCAAGGCGGCGTTCACCTTCGCCTCCTCTTCCCTTTCCGGCGAGGTGCCGCCCGCGATTACCTCCCGGATCTGGAATTTCGTTCTCGGCCGGGAGGAACCCAAGCCGAGTGAAAGCCAGTACAACCACACCCGGGCCGCCTGGTTTGTGGACGGCGGCTTTAAAGAGGACGCCTCGCCTTCGGATCTGGCCGCCGGTATTGTCGTGCCCGGCCAGGTTTCCTGGATGGGGGTGATGAGCAACTATTTCCTCGGCGCGGTGAGTATGCCCGGCGACAATGCCTCGGCCACCGCCCGTATGGTGGACGGCGTGTTCCAGGTGGTGCTCGGCAAGCCCGGGGTGACGGCGGCCCCCGGCATCCCGGCCCGGCTTGAGTGCACCTATTTCCTTGGTCCCAAAGAGGCCAAGAGCCTGGCCCAGGCCCCCAACCACATCGAGAAGTCGCTCGACTACGGCTGGTTCACGATTATCGCCAAACCCCTGGTCATGCTGCTGCAGTTCCTGCACAGCTACGTGGGCAACTACGGCGTGGCCATCATCCTGATGACCATCCTGATCAAGGCCCTGTTCTGGCCGCTGTCGCAAAAGAGCTACAAATCGATGGAGCAGATGCGCAAGCTCCAGCCGCTGATGCAGAAGATTCGCGAAAAGCACGCCGACGACCGCGAGGCGATGAACCGCGAAATCATGCAACTGTACAAGACCTACAAGGTCAACCCGGCCGGGGGTTGCCTGCCCATCCTGGTGCAGATTCCGGTTTTCATCGGTCTTTATCAGGCGTTGCTGAACGCCATCGAACTGCGTCACGCGCCGTTCATCACCCACCTTCCTTTCACGGACAAACTGTGGCTGGCGGACCTTTCCGCGCAAGACCCCTACTGCATCACGCCCCTTGTCATGGGCGCGACCATGCTGCTGCAGCAGAAGATGACCCCCACCCCCGGCGATCCCACGCAAGCGAAGATCATGATGCTGATGCCCCTGGTCTTCACGGTGCTCTTCATCAACTTCCCGGCGGGTCTGGTGGTCTACTGGCTGGTCAACAACGTCATATCCATCGCGCAGCAATGGGTTTTGATGCGTCGCACCAAGGCTGCCTCAGCCTGATGCGCGGGGACTTGGGCGCAACCGGCACCCACGAGGTTGCATCATGAGCACGGAAAAAGAATTCGAGGGTAAAACCCTTGATGAGGCCATCAACGCCGCCCGCGACTATTTCGGCGTGGAGCGCGCGAAGCTGGAAATCGAAATCCTGAACGATGCCCAGGGCGGGATCTTCGGCCTTATGGGCGCGAAGAAAGCCAAGATTCGGGCTTCAAAAGTGGATTTCGCCCACCTGGATCTTCTCCAGGAACCGAAAGAAACACAGGCCCCCACCTCCGTGCCTGAGAAGAAACCCGGCAATCGCAGGCCCAAGCAGGAACCGCCGGCCAAAACGGCCGCCCAGGAACCCGCCGAGGTCGCTCCGGCTTGCAAGCCGAGGGCGGAAGCCAAGCCCCGGGCCGAAGCCGCCGGCGCGCCGCGCCGAGAGCCCCGGCCGCAGGCGCCGCGCCCCGAGCCGGCCCCCAAGACGGAAGAGTCCGCCGTTTTTGCCGACGCCCGCGACGATCTGCCGGATCTCGATCTGGACGCCCTGGATCCGGTCAAGGTTTCCGCCGCTGTGGCCGAGGTTGTCGGGCAGTTGGTGCGGCCCATCGCGGGCGAGGTGCCGATCGATGTAGCGATGAAAGACGGGCGGGTGAGTGTGTCCCTTGACTGCGGCGACGCCTCCGGGCTTCTGGTCGGCAGGGACGGCCAGACGCTGGCCGCCATCCAGTATCTGGCCTCGCGCATCGCGGCCAAGGCTCTGGGCGGTACCTTCCGACTCTTTATCGACGCGGGCAACTATCGCGAGCGTCAGGAGGACAAGTTGCGCGAGCTGGCTCTGGATCTTGCCGAGCGGGCCTGCAAAACCGGCCGCTCGCAGTCCACCCGGCCCCTGAGCGCCTACCAGCGCCGGATCATTCACCTGGCCCTCGAGAATCATCAGAATGTGATCACCTGCAGCAAGGGCGATGGCCTGCAACGCCGCGTGGTGGTGCAGCCCCGGCGCTCCCGGCCCGACAAAGCCGCTGAGGCGGCCCCGTTGGAAGCTCCTGAAGCCGGCGGGCAAGCGGATGCGTTCGATAACTAGGCCATGACCCAGCAGACCGACACCATAGCCGCCTCGGCCGGAGCCCCCGGACGGGGCGGCATCGCCGTTGTGCGCATCAGCGGCCCGCGGGCCCTGTCCGTGCTCGAGGCTGTGTTCGCGCCGGGGCGTTCCGCCTTGAGCGCGGCCGCCTCGGGCTTTCGGTTCCGCCCCCGCATCCTGCATTATGGGCAAGCGCTTGGCGCGGACGGGCCGCCCATCGACGAGGTGCTCGCCGTGCATATGCCCGGCCCGGCCTCGGCCACGGGCGAAGATGTGGCCGAACTCCACTGCCACGGCGGCCCCGGCGTGGTCTCGGGGCTGTTGGAGTCGATTTTCGCGGCCGGGGCCCGTCCGGCCGGGCCGGGCGAGTTCACCCGCCGGGCTTTCCTCAACGGCCGGATGGACCTGACCGCCGCCGAAGCGGTTGCCGAAATCATTGAAGCCCCCACCCTGGAAGGCGTCCGCCTGGCCAAGGCCAAGCTTGACGGCGCCCTCGGCCGGCGCATCGAAGCGTTGCGTTCCGCGCTTGATTCCCTGCGTATCCAGGCCGTCCTGGCCGTGGACTTCCCCGATGAGGACGCGGAGCTGCTCAACCCGCCGGCCTTCGCGGCCGGCATCGCCCAAGCCCGGCAGGGGGTGGCGGAACTGCTGGCCGCTTACGAGCGGGCCTCGCTCTGGCGTGAGGGCGCCGTCTGCCTGCTGGTCGGCGCGGTCAACGCGGGCAAGTCCAGCCTGCTCAACGCCCTGCTCGGGCGCAGCCGGGCCATTGTCTCACCCCTGCCCGGCACCACTCGAGACTATATAGAGGAAACCGTCAACCTGGGCGGGCTGCCCGTGCGGCTGGTGGATACCGCCGGCCTGCGCGAAACCGGAGATGTGATCGAAGCCGAGGGTATGCGCCTGACCGAGGAACTGGCCGACGCGGCGCAACTCATTCTTCTGGTCGTTGATGCTCAACGCGGCCTTGGCCCGGAAGAGGACGCCTTTCTGGCCCGCCGCCCGCACGCTCTGGCCGAGGGCCGGCTCATCCTGGTCTGGAACAAGATCGATGCCGCGCCGGGTGCTCTTCCGCAGACGCCGGCCTGCGCCCGCGTCTCCGTCAGCGCCCGCACCGGGGAGGGGCTTGCCGATCTTTCCCGGGCCGTGCGCGCGGCCCTGCTGCGTTCCGAGTCGCCCGCTCCCGGGGATCTTGCCCCAAACCTGCGCCAAGCGGATCTGCTCCGCCGCGTGGAACGCGAACTGGCGGAACTCGCAGGCGCCCTTGATGCGGGTCTGCCCCCGGACATTCTGGCCGTCCACCTGGACGCCGCCGCCGACCTGTTGGAGGAAATCACCGGCAAAAGCGGCGCGGAAGACCTTCTGGACCGGATTTTCGCGGACTTCTGCATCGGTAAATAACAGTCTGAGCACTCTGGGGCCCAGAACAAAAGGCCGGCGTGGGTACCCCACGCCGGCCTTTTGTTTGAAAGCTTCAATAGTGAACTCACAGCACCGTCACATCGCACTTCTTGGCGAAACCCACGGGGTTGTAACTGAGTTTGGCCTTGCGCAGACCTTCGTCGTCCAGGTCCTGCTCGCGGTTGATGTAGGTGAAGCTCTTCCCCACATCTTTGCAGAAATAGTTGTTGATGGCCTGGTACACGCCTTTGACGCCCGGCGCGCCCTTCTCGAAATGGATCACCAGGGTGTCTTCGCTCAAAGGTTCGGCCAGGGTATAGGCCACGGGTGTGCCGTCCACCCGGATGATCCCGCCGCACAGGCCGGGGATGTCGTTCCAGCGGGCCAGAACCCGGGCCACGGCGTCGTTTTCCGCCAGCAGGGCGTCGGAGCCCTCACAATCGCGCCAGCGGCACCATTCCTCCTGCATCTGGAGCACGGTTTCCACGCAGCAGACCGACAGGGAGCGGTATTCGAAGTTGTAGGTTTTCTCGAACTGGTGCAGCAGGTTCTTTTTTTTGTGGAACCGGTTGCCCGCGAGTTCGATCAGCTCGGAGGATTCATAGAGATAATCCCACTGCCCCCGGCCATCCTCAAGGTGGACTGCGCCGGAGCCGAGGTTGTTCCAGATGCCGCAGAGCATTTCCGGCACCCGGATGAACTCCGCGCCGGAAGCGAACTCCGGGTATGCGCGCCAGTCGCCGGCCGCGTTCCAGTCGCCGATCGGGGCCCAGTGGCGGGGGAAGGGTTTTTTCTGGCGGATCCAGCACAGGTTGTCGTCAAAGCGCCATTCCAACTCATAGTGCGGGGCCCACCCCCAGATGTTGGCGAAGCTGTAGTCGGAGGTTTTTACCGGGCAGCGCTCGAGCAGAGCCAGGTAGCGGTCGCGAGCCTTGAACGAGATGGAAGTATAGGTCATGGCGTTTTCCGTTTGATGCGTTTGGCCGTTGAGGCGAAGCGATACCAGTCCAGGCGCAGCAGCACATACATGGCCGAGGCCGCCTGCACGGCCTGGGAGATGAACATGGCCGCGAATACCCCGGCGGCGCTTTTCCAAATCTGGTGCCCCATGAACCAGGCCAGGGGCAGGCGCACCAGCCAGGTGGCCGCGCTGTAAATGACCAGAGTGTAAATGGTCGAGCCGGCCCCGGTCATGATCCCGCCCATAACCATGCTGGTCACGGTGAACGGGATGGCCGGGATGTTGTAATCCATGTAGCTGACGGCCACGGCGCGCACGGCCGGATCCTGGGCGATCAGTGAAACGATGTCGCCGACAAAGGGGTAGATGATTATCCCCAGCACACTCATGGAGAGCGCCCCGGCCCCGATGACCCGCAGGGCCACGCGTCTGGCTTCCGCCTTGTCGCCCGAGCCCAGACAGTTGCCCACCAGTACCGAGCCGGTCAGGTTGAATGCCAGGGCGGGCATGAACAGGGCGGCCTCAATGCGCATTCCGGCCGTCAACCCGGCCACGGCGGTCACCTGGCCTTCCGGCAGGGTGGCGGTGATGGAATAGAGCACCAGATAGCCCACCTGCCAGAGGACGGACATGCCGCCGGCCGGCAGGGCCACCTTGACGATGTAAGGCAGGGCTTTTCGTTCCCAACGCCACGGCGCGAAGCTTGCCCGAGAAATAAGTCCTTTTTTGACCAAGACAAGGAGATTGAACACCCCGCCGGCTGTCACGGAAAAGATGGACGCCCAGATCAAGCCCGGAGCGCCGAGATTGGGCAGGCCGAACATGCCGAGCCCGAGGCCGTAGTCGAAAAAGGTATTGATGATACAGACGAGAATGCCGGAAAAAAGCGGAATAGTGACATTCTTATAGGCCCGGAAGACCGCCACGGTGACGATGGTCAGGAAGTTCGCCGGGAGCATGAACAGGTAGAGGTTCCACAACTCGCGGGTCAGGTCGAAAATGGCGTCCGGCACTTGCAGGATTTGCAGCAGCCCGCCGCTGAAGCAGTAAGCCGGAATGAACACCACCATGCAGAGCAGGCCGCCCAGGCGAAAAATCAGTCCGGAATAGCGCTCCGTCCGCTTGTGCAGCCCGGCCCCCATGGCCTGGGTCATGGCCGCCACAGCTCCGCCCGAAGCCGCCATGCCCACCACCAGCAAAAAAAACAGGCACTGAGTGATGAAGCCGAGAGCCGCCTGCACGTCGGAGTGGATGTGCCCGGCGACCTGCACATCCACGAACCCCACCAGGAACTGGGTGAGCATGGTCAGGGTCTGGGGCCAGGTGAGGCGCCAGATTTCACCCGAAGACACCCGCGGGGGATGCGGGACCGGAGCCATTTGCGGCATTCTGGCTGTTTGCGGCGGTGACATGGGAACCTCGGAGGCGTCAAAACAAAGGCCGGATCTGCTCCGGCCGAGTATGGTTATTTAGCAGACGGCGCGGGCAATGGCAATCGGCCTGGCCGGGGAAACGGGGGAAGCGCTTGGCCCCATGCTGGAGCTTATGGCGTTGGATATGGGGAGCCAGCCGGCAAAGGCTTGGAGAAGGAGGCGGAAAACGCGTTTCATATCCCGCCGATGCTATGCCCAATGCCGCTGAATGCCAAGGGAGCCGGGCAAAACAAGAGGGGAACCCCGGCGGGGTTCCCCTGTGCCGGAACCTCTGCGGAACCCTACTGGATAATTCCGCAGCCGATGCGCGCGCCGCCGCCGCCGAGGGGGGCGGGCTCGTCGGAGTAGTTGTCGCCGCCGGCGTGGATCATCAGGGCGCGGTTCTTGAAGTCGTCAGCCGTCACGCCCTTGACGTAGAAGGTTTCCTTGGCGCTGCCGTCGGCGCCGACCTTCAGCACGGGCAGGTCGCCCAGCTGGCCGCCGCCCTCGGGCCCGTGGTGCTTTTTGGTGCCCTTGGGGTCGTAATGGCCGCCGGCGGCCATGGCCGGGACGGGTTTGCCGTCTTTCATGGCCGCGCTGCAGTCGGCCTTTTCATGCACGTGAAAGCCGTGCTCACCTGGGGGCAGGCCTTTGAGATTGGTGGTGATTTCCAGACCCTTGTCGGTGTCGGTGAAGGTCACCGAGCCGAGTTCGATGCCCGAACCGGTGTCTGTGGAGAGATAGACCATAGCTTTGACCTCGGCCGCAAGGGCCGGGGTGCCCACCGCGAACAGAAGGGCCGCAGCCATAACGGGGAGAAGAGTCAGCTTTTTCATATACGCCTCCGCGTGATGAGGATTGTTAGAGCATACATAGGCAGCGCGGAGGGAAAAAGCAAACAGTATAATGCGCTGGACGATATTTTATAAGGCCTGCGTAAAATGCCTACTGCAGCACGTTGGCGTAGCTTTCCAACGAAGTGACCCGCCCTTTGGGGGTAATATGGCGGGATCTGCCGCGCAGGCTGGGGTCCAGCACCCGGGGCCCGGCGAGGTAGAACCCGGCCAGGGGATCGGCCGCGTCGCCCAGCTTGCCCGCGAGCCCGCGCTCGATGCGGTCCGACGCGGCCAGAACCCCGGCGGCGTAGCCGTTATCATGGTTGTAGGCGAAGAAGACCGCCTGCCGGGCCTGGGGGGTTGTGGCCCCGCGTCTGCCCGCGGCTTCCAGGTAGCGGGCCACGCTGTAGAAGGCGTCCGGCAGGGCGAAGAGATCCACCACGCCGTCGCCGTCGCCGTCGCAGCCGTACAGGGCGATGTTGGAAGGCATGAACTGGCAGACGCCGACGGCCCCGTACATGGAGGCCGGGATGGTCGCGGCGTCGATGCCGCGTTGCTCGGCATAGCGGAGCAGGCCGACAACCTCATTGTAAGCCCAGTTGGATTTCTCCGTGAGCGTGGCCTGAAGGCGGGCCTTGCTCAGGCGGGCAGGCTGGCGGGAGTTGCCGCCAAGAGCGAGCTTTTCCGGCGTGTCCACAGCCGCCATGGAAGCCAGGGCGCGCAGGGCCGTGTCATCACCCAGGTCGCCGCCCAAGCCGGTTTCCACCAGCAGGATGGCCACGATCTCCGAGGCGGGCACCCCGTGTTTTGCCTTGATGTCCTTGAAGACATCCGCGTAGGTCGCGATCAGGGCCTTACAGGCCCCGATATTCAAACGTTCGGGCGGGGTGGGGCGATTTTCGGGCAGGATGGGAGCAAGCTGGTCCTCGCGGCGGATACCGATGCCTCCTACGCCGTGCAATTCGGTAATTTTGGCGGCCATGTAAGCCGGAGTGAACGACTCCGGCCCCAGGCGGGCGAACAGGCGCCGTGTGGCGGCCTTGTCGAAGCCGTCGGCGGCCAAGCGCTCAATAAGGGGAACCCAGGCGGGATCAAGGCCGGGCACGGCCTCTTCGGCGGCAGGGGGAGTCTCTGGCGCGGGCTCTTGCGCCGGGGTCTCGGAAGCGGCCGCCGCGGAAGTATCGGTAACGGCCGGCATCGGTTCATGGCTCTCTTGCGCGAGGGAAGGGAATGGGAAGAGAAACAGAAAGCAGAATGGTAAAATTGCACAAAAGCGCATAAAAACTCGCAGGTTATCGGGAAGCATCGTGACGGCAACAGGTCACAAAGGCCGGCGCCCAATGCGGCGCGGCCGGAGCATAAATATGTGTATACCCCGCGAAAAGATTTCCGGCAACAACCCCGTCAACAATTCCACCTTCTCCGGCAACCATGCCCCTGCCCCGCGACAGGGCAAGGCCGAAGCGCAGCCCTTTGGCCCCCAGAGCGCGAGAAAAATGGAATTCATGGCCGCGCAGGGTCAACCCCTTGGGGTGGTACGGGTTCTCGGCCGAGACAACGGCTTCGATATAGCCCAGCCCTTGCGGCCGGGGGCACATTTCCACCGTGACGGGCAACACTCCGGACATGGGATGGTCGACGCCGCCCACCCGCACAGCGTCGGCCAAGTACATAAAGCCGCCGCACTCGGCGTAAACGGGCAGGCCGGAAGCGGCCAGGGCGCGGACTTCCTCCCGGCGCCGGTTATTGGCGCTCAATGCCTGGATGTGCAGTTCCGGCAGGCCGCCGCCCAGGTATAAGCCGTCGATGGCGGGCCACGGGGCGGCGTCCAGAAGCGATAGGGGAACGATTGCGGCCCCGGCGGCGCGCAGGGCGGCCAGGTTTTCCTCGTAGTAGAACCACAGGGCGGCGTCCATAACCACGCCCAGGCGCACCGGTCGGTCGCCCATGAGTGCGGGGGCCGGGGGCCGGGGGGAATCCGGCAGGGCGGGAGCGGAGCGGGCGGCGGCCAGGATCGCGTCAAGGTCGAGGTGGGCCTCCAGAAAGGCCGCCAAATCATCCAAGAGCCGCCCGGCCCGGCTGTGCTCATCCACTCCGGCCAGACCCATGTGGCGCTCGGCGATAAGGGGCGTTTCCCGGCGGGGCAAAACCCCAAATACCGGCAGTCCGGCCAGCTCTGCAACGGCCGCGCGAACCAGCCCGGCATGGCGTGTGGAGCCGGTACGGTTCAGCACCGCTCCGGCCAGGGGCAGATCCGGTTCAAAGGCGCGGCAGCCGGCGGCCAGGGCCGCCGCTGTGCGGGTCATTTTGGTGCAGTCCATGACCAGGACCACGGGCGCGCTCAGAATCCGGGCCAGCTCCGCGGTGGAGCAGGAGCCTGAGAGGTCCAGGCCGTCGAACAGGCCCCGATTGCCTTCGATGATTGCCAGGTCATAACCGGTGGAAGATTCGGAACAGAGGGAACGCAGCAGATCCGGGCCGCAGAAGAACGGGTCCAGGTTGCCCTTGGGGGAGCCGGCGGCCAGGGCGAGCCAAGCCGCGTCGATATAGTCCGGCCCTTTTTTGAAGGTCTTGACGGCCATGCCCCGGAGGGTAAAGGCGCGGGCCAGCCCAAGGGCGACCATGGTTTTTCCGGCGCCCCCGGACAGGCCGGAAATGATGATCCGGGGCAAGTTCATATCAGCGGGCGTGGGGCGGAGGCGTAGCGGTTTTCGCGGTGAGCCGCTCGATATCGACCCGGAGTACGACCGTTGCCGGCATGTCCGTGAAGGGCAGATGCCCGGCCCCGTGCTGCTTCAAAATGGCTGCGAAACCGTGGGCGCGCTCGGCCGGATCCGTCACCCGGTGGATGCGCCCGAACACCGTGGCGCTCTCATACCAGGTGCCTAGGTCGCAGGCCTTGTTCGCTTCGGCGAGGTCACTCATAGCCGCGTAAGACACGATGTTCAGGGCCGCGCGGTTGTCGGCGTCGATGCAGTCCAGCTTCTTGCCCTTGTTTGCACAGTGCATGTAGATATGCTTGCCGTCCCAGCCGTAATCCAGCGGCACGATGTAGGGTCCGCCGTCGGTGTCCATCAGAGCCAGATGCGCTACGGTTCCCTTGGCCAGAACGGCCTCCCGCCCTTCGGCGGAAGTGATTTCCCTGTCGCTTCGTCTCATGTCGTCCTCCGAGGTATCAGACATAAAAACGCACGGACCGCTCGCTGTAACCGCCAAAGCGGCCGTCGTTGCGGTCCGTGCGCCTGTAATGCCCGGCAACACGCGTGGCTTAATCTTCGCCTTCCGCGTGGCTTTGCTTGCCCGCGCCTTTCAGGCCGTACATGGTGGTGCTGCCCGAAGACCAGAACTCAAGAATTTCCGCATTCACCATAGAAGTAAGCACTTTTTTAACATCCCGGGGGCCCCGCTCGGGGAACACTTCGAGAAAGTCGTTGAAGTAGAACTTACTCTTGCCTTTCTTGCCGTTCAGAAAGTCGACAACTTTTTGTTGATCTTCGTTCATCTGCATTCCCCTTGGGGCGTTGTACCGACGGGCGCCGAAGCGCCCGCCGATCTGTTGCCGAGCGGCCTAGAACTTGAACTGGGTGCTTTGACGCCAGGTGTAGTAGGCGGGCTCGCGGAAGTCGTCGATGAGGTGCGGGGTAAACTGCAGCCCGGTCAGGCTGAAGAAACGCTCCCAGCCGATGCGTTCGGCCCATTCGCCCAGACGCTCGTACTTCTTGGCGTTGGCGGAGTACACTTCAACGATGTGCTTGACGGTTTTGGTCAGCGTGGTCCAGCGGGGCGGCTCGTTGGGGATGTAAGCAACGACCACCTTGGAAAACTTGGGCATACTGATCCGGTTGGAGACCTTGCCGCCGACCATAATGGCCACGCCGTCGCCCTGATGGTCGGAGATGGGCAGAGCCGGACACATGGTGTAGCAGTTGCCGCAGTACATGCAGCGGTCTTCCTTGATGGCGATGGAGTTCACTTTCTCGCCGTTGAGATCCACCTTGGAAGGACGCACCGCCGCGGTGGGGCAGGCGGCCACGGCCAAGGGGATTTCACAGAGCTGGTCGGCCCACTCGTGGTCGATCATCGGGGGCTTTCTGTGGATGCCCACCAGGCCGATGTCGGAGCAGTGCACGGCGCCGCACATGTTGATGCAGCAAGCCAGAGAAACGCGCACCGGGGCGGGCAGGCGATGCTGCTGGAAGTCGGCGAACAGTTCGTCCATGACGGCTTTCACCGGGCCGGAGGCGTCCGTGGCCGGGGTGTGGCAGTGAACCCAACCCTGGGTGTGGATGATGTTGGTGATGCCCGCGCCCGTGCCGCCGACCGGGAACTTGAAGGAACCGCCGTCGAACTTGCGGGAGGCAAGGTCGGCCTTCAGGGCCTTCAGGGTCTCTTCGCTGTCGGTCATGAACTCGACGTTGCTGCGGGTGGTGAAGCGCAGGTAGCCGCCGCAGTATTTGTCGGCGATGTCGCACATCTCGCGGATGTGGGTGATCGACATCAGGCGCGCGGTGCCGCAACGCACGGTGTAGACCTTGTCGCCGCTCTCGGCCACGTGCATGAGCACGCCGGGCTCGAGAATTTCATGGTATTGCCATTTGCCCTTGTTCTTGGCGATGAAGGGCGGGTAAAACTCGTCGTATTTGCGGGGGCCGATGTCGGTGATCCGGTTCTCCATCGGCTTGGCGGGATTGTACCCGGAAGATATGAATGCCATCTCTTTGTTCCCCTTTGCTTATCTCTGGTGTCTTTGACGGAAATCGGCAAGGTCGCGGTTCCAGCCGCCGGGCACTTCTTCTTCTTTGAAGAAGATGTACGGGTTGTGGCGGGGTTCCTTGACGTGCACGGCCTGAGCCTCGATGCCGGTCACTTCGAGCAGACGCTGGAAGGAGAGGCGACGGATCGTCTCGCCCAGGCGCTCGCGGTTCTTGCCGTCTTCCATCCACCAATCCCAGATGCTTTCGATGACGGCTTTGACCTCGTCATACGGCGGCGTCACTTCAATGAAGGGCACCAGGAGGGAACCCATCTGCGCGCCGTCGAGCACCGGAGCCTTGGCGCCCACCAAAATGGAGGCGCCGCGCTCATTGCCGATCTTCAGGGCGCGGGGCATGGCGTTGATACAGTGCATGCACCGGGTGCATTCTTTGTTGTCGATGCTCAGCTTGGAGCCGTCCCATTTCATGCACTTGGTCGGACAGCGATCCACGATTTCGGCCTGGATGTCGAACTTGCCCCAGTCGCGGCCGGAGTGCGCGCCGGCGTGGGGCTTGATTTCGCCGCCGACGTACGCCTTCACGGCGGAGTCGTCGATTTTGATGTCGTCTTTCCAGGTGCCGATCAAAGCGAAGTCGGAACGGGCGATGGCCGCCACGCAACCGTTGGGGCAGGCGTCGAACTTGAACTTGAACTTGTAGGGGAAGGCCGGGCGGTGCAACTCGTCCTGATAGTCCATGGTCAACTGGTAGCAGATGTCCTGGGAGTCGTAACAGGCGAACTCGCAGCGCGAAGCGCCGAGGCAGGCTTCAGGCGTGCGCAGGTTGGAGCCGGAACCGCCCAGGTCGGTGTTGATCTTGTGGGTCAGCTCGTAGAAGATTTCTTCCAACTGCGGGGTTTGGGTGCCCAAAAGCACGATGTCGCCGGTGGAGCCGTGCATGTTGGTGATGCCGGAACCGCGCAGTTCCCAGAGATCACAGATCTCACGCAGGAACTTGCTGGTGTAGTACTTGGCGGCGGGCTGGTTCACGCGCACGGTATGGAAGTGGGCAACACCGGGGAATTTTTCCGGCTGGTCGCAATAACGGCCGATAACGCCGCCGCCGTAACCGAACACGCCGACGATGCCGCCGTGCTTCCAGTGGGTTTCCTTGTCATGGAACGAAAGTTCCAGCACGCCCAAAAGGTCGTCGGGGCACTCGGCCGGAACCTGGAAGTCGATGCCTTTCGGGTTTTTGGCCCGGTTGTCGGCTTCCTGCTTGATGTCGGACACAAAGCTGGGCCACGGCCCGGACTCAAGCTGGTCCAGCAGGGGAGTTGCATGTTTCGCCATTGCCATACCTCCACTAGGGTTTTAACGTTGCTTCCCGACCCGGCGCGCCGCCGGCGGGGATGCCGCCTTCGCTTTTTTCGTGAAATGACCCAGACTTTGGGAATTTTTTCTCACGTTCTCCACATGCACTAAAAGGTAACAGGGGCTTTGTCAAGGCTTTTCCCGCAAAGGCCTTTCAGGCTTGAGGTTCGGCGTTGTCGGCCGGCATGTTCACGTAAAAACCGCGCTCCCGATCCGGAAGCGCGGTTTTTACAGCATGTGCTTGGCGGATCTATTTACCGGCCGCTTTCTGCTGATTTTTTTTGATCAGATCGATGGCCTTCTGGGCCAGGGCGGTGACCCCCGGCTTGGAGATCTGCTCGTCCGCGCCCACAGCTTCGCCCTTGTGGCGCAGCTTGTCGGTGATCAGCGAAGAGAACAGCAGCACGGGCAGATGTTTCAGGGTAGGGTCTTCCTTGATTCGCTTGCACAGGTTGTGGCCGTCCATCTGGGGCATTTCGATGTCGGAAACCACACACTGCACGTAGCTGGAGATCGGCTTGCGCTCGGCTTCGGCCTTGCGTTTGATGTCTTCCAGGCGCTCCCAGGCTTCGCGCCCGTTGGTCACCGCCAGCACGTCGAAACCGGCCCGCTGGAGCAGATCCTTGAGCATTTCGCGGATGACCGTGGAGTCGTCCGCCACCAGGGCGCGGTAGCGCTGCCCGGCTTCCCAATCCACGGCCTCGTCCAGACGCAGGGCCAACTGCGGGTTCAGGTCGCCGACGATGCGCTCCAGATCCAGAAGGAAGATGATCCGGCCTTCCAGTTTGACCACGCCGGTGATGGTATTGCGGGTCAGGTTGGAGACGTAGGTGTTCGGCGGCTCGACCTCTTCCCAGCTGATTCGGTGGATGCGGTTGACGCCCGAAACCTGAAAGGCGGTGGTCACGTTGTTGAACTCCGTGACGATGACCTTGGGTGTTTCGGTTTCAATACGTTTTTTCCCAAGCCAGGCGGAAAGATCCACCAAAGGGATGATCTGCGAGCGCAGGTTGAACGCGCCCAGAACGGACTTGTCGCGGACTTCGGGCAGTTCGGTCACCTTGGGCAGGCGGATGATCTCCAGCACCTTGGCGACGTTCACTCCGTAGTAGCCTTTGTAC
>JAVBQP010000032.1:0-7431 GCA_031548905.1 Desulfovibrio sp. | reverse complement strand
CCATTCGGCCAAGCATTCGCCCTGCCCGCCTTCTGGGCTTTGTTCTGGTGGTGCTTCGCCGGCGTGTCGGAACTGAACCGCCATCTGGGTGAGCCCCGGATCACCGCCCTGCTCGGCTTCCTGATCCTGACCACGGCCGGGATCTTCGCCTGGTCCCGCCTGCCGCGCATGGACAAGGCCCGGCGGGTCGCGGCCCTGCTGATTCCCGTATTCCTGCTCCTGGCGGCCCGCCATGCCGTCAGCCTGGAGGCGTTCTTCCCGGATACCGGCCGGCCCTGGTACGAGCTTGTGGCCTGGTTGCCGGCCCTGGCCTTCGGCTGGTACGCGCTCCGCCGTGTCGAGGCGTCGATTCCCTCCCGCCTGTGCCTGGAATGGCTGCATGTCGGCCTGGTCTGGACCGTCTGCCTCCTGGCCGGATCGGAGTTCGTGTCCTTTGTGGCCCGCGAAGTGCCCGAAGGCGTCTGGCGGGTCTGCGCCGGCGGCGTGGCCCCGGCCGTGTTCCTGCTCGCGCTCTGCCGCCTGGCCCCGCGCCCGGCCTGGCCGGTGGGAGCCTTCGAGCGGGCCTACCTCGGCATCGCGCCGCTGCCCTTGGCGGGATTCCTGGCCCTGTGGCTCTTCCTCTGCCTGTGGGGGCGCGGCGACCCGTCGCCCCTGCCGTACATGCCCCTGCTCAACCCTCTGGACCTGACCCTGGCTTTGGGCATCACCGCCCTGATCGTCTGGGTACGCGCCCTGCGGACCCGTGGGATCGCCCCCATTCCGTTACCCAAGCCGATGTTCGCACTATTCGCCGTGGCAATCGGACTCTTTCTCTGGTGGAACGTGGCCCTGTTGCGGGGCCTGCACCATCTGGGCGGATTCGGGTTTTCCCTGGACGCCTTCCTGGCCGACCGGGCGCTGCAAAAGTGCCTCGCGGCGGGCTGGGTCGTCTTTACCGCCGGGTTGCTCGGTTTTTCCCGAAAGGGGGAACGCCGCAAGGCCGCCTTGTTCGCCGCCGTGCCCATTCTGGGGCTGACCTTCTTCTGGGCCGTGCTCGCGAACTGGAGCGACGGCGGCGGGCGCTTCGGGGCCGTGCCCTTCTTCAACCCGCTGGACATCATCCAGATCGCGGCCTTCGCCCTGGTGGTGCGGGTCTGGTCCGGAGTGTTCCGCGATTGCCTCGAGCGTTCCCCTCAGCTGCGGGAGAAGCTCCTGGCCGGCGGCATCGGGGCCGGTCTGGCGGTGTTCTGGCTGCACGCGGTGCTGCTGCGCACCCTGCACCATTGGTTGGGCATTCCCTTTGAGCTGGGCGCGCTGCTGCGTTCCGAGCAGGTTCAGGCGGCGATTTCCGTGTTCTGGACCCTCCTGGCCGTGGGGCCGATTCTCTACAGCAAGCGGAAGAAGGTCCGGGCGGCCTGGTTCCTGGGCGCGGGTCTCCTGGCCCTGACCGTGTGCAAGCTGTTCCTGGTGGATCTCTCCAACCTCTCCGGCCTGGAACGGGTTTTCTCCTTCATCGGCGTTGGCGTGGTTCTGCTGCTCATCGGCTGGCTCTGCCCGCTGCCGCCTCGCGGTGCGGCGGCGGAAGAGGAGAGGAAAGAGTAAGAGGAATCGGGGGAAGGGGAGGCCCCTTCCCCTCCACCAAAAAACTTTCTTTTCCCCATACCTGGACAGTCGGATGCGTCAGGGCGTGGCCCGGCGGAACGGCTTTTCCGTCAAGGCTACGGAGGTTTCCCCGTGATATCGACGACCATGCGCCGTTGCGCGCTCCTTTCGGTTGCCGCCCTGGCCGGGCTTCTGCCGCTTGCGGCCCACGGCGCGACCAAGCAGGCCGCGCAAGCGCCGCCGCTTACCGTGCGCTTTCCGATAAGCGCGCAGAAACCGGCTTCGCACTATGCCCTTCCCTTGACGGCGGACGTTTACGCGGCCGTCAATCGGCAGGATCTCGGCGATCTCTGCGTACGGAACGCGGCCGGGGAGGCTCTGCCCTTCGCCCTCTCCCGCCCGGTCGCGCCGGCCGAACGCCGGGAACGCGCCCTGGCCGTTGATTCCCTGCCCTGGTTCCCCATGCCCGCCTCCCGCGAGACCGGTTCCGGCGGCCCCGCCGCGACCCTGGGCGTGGTCATCGCCCCGGACGGCAGCCTGCGCGCGGCCCCCGGCGCCAACCCGGCCTCGGGCAGACGCCCCGGCGAGGTCGTTTCCCTGGCCCCGCTGTGGGCCGGAGTGGAGATGAGCGCCGTGCGCGGCACCAAACTGACCCTGATCGTCGATATTGCCGAACCCGAGTACCAGGGCGGACTGCGCCTGCTTGAAAGCGACGATCTGGACGTGACGCGCCCCGTGGGCGACGGCCGGCTGCTGGTTCTGCGCAACGAGCGGGAAACCCTGGCCGCCAACCGTCTGGAGTTCTCCGGCGTGCGCGGCAAATACCTCCTCCTGTACTGGGACCAGACTCCGCCGACCGTGACGGGCATCCGGGCCGAGCTTGTACTGGAAGAATTTCAGGCTGCGCCTTCGCCCGCCTTCCCGGCGACGCCGGAGGAAGCCCGCGCCGCCGGGGCCGACCCGGCCTCCCGGCAATGGCTGGTGGATATTCCCGGCGAAAAGGATCCGGCCGGGAACGTCGTTTTCCGCCTGAGCGCCCACCCGCCCGTGGACTTCGTCCAGCTTGCCCTGCCTCGGTCCAACACACTGATCTCCGGCACGTTTTCCACGGCCTTTCTGCCCGGCGGGTATCGCGGTTCGGCCTCGGGCACGGAGAAATTTTTCCGCTTCACGGGAACAAACGGCACGGAAACGCGCAACAAGCCCGTGGCCGTGAACCTCAACCGCGACGCCGAATGGCTGTTCCGGCCCGAAGGCGTGGCGTTTGAAGCCGAAACGCCGCGCCTCTCCGTGTCCTGGCAGCCGGACACGCTGACCTTCACGGCAAGCGGCGACGGCCCCTATACCCTGAGCACCGGCTGCGCCGGGGCCGGCCCGCGCGCCCTTTCGGCCCTGTACCCCGATGAGGTGACCTCCCGGACGGCCGAGCCGGCCCGCCTGGGGGCGGGAGAGCGGTTTGACCCCGAGCCGGTCGATGCCGGCCCCACGGACACCCGTCGGTTGGTCCTCTGGGGCGTGTTGCTGCTCGGGTTGGGATTTTTGGGATTCATGGCCTACAGGCTGGCGAGGGGACAGAATAAGCAGTGAGAAGCCGCCGACGAGGCCGGCCCCGCCCGTTCGCTCTGGAACCGCCCACCGCCTTGGAAGGCCCACAACAGCCTGGAAGGTGCCATTCCCACCCTCAAGAGACATATGGGATTTGCCATAAAAACTTCGGGCGACTCAAAAAGTGGGGCACTTTTATTATTGAGAGGCAAGAGAATGTCGCTCCGATCAGTCTCCGACCAACAGACACAGACTGTCTCGCAACTCATCCAGGTCGACGCTGTAGTCGGCGGTCTCAGGAGTGCCGGCTCCCGTGTCTCTCCCCATAAGAATATGGTGCTCAAGTCTCAATGCGGTAGAGATGCTCACCCCTGTAAGATCAAGAAAAATCGGCGAATACACTTCAAGGAAGCGCGTCTCCGGGCGGCAGAAAGCCATGTTGATTACAGCCGCTCCCTGCGGGAAGGCCACAAGATCCGCGTTGCGCAAGAGAGCTATTTGACGGGCAATCGACATACCGGTGAAGCACACCTCATGAAAACCGTATTCCCGCAGCAGCGGCAGCATGGCGCGCTCATTGCGGATGTTCCGCCTGCCGGGGGAATCTTTTCGGCTGATGTACAGCCGGCGGGGGCCGCTCCTGTCGGGTGCCACGCCCTCCGCCCATCTCTGCAATGCCCGTAAGGAAGGGGAAAGAGGCCCGGGTGTCTTTCCCAGCACCGTCAATGTGCGGAATTGATAAAGAGAGTAGTCGGATATCGCCGGCACCCGTGATTCATGTATGCCGAGCAGGCGCAAGGTTTCTTTTTGGTAAGGGAAACGCTGATCCGTGCAGATGAATTTGTCGGCATACTGCGGGAGCAGCAAAAGCCGGCCGATGAGATCCGCGAACCAGTGATAGTAGTTGTCGGTATGGGTGGTGTTCAGGGCTACGGCGTCCACATCAAGGTATCGCGGGCGTAGTGAGCGGATGTCCTTGTTGTTGCGGAACAAATCGCTGGAGAACAGATCCGGCGGGGTGGCGTCCTTGATAAAGTTGCGCTCGCGGTCAAGGGCAAATTTACGGAAACAACAGCCGCCGGGGAAGGTATATCGGACGGTCTCCGGCTCCACTCGGGCTTGGACGGCCAAGGCGGGAGGCACGCCCCCGGCGGCGCAATGCAGGGTGGCTGCGGGGATCTGCCGCGCAGGCGCCAGGATTTCCTGCTCGGCAAGCCCTTCGACCTCGCAGGCCGCCAAGGTCTTGTATCGCTCCGTGAGCTTTTCCGAGAAAAAAGTACGGCGTAGCGCCTCGATGCAACGTCGCTGCAGCGGCTTTCCCGGGATGCAGTTTCTGATCTGTTTATGCAGAAAGTTGTACACGCACACTTTGTCCACTGAAATCCCCCCTCTCCGAATATGGTTCGGGATTCTCTCAACCCGGAGGCAACATAAACAAAAAAGCGAGGCATGAATACCTCGCTTTTTACAAGATGGCGGAGCGGAAGGGACTCGAACCCTCGGCCTCCGGCGTGACAGGCCGGCGTTATAACCGTCTTAACTACCGCTCCATAATGCGCAAGCCCATTGATGCAACAGACTCACGCAAATTCCAAAAATCTCTAGTTGTCACAAAAGCCAGAATTCTGGCGGAGCGGAAGGGACTCGAACCCTCGGCCTCCGGCGTGACAGGCCGGCGTTATAACCGTCTTAACTACCGCTCCGCAATACCTGTTGCGCAGGCACAACGAAAATTGAACGGGCAAGGAAAACTGGTGGGCGGTGAGGGGTTTGAACCCCCGGCCCTCGGCTTGTAAGGCCGACGCTCTCCCAACTGAGCTAACCGCCCGGAGTCGACGTATCTAAAAGAAAATACCGGGGCGGTCAAGCAAAAAATGCCGCGCAGGAGATTGTGTATGCCGGCCCCTACGCTTTGGCAAGATTTTTTTTCGCCCTTCGCGCCGACCGATAATGCCAAACAAAAAAGAATGGGTATCACTCCGGGCGTATTTTTCCCTTGACGCAGCGGCGGCAACCACGCTAACAGCAAGGAAATTATCTGCCGGGGGCACGGGTGGATCGGCCTGGGGCCGGGCCACACCGGCCGCCGGCGGCAGATTCTTGCGCCGCAATGCTCGGGGAGTCGTCCCGTTTTTCCGCGCACAAGCCGTGACCGGGTTTGTCGTCGCGGGGCGACCGGCGGGTTGTATCACCTTATCAAAGGACTGCCACTATGAAGAACCTGACGTCAAAGCCGCGATGGGCAGGCTTGTGCGCCTTGGTCCTCGTTTTCACGGCGTTCCTGGGCCACGCGGCCCTGGGCGCGGAGGCCGCCAAAGCCTCCGGAAGCGAACGGGCCGACCTCATCGGCATCAAACCCGTGGTTGCCCGGCCGGATATGCCGGGCGTCGTGTTTGTCCACGACAAGCACACCACGGCTCTTGAAGCCGGAGGCAAGGACTGTGCGACCTGCCACGCCCCCGTGGAGGACGCCGGTAAAAAAGGCGCCTTTTCTTTTGTTATGAAAGGCACGGAAGGTAAAACGGGCTCCGACCTGAAAAACGCCTTCCACGACAAATGTATCGGCTGCCATACGGAAACCGGGCGGGCGGGCAAGCCCACCGGCCCGCTGGAAGCCGCCTGCCGGGGTTGCCACTCCACGCGCCCCGAATTGCAGAACGCCTGGAAAGACATCGGTTTTGACAAGCTTGTTCACTACAAGCACGTGTCTTCTTCCGCCATTCCGCCCGTGGGCGACCCGGAAAAGAACTGTGCGGCCTGCCACCACGTGTACGATCCCGCCGCCAAAAAGCTGGCCTGGGGCAAGGACAAGGAAGATTCCTGCCGCGCCTGCCACCTGATGCCCGAAGCTCAAAAAACGTTGCTCGCCAAGAATCCGGAAGCGGCCGACGAGAACGGCGCGCTGAAGGATCGCCCGAACTTCCAGGCCGCCGGTCACGCGTCCTGCGTCTCCTGCCACCTGCGCGTCACGGCCGAGGCCAAGCCCGGCGTGAAGGCGGGCCCCGTGGACTGCGCCGGCTGCCACTCCGCCGCCGCCCAGGCCAAGTTCGCCGGGCAGTCGGCGGACGACAAGACCTCCGGCAGCATTCCCCGGCTCATGCGCGGCCAGCCCGACGCCGTGCTGCTGCTCGCCGTGTCCGGCCAAAAGGCCGAGGGTGACAAGCAGCCCCTCAAGGGCACCATGAAGCCCGTGGCCTTCAACCACGAATTCCATGAAGGGCAGGTGGCCGATTGCCGCTCCTGCCACCATAAGAAAATCACCGCCTGCTCCTCCTGCCATACGTTGGAAGGCTCCGAGCAAAGCGGCGGCGTGGGCCTGTCGCAGGCCATGCACAGCGCCAAGTCCGAGCGGTCCTGCGTGGGCTGCCACAACACGGTGAAGGCCAAGCCCTCCTGCGCCGGCTGCCACGCGGCCATGCCCAAGACGGTCACGGCCAAATCCTGCGCCGGCTGCCACGCCGTGCCTGTGGGCGTGACTCCCGAGCAGGCCGAAGACGGTTCGTTGCTGCATCTGCCCAAGGAAGTCCTGGCGAATATCGCCAAGGCCACCACGGCCGAACGCAGCGCCGCGAGAGCCGGGAGCTTCGACCAGACCGAGATTCCGGATCAGGTGATCATCGGCGTGCTGAGCAAGGACTACGAGCCCGCCACGCTGCCGCACCGCAAGATTGTCAAAACCCTCACGGATCGCCAGACCGAAAGCCGGCTGGCCGCCGTGTTCCACTCCGACAAGGCCAGCCTTTGTCAGGGCTGCCACCACAACTCCCCCGCTTCGAAGACTCCGCCCAAGTGCGTGAGCTGCCACGCGGTCGACGGGCAATCGGCCCTTACCGGCCGCCCGGCGCTGAAAGCCGCGTACCACCAGCAGTGCATGAACTGCCACGCGGCCATGCAGCAGAAGCCGGCGGCCACGGACTGCACCGAAGGCTGCCATAAGCCCCGCGGGAACAAATAAGGAGTGGCGCAAATGAATCGTAGAAAATTCCTGACCATGTTGAGCGCCGGGGGCCTGGCCGCCGCAATGGCGCCCGCCGAGGGTTTGTGCGCTTCCAACGCCTCCTTCTCGGGCAGCCCGGACGCCGTGGGCGTGCTGCACGACTCCGTGCGCTGCATCGGCTGCCGCAAATGCGAAGCCGGTTGCCAGAAGGTCAACGATAAAAGCAATGCGGATATCAACTCTGGCATGTCCCTGCCGAAGCCCGACGAATACAAAAAGCCCGAAGACCGCAAATCCTTCGACGATCTCTCCGTGCTCGACAAGCAACGCCGCACGGACTTCCAGAAGTACACCGTGGTCAACAAGTA
>JAVBQP010000049.1:0-8339 GCA_031548905.1 Desulfovibrio sp. | reverse complement strand
CCGTCCATTTCCGGCATTTGCAGATCCATGAAGACCAGGTCGAAAGCGGGGTGAACGCCCCGGGCGCTCCGCTCCCGGATCGTTTCAACGGCCCGCTTGCCGTTCTCGGCCACAGAGACGGTCAGTTGCAGATCTTCCAGCAGTTCGACGGCGATCTGGGTGTTGATCGGGTTGTCTTCCACCAGGAGCACGTGCCGGCCGCCCAGGTCGGGCTTGCTGTCCTTTCGGTCTTCAGCGCGGGGCGTGAAGGGGGTGGAGCCGAAGACTTCCAGCACGGCGTCGAACAGTTGGGAGTGGGTCAGCGGTTTGGGCAGGAAGGCGTCGGCCGGGATAGCCGCCATGCTTTCGCGATCCGGAATGCCGAAGGCGGAAATCATGATCACGGCCGGAGCGGGCGAAAAGTCGTTCTTGACCCGCCGCACCGCCTCAATGCCGTCCATGCCGGGCAGGCGCACGTCCATGAGAACCAGATCGTAGGGTCTACCCAGGCCCTGGGCCTCTTTCAGGGCGGCCAGGCCCGACTCGGCGGACTCCACGGCCGAGACGATCAGGCTGAAGCCCTCGAGCATTCCGCTCAGGGAGAGGCGGTTGACGGGGTTGTCCTCGACCAGCAAGACCCGTTTGCCCACAAGGGCCCGCGGCACCGCGAAGGGATCGGCCTCCGGAGAGTCGTCCAGGCTCAAGGTGCAGGTGAAGGTCATGGTCGTGCCCCGGCCGTATTCGCTTGCGACGGAAATCGCGCCGCTCATGAGCTGCACCAGCTTGAGCGTGATGCTCAGGCCGAGCCCGGTGCCGCCGTATTTGCGGCTGGTGGAGGCCTCCGCCTGAGCGAAGGAGTCGAACAGGCGGGATTTCTGTTCCGGGGTCATGCCGAGACCGGTGTCCGAGACGGAAAACTCGAGCGTGACCCCGGCCTCGGTTTGTTCCCGCAGCCGGGCGCGGATCAGGATGGTGCCGGCCTCGGTGAATTTCAAGGAATTGCCGACCAGGTTGACGAAAATTTGCGAAAGCCGCAACGGGTCGCCCACCAGACGACGCGGCACATCAGGCGAAATGTCGGTGAGGATCTCAATGCCCTTTTCCACGCAACGCTCCTGGAACAGGGCCAGGATGCCGTCCAGGGTGTCGTTGAGGTGGAAGGGCGCGTGCTCGAGGCTGAGCTTGCCCGCCTCGATTTTGGAAAAGTCCAGAATATCGTTGAGAATGCCGAGGAGCGCCGTAGCCGAGGAGTGAATCTTTCGGGTGTAGTCGCGCTGCCTGCTGTTCATCTCGGTTTTCAGCAACAGATGGCTCAGGCCGATGACCGCGTTCATGGGGGTGCGGATTTCGTGGCTCATGGTGGCCAGGAATTCGCTTTTGGCCTTGCCGGCCTCTTCCGCGTGCAGGCGATCCGTCTCTTTGGCGCGCACGGCGGAAACCAGCGTGTTGACCGCGGCCCCCAGGCTGCGGAAACTTTCGGTGCCTTCCTCCGGAACGCGCAGGTCGAGAGCCGGGTTTTCCGCCGTGCGCAGCACGGCTTTGCGCAGTTCCGCCAGGGGGCGCAGCAGGGAACGGTCGAGCAGCAGGCTGATCAGCACCATAAACAGCAGGAGCATACCGGAAAGGGTACCATACAGCACGCCGCGTATGTCGTCCGCCGTGCGGGCCACATGGCGCTCAAAGCTGCCTTTGAGCATGATCTGCGGGCCGCTCAGGAACAGATCGGGGAAGGATATCAGGCAGCGGTACGTGCCGGTGTTCTCGCTCCACACCGCGTAACCGTTCTCGGCCGCCGCGGCCACATGCTCCGGGGAGTCGCCGAACGGCGCGTGGACCAGTTTGAGGGGAAAGCCGGAAAGGGCCGACAACCGGCCGACGTCGGAACCGGTGACCAGAGACAGCGAGATGAACCTGCCGTTGGAGGACGCGGTATGGGTGTGCGGCGTGACGGGGTGGGACGAGACATAGTAGAGGTTGGAGTCGATGCTGTAGAGCCGGTTCAGGACGGCGTCGGGATCGGACGGGTAGAATATGCCGCCGGGCCTGCATTGCTGGAGCAGTTGGGGCGGAAAGGCGTCAAAGCGGTCTTCGAGCAGGTGGTGAAAGCGGTTGAACAGGATCGCGCCGCGGGAAGAAACCACGGCGGTGCCGATAAAGCCTTCTCCGGAGATGAACTCGTCGGAAAAATTCTCGTTCATTTCCGGCCGGTGCTTGTCGGGATTGTTGATGAAATCCCAGACCAGATCCCAGTTGGCCAGATTGCGGGTCTTGGTGTTTTGGGGCCCCAGAGTGGTGTCGAACAACACCTTGACCATCTGCACATTGTGTTCGGTCAGGTTCAGTTCGTTGGTCGCGAGCTGAGGGAAGAAATGGCGCTCGAGCACCCAGGCGGTCACCCCGGCCAGGGCCAGGAGCATACAGGCCAGGGCGGCCAGAAAGCCGGCGCGAAGGGTCATCGCTTTGTTCCAGACACACTTCTGGCTATGGGCATGTGGCGGGAAGGCCCGAACGGCGCGCGGGAGACGGCCAGGGCCGGCGGCGCCTGACGGCGCTTGAACTCCGCCCCTCGAACCAGCCCGAGCACCATGAGCACGACCTCGCGCTCGAAACCCAGGTCTATGAGAGCCTCCGCGCCGTTGTCCTCTTCCAGATGCCGGCGCAGGATGTCATCAAGAACATCATACGGCGGCAGGGAGTCGGAGTCTTTCTGCCCGGGACTCAATTCGGCCGAAGGGGCCTTTTCCAGAGTGGAGAGGGGGATTACGTCCCGCCCCTTGACGGTGTTGATATGCCGGCTCAACGCGTACACCTGGCCCTTGTACAGGTCGCCGATAACCGAGAGGGCGCCGCCGGAATCCCCGTAGAGGGTGCAGTAGCCGACGGCCGCCTCGGATTTGTTGCCGGTGTTCAGGACCAGGGCCCGCCTGTGCGCGGCGTGGGCCATGAGCAGGGCGCAGCGGATGCGCGATTGGATGTTTTCTTCCACCAGTCCGCCGATGCCGTTCGCGATACTGCCGGACAAAGAAGTTCTGTAGGCTTCGAGCATGGGCGCGATGGGCACGGTGTTGGTGGTGATGCCGAGATTTTCCGCCAGCTCCAGGGCGTCGGTCACGCTGCCCTCGCTGGAGTATGGTGAAGGCATCAGCACACCATGGACGCGCGCGGGCCCGAAAGCTTCCACGGCTATGGCCGCGACCAGGGCCGAGTCGATGCCCCCGGAAAGGCCGACGACCACGTCGGAAAAGCCGCACTTATGCACGAAGTCTCGGGTGCCGAGAATAAGGGCCGCAAGAAGTTTCGCCTCCTGGGACATGTCCGGGCAGATATCGCCGGGCTTGTTGGAGCCGATATCCACCACAGTCACGGCTTCTTCAAAGAAGGGGGCGCGGGCGATCATCATGCCGTCGCCGGAAAAGGCCGTGCTCGCCCCGGGGTAAATGCGCGAATCGCTGCCGCCCACACAGTTCACGGCGACCACCGGCACCCGGTAATGGGCGGCTGACCAGCCGAGCATACGCTGGTGCAGGCTTTGCAAGCCTTGGGCATAGGGCAGGGCGGTGATGTTCAGCAGCCCGTCGGCGCCGCCCGCGGCCATGAATTCGGCCACTGGGTCGGAATCATAGGTGCGCCGGTCCTTCCAGAAGGTACGGTCGTTCCAGACGTCTTCCCCAACCCCGACGGCCAGGCGCCAGCCTTTGTGGTGCAGCACGCCGCAGGCGATACCCCGCTCGAACCAGCGCGGATCGTTGTGGATGCCCTCGCAGGGCAGCAGCACCTTGCGGCTCAGAACAAAGGCCTTGCCGTTGCGCAACAGCACGGCGCAGTTTTGCAGAGGTTTGCCTTGGGGCACGGGGTTGGCCACCGGCGCGCCCAAAACCAGGGGAGGCAGGGTGGGGTTCTCGCCGTGCCGGCGGGCCAGGGCTTCCAACTCGTTTTTACAGGCGACCGTGAAGTCCGATTTGAGCAGCAGATCGCCCACATTGTGCCCGCACAGGGAGAGCTCCGACGAAAGGCACAGTTCCGCGCCTTGGCGGGCGGCCTCGCCCGTCAGGCGCAACAGACCGTCGGCGTTTGCCCGCAAGGCTCCGGCCACGGGATTGCTCTGAATTATTCCGATCTTCATGCCTTGCAGCCTTGGAGCATTTTAAAATTGACAAGACACTTTCGAGATGTCGCCAAGTGCGACAACGAGTCGCCCATAACAGTATGAGACATATGAAATAACAAACGACCCGCAGGCGTGCCGCCCGGGAGGTTGAAGCACAGTTTTTTTCTCACCGAGAGCGTTGCAACTCACACCTTGCGCGGCCCTGTTTTCCGCTACGCGTCCGCCGAGCAATTTCAACGTGAAATTGCCCTCAGCGTTTTCTTGTCCGGCGTTTCGGGAGCGGCGCGGCCGGGCGCCGGCAAGCACCCCCTCGGCCGGTTCGGGCCCCGGGTTGCCTCAGCCGAGAACGTCCGGCATGGAATACAGCTTGCCGGGGCCGCGGCCCGCAAGCCAGCGGGCGGCCCGCAGGGCCCCGCCCGCGAAGTTTTCCCGCGAATGGGCCTGGTGGGTGACCTCGATGCGTTCACCCGGACCCATGAAATATACCGTATGCACCCCGACAACATCGCCGCCGCGCAGGGTCTGCAAGCCGATCTGCCGGTGCGGGCGCTCGCCGATGATGCCTTCCCGATGGTAACAGGCGGTTTCTTCAAGGGGCCAGTCGCGGGCCTCCGCCAGGCATTCGGCCAGGCGCATGGCCGTGCCGCTGGGGGAATCCTTTTTCTTGTTGTGGTGGATTTCCACCATCTCCATATCATAGCCGTCGCCCAGGGCTTTGGTCAGCTCCGGGAGAATGCGCAGCAGGGCGTTCACCCCCACGCTCATGTTGGGCGACCAGAAAATGGGCGTTTGTTGCGCCAGTTCGGCCAGTTCGGTTTTCTGGGCCTCGGTCAGGCCCGTGGTGCCGATAACATGGGCCGCGCCGGCTTTTGCCGCTTTACGCGCGGCGTCCAGGCTCGCATCCGGGGCGGTGAAGTCGATCATCACCATGCCGGGGGCCAGTATCGTTGCGGGGTCCGGGGAAACCGGGCAACCCAGGCGTTCCAATTCGGCGTAAGCATCCGTATTACGCTCGACCACCCCGGCGAGGGAGAGATCCCCGGCTTCACGCACCATCCGCGCGATGGTGGAGCCCATTCTTCCTCCGGCGCCCATGACAACGACTTGAATACTCATTCCGCTCTCCGATACGGCTTGTGGATGCCGGGGCACCCACGTTCGACAAAACGTCCCTCTTATAGCCAATTCATGGCTATGGCGCAATGCGGTACGGCTGACTCGATTGGTGTGAAATTCCGAAAAGATAAATAAAAACATGATAATATAATAAGTTATGTCTCCAAGATTGTTTTTGGGATGGGTCGTCGGCCGGGTGGCGGGAATATCCGTTCGCCCGCCGGCGGAACCGAAAAAAACGCGGCCCCCAAGTGGAGGCCGCGTCGGTTCGCGTGGTGGGAGGCCCGTCGGTTACGGTTTTTTGTCGGAGGGTTCGCCATCCTTGCAGCCGAAGGTTTCCACGGTCTCGTGGTCAATACCTTCCCCGGCCATAAGGGCGCGGTATTCCTCCAGGGGAATCATGCGCAGGGCCTTGGCCGGGCAGGCTTCGACGCAGGCGCTGGTTTCTTTGCCCTCGGCGGCGCGCCATTCTTTACAAAGGTCGCAGCGTACGGCGATACAGCGCGGCTCCGAGCGCTCCAGGCGGGATTTTTCTTCCTCGCTGAGCTTGATGAAGCTGCGGGTGATGGCGCCGTAAGGGCAGGCCATAACGCACAGGCCGCAGCCCGCACAGTATTGCGAGCGCATAACGATGGGGCCGCCCGCTTCCTGCACCAGGGCGTCGGTGGGGCAGACCGCGGCACAGGCGGCGTGCTCGCACTGTCGGCACTGCACCGGCATTTTCATGTTCTCGGTTTTGACCACATGCACCCGGGGTTCCAGCTCGCCGCGCTGTTTGACCGCTTCCTTGATGGTCATGTGGTTGTGGGAGGCGATGCAGGCCAGCTCGCATTTGCGGCAGGCCCGGCATTTGTCGGCGTCGGCGTATATGACGTACGCTTGGTTTTTCGGACTCATACGGTTTCAACTTCCTGTCGGTTGCCGGGGAGGGAAGGCGGGGGAGGGGTCTCATCCGCCCGTTCCACGGTTATGGAGGCGATGTACAATTCCCGGCCGCCGGACCACTCCACCCGCGCGCCGCCGCAGTGCGGGCAACGCAGGCGGCGGGAGTCGATCGCTGCGTCGGCCTCGCAATCCGGGCAGCGCCCGCGCAGGGGCTCGAACTCCACGGCCAAGACCGCGCCCTCGGCCGGGGAGCCTTCGGCCATCAGTTCAAAAATACCCGCGAGCTGCGCCGGCTCAAGGGCCAGGAGCAATCCGGCCCGTACCGCCACCCGCCGGACCCGGAGCAGGGGATCGCCCGTCTTGGCGACCTCTTCCAGAACCAGGCGCAACAGGGGCGCGGCAAGGGCGGCTTCATGCATGACGGGTTACCGTTCGGTGCAGGACACACACGGGTCGATGCTGTTGACGATCAGGGAAACGTCGGCCACGGCGCAGTCTTTCATCATGACCGGCAGGGCGTCCCAGTTGTTGTAGGACGGCACCCGCCACTTGAGCCGGGCCGGGTAGTCCGAACCGTCGGTACGGATGTAGTAGAACAACTCTCCGCGCGGGGCTTCGGAGCGGGCGCAGGCTTCCCCGGCCTTGATTTCCGGCAGGCGGGCCATGAGCCGGCCCTCGGGCAGACGGGTCGCGATCTGGCGCACGATGCCGATGGATTCCCTGGCCTCGCGCAGGCGCACCAGAGCGCGGGCCTGCACGTCGCAACCTTTTTCCGTAATCACGTTGAAGTCCAATTCCGGGTAGGCGGCGTAAGGGGCCTCGCGCCGCAGATCCGAGGCGACGCCGCTGCCCCTGGCCACCGGGCCGACCAGGCCGAAGCGCACGGCGTCCTCGGGGGGCAGCACGCCCACGCCCTGGGTCCGGGCCTTGATCATGGGATCGTTGCGGTAGATGTCGATGATATTGTCCAGTTGGCCGGCGACGCGGTCCAGGTTGCCTTTCATAAAGGCCAGCAGGGGGGCGTCCACGTCCTGCTTGACCCCGCCGATGCAGTTGGCCGCGAGGTCCATGCGGTTGCCGTAGATGCTTTCCTTGATGTCCTGCATGAGTTCGCGCACTTCCATGCCGTGCAGGAACAGGGACTTGTAGCCGATGACGTGGGCCATGACCGAGACGTTGAAGATGTGCGAGCTGATCCGTTTGATCTCTTCGGCCATCACCCGCAGATATTGGGCCCTGGCCGGCACCTCGATGTGGGCCAGGTTTTCCAGGGCCATGCAGTACGTGAAGGGGTGGCTGTTGGAACACAGCGAGCAGACCCGCTCGGTCAGCACAATGTTCTGGAAGAAGTTACGCTTGCAGGCCAGGGCTTCCATACCCCGGTGCACGTGCCCGGCGGTGATGTCCACGTTGGTGACGCGCTCGCCCTCGACGGAGACCCGGAAGTACATGGGTTCTTCCAGGGCCACATGCAGCGGGCCGATGGGCAGGGTAAAGTCCCGGCGTTCCGTGGTTTCGGTGGTATTCATGATTGTTCTCCGCCGGCCTCGGCCGGGGCGGTTTCGGAGGCGGCGGGGGCTTCAGTCGCGCCGGCCTCCGGCAGGCTTTCTTCAGGGAGTTTGGAGGGGCGTTTGGCGTCCGGGGCCGCGCCCTTGGTTTCCATGATCCGTTCCCAGAGCGTATTGGTGGCGGCGCCGGCGGCCATGGCCGAGAAGGGAATCAGCTTGGACATAATTCCGGCGTCCAGGCGCTCGTCCAGGAACAGGCGTTTGGGGTTGGGGTGGCCGACGACCTCGATGTTGAACATCTCGACGAACTCGCGCTCGTGCCAGTCCGCGTTGCGGAACCAGGGCGTGATCGAGGGCACCGGCAGCTTCAACAGCGTTTCCGGGTCATACAGGCGTACGGTCAGAGTGAGCAGCGAACCGCCCACGGCGAAGTGGTAGGCCGCGTTCCGGCGTTTGTCCGGGTCGTCGCGGCGCTCCGGGTAGACCGTGATCGTACACAGGCGGGCCTTCCCGGCCAGGGCTTCGGCGGCGTCGGCCAGGGGTTCGGGCCGGATCAGGCAGAGATAACCAAAGGCGTTGCCTCCGGCGTCGTGGGTCCAGGTGGGCACGGCGCCGACGGCTTCAAGCAGGAGGGCGTCCAGGGTATCAGTCGTCATGGGAGGATTCCTCATTGGTCTCCGGCTTGGCGGCGGCCTGTTCGGCGGTCATCTGGGCCGCGGCCGCGGCGCGCCGGCCGTCGGGGC
>JAVBQP010000051.1:0-44517 GCA_031548905.1 Desulfovibrio sp. | reverse complement strand
CCCGCGCCCAACCAGCCCCACTCCCCAAAGCTCGTCTTGGAGCGCGCCGATTCGACCATCCGACGCATCATCAGATCTGCCACCGACCTTTCGAGGCCGGCGGCCTCGGATCCGGCCTCGCCCGGCCCTCCTCGGCGGAGCGGAGTGCTTGTGTTTGCGCGGGGCATCGGATAAGATTCGCTTGTTCATAATGAAAACGCTCCCTTGCGGATGAAACCCCGCCCCCCGGAGGAACCATGAAGGTCGAACAACTTTCCATATTCCTGGAAAACAAGGCCGGCCGCCTGGCCGAAGTCACCCGCACCCTCATGGACGCGGGAATCAACATTAAAGCCCTTTCCCTGGCCGACACCACGGAATTCGGCATCCTACGCCTGATTGTCGACGATCATGAAACCGCCAAGGCCGCTTTGAAAGAAGCCGGCTTCACCGTGGGCTTCACCGGCGTGGTGGCTGTTGAAGTGCCCCACAAGCCCGGCGGGCTGAACCGGATTCTGCAGGTCATCGGCGAGAACGGCATCAATTTGGAATACATGTACGGCTTCCACCACAAGGGCGATAACGCGGTGATGATTATGCGCTTCGACCGCACCGGCCCGGCTGTGGACGCGCTGCGCGAGAACGGCATTCGTATTTTTTCCTGCGAAGATTTGTGTCAGGCGTAAGGATACGCGCCTGTGCCGCTGATTGAAGTTTTGCTCCTGGCCACGGCCCTTTCCATGGATGCCTTCGCGGTGGCCGTTGCCTCCGGCATTCAGTTGTGCGCGGTTTCCGGCCGCCAGACCTTTCGTATGGCTTTCGCCTTCGGCTTTTTTCAGTTTTTTATGCCCGTGGCCGGGTGGGTGCTGGGGCGGCAGGTAAGCGACTGGATAGGCGCCTGGGATCACTGGCTGGCTTTTGGGCTGCTGGGTTTTATCGGTCTGAAGATGATCCGCGAGGCGTGGACGTCCGATGAAACCACCTGCGTGGACCCCACCCAGGGAATGTCGTTGCTGATCCTGGCCGTGGCCACCAGCATAGATGCTCTGGCCGTGGGCCTTTCCCTGGCGTTTTTGGGGCAGGAGGTTCTCATGCCGGCCCTGATCATCGGGGTTGTGTGCGCGGCCATCACCATCGCGGGTCTGCGTATCGGCTGTTTCGCCTCCGACGCCTGCCGCCTGGGCAGGAAGGCAGCCGTGCTCGGCGGTCTGGTGCTGATCGGCATCGGGGTGCGGATTCTCTACGAGCACCAGGTATTCAGTTGAACACGAGAGGTTTCTCCGGCTCTTCAAACGAACGCCCCCCTGTGGAATCCACAAGGGGGCGTTTTCATTTGCGCGGCTTGGGGCAGGCTCACTCGGCCCTGAGGAACTCGGGAATGCGCGGGTCCGCGATCAGGCACTCGTATCCGGCGAAAATCAGCTTGTTGATCACCTCGGCGTAGTCGCCGCTCAGTACCCAGCGTTCGCTGTCCGCTTCCAGGCGAGGGCAGGAGACTTCGTAGACCACCTTTCCGCTTTGGGGTTCCAGAACGGTATAGCGCACGCCGTAGAGCCAGTGCATGGGCACACCTTCATCCCGCATCCGCAGTTCCAGCACTTCGCCGCCGATGGCGAACTTCGCGTCCTGGTCGATGCGCACGCCGGCATGGTACAGTTCCTCGCCCGTACCCCGGCGGACATGAGAGGCCACAGGGGAGCCGAGAATAAGCGGCTCTTCCGAGTCGGTCGCGACTTCCGTCTCGTAGTGGACCTTGCCTTCTTGAAAGGGCAGGTACGTGAATACGCCGATGCCGACGGCTCCTTCCAGCTTACGCGTGCCGCGCACCTCGTAATGCAGGGTCGGGTTGAGGGGTTCCGCCCCGGCCGGGAGCGGCGCGAGGCAGGCGACCAGAAGGAGGGCCGAAAGCGGGAGCGCGCGCACGTTGTTACCGCCTCCTCTGTTGTTGTCCACCGCCGGAGCGGCCGGAGCCGGATCGGCCCGCGGGCTGTCGCGCGGGCGCGGGGGGCGGTGAGGAGACGGTGACCTTGGGCGCCTTGCCGCCCGTCTCGATGATCCGATCCGCGACATTGTCCTTGATCCAGTGCGAGTCCAGCCATTCAATGGGGGTCACTTCAACCCCGGAAATCAGGATGCCGTAGTGCAGGTGGTCGCCCCCGGCCATGCCCGTTGCTCCGGTATGGGCGATGATGTCGCCTTTTTTCACGCTCTGCCCGAGCGTGACCTGGTAATCCGTCAGGTGGGAATAAAGACTTTGCAGGCCCAGGCCGTGATCGATGATCACCAGATTGCCGTAAATGCCCAGGTAACCGGCGAACACGACCGTGCCGCTGTTGGAGGCGGGAACCTCCGCCTGGGCCAGGGAGGCCAGGTCGAGCCCGAGGTGGGTCTGGCGGTCCACCTCTTTGCCTTCCCACATATACGTGCGGTGATCGGCGAAGCCGGCCCTGGGGGCGGCGTCGGGCAGGCGCAGGAAGGCGCCGTCCCAAAGTATCGCGGGGGAGGTCTTTTTGCCGATCTCCATCAATGCCTGGGCGTTCTCCCGCCGCACCCGGCCGTTGACTTCCAGAAACCGCTGGATGTCGCTCATCTCGCCGGGAACCATCTGGGCGAACTCCTCGGCCTTGGCGTCCATAAACCCCTGCGAGAGGTTGATGGTGTCGGACTTGAAGACCCGGTTGATTCGGTTGACGTTCAGGCTGTTCACCTGCGAGTTGCCGGCCAGGTCCACGGCCATGATCTGCGGGGAGAAGTCTTTGTTTTCCATCTGGTAGGGGAAGGCGAAAAAGGCGATGAAATCGCCGTTCTCCTGGCGGAAGCCGGGGAAGAACAGATCACCCACCTTGACGCCGGTCTGCGAGGGTTCCTTGGAAAGCCCGTAGACCACGCAGCCCGTGCCGCCCCGGCGCACGTAAGGAACGGAGCTTTTCACACTGATGCGCGGCGGGGTGACGTCAATGCGCATGGGCAGAGAGACGAGTTCCGTATTGCCCTGGCCGAACCCCGCGAAGGAGCCGTCCACGGCGGTGATTTCCAGCTCGAAGGCCGTGTCGCGCAGGCCGGTATCCTGCAAGGTGAAGGTCAGGCTCTGCTTGTGGGCGCCGTCGCTGAAGGACTGTTCCGCCACGGGCAGTACGGCGCCGTTCCGGCGCACCACAACGCGGATGCGTTTGATCGGGTGTTGCTCGTCCTCGGCCGTCACGGTGAGGGGCAGGGTGGGGGAGACCCTATCCAGGCTCGGGGTCAGGGTAATGGAGGGGGGGGTCATATCTTGGAAAAGCTTCCAACCGCCCCATCCCAGGCCGCCGAGGATCAGCGGCGCGATAATCAGGAACAGGGGGAAACGGGAGGATCTGCGAGCCATCGTTGGTCCTTTGGATGAAAGGTGTGAAATGGCGGAGTAAAAAGCAACGGCCCTTCCGGGCCGTCCGTCATACCGGTCCGAGCAGGCGAAGGGTGAGCTTGACGAAGTCGGCCTCCGTAAGAATCCCGACCAGCCTGCCGTCTTCCAGAACCGGCAGACAACCCACTTTGTGGCGCAACAAGGTAGAGGCGGCCTCCACGACAGGGGTCTCGGGCTCGGCGTGGAGCAAATCCACGGTCATGATTTCCGCCACGGGAATCCCGTTCTCTATCTGCTCGCGCACGTCCTGGTGCACGTCGGCGAACTGGGAGACGGAAGCCTTGAGCAAATCGCGCTGGCTGACGACTCCCACGAACGTGCCGTCGGAGGAAACGATGGGGATGTGCCGGATGCGGCTTTCCTGCATAATCTTGCGGGCGGTGAGCAATGAGTCGGCGGGCGTGAGGGTGATCAAACCCGTGGTCATCACATCGGCTACATGCAGCATAGGGTTCTCCGTCGGCCGATATTTCGGACGCGTTGCATCATGGCATGTTCCATCCCGTTTTTCAAGTCGGAGGCAGAGGTATTTGCGCTTCCGCCCCGGCGGGGGAGCGAGAAGACTTTTTCCGGAGCGACCCGCCGTTCCCGCTTGTTCGGCATTGACTTGCGGGGGAAAATCTGGTTCCAGTCAGGGGATTTCGATATTTCGCGAGGAGATGGACAAGGGCATGGGAGTTTTTAAAATCAGCCGGGAACGCATGGTCGCCGAGCAAATCCGGGCGCGGGGCGTGACGGATGCCGCCGTGCTGGCCGCCATGCGCGAGGTGCCGCGCCACTGTTTCGTCCCCGAGATCCTGCAGGCGCGCGCTTATGAGGATCACCCCCTGCCCATCGGGCATGGCCAGACCATTTCCCAGCCTTACGTGGTGGCGCAGATGAGTTCCCTGTTGCAGGCGTCTCCCGGCATGAAGGTTTTGGAAATCGGCACCGGCTCCGGCTATCAGGCGGCGGTCCTGGCCGCCATGGGGCTTGAGGTCTACACCGTCGAGCGTCTGAAGGCTCTGTACCATCCCACCTGTGATTTGCTGATCCGCCTGCGCCTGCACAAAATCAAGGTCAAGCTGGCCGACGGCACGGCCGGCTGGTCCGAGGCCGCGCCCTTCGATCGAATCATCGTCACGGCCGGAGGGCCTTCGGTGCCCGCCCCCCTGGTGGCTCAACTCGCGGATCCGGGTATTTTGGTCATCCCCGTGGGGGCCGGACACAAGGAACAGCGGCTGGTGGTGGTGAAAAAGGAAAACGGCGCGCTTTCCGAAACGACCCAGGAGCGCGTCGCTTTTGTCGACCTGGTGGGCGACCACGGCTGGAACGGCGCTTGAGCGCGGAAGCCGGGCAACGGCTCGGTTGTTTTGTTTACAGGCGGTCTCACCCTGAGAGTGCCCTTGCAAGGAGTGTTTGCGAATGGGTAAGGATCCTTTCCAGAAGAGCGGGGAATGTTCGTCCCGCTCGGGGTGTTCCTCGGCGGGTAAAGACGGTTCCGGCTGCGCCTCCTGCTCAAGCAAAAGCGGCTCCGGCGCCCCCATGTCGGACCAGGATGCCGCCATCGCCGGGGTTCTCGCGCGCATCAAATATCCTGTTTTTGTCATGAGCGGCAAAGGCGGGGTGGGCAAAAGCTCGGTCAGCGTGAACGTTGCCGCCGCTCTGCACCAGCGGGGATTTTCCGTCGGCCTGCTGGATGTGGATTTGCACGGCCCGAGCGTGGCCGGCCTGCTCGGCCTGACCGCCGGGCTGGACATGGACGAGGCCGGCGAAAAGCTGTACCCGGCCGACTACCGGCCCGGCTTCAAGGTGCTCTCCATCGATTCGCTCCTGCGCGACCGCAACACCGCGATCCTCTGGCGCGGCCCCAAAAAGACCGGGGCTATTCGTCAGTTTATCGGCGACGTGATCTGGGGTGATCTCGATTTTCTGATCATCGATTCCCCTCCCGGGACCGGCGACGAGCACCTGACCATCCTGAAGGCCATCCCCGACGCCCTGTGTCTGGTGGTGACCACGCCGCAGGAAGTCTCTCTGGCGGATGTACGCAAGGCTTTGAATTTCCTGCAACATGCCAATGCGCTTGCCCTTGGTGTGGTGGAAAATATGAGCGGTCTGGTCTGCCCCCACTGCGGCAAAGATATCCCCCTGTTCAAAACGGGCGGCGGCGCGGCCCTGGCGGCGCAATACGGCTTGCCCTTCCTCGGCGCCATACCCCTGGACCCGGCCACGGTGGTGGCCGCGGACCTCGGCAAGCCCGTTGTTTTGCTGGACGAGCCCGGCGCGGCGAAAACAGCCTTTCTCGAACTGGCCGGGGCGGTGGCCGCCGCAGCCGAGGCCGGGGAGGCCGTGCGCCTCTCTTTGCCGCCTTCTGAGGATTAGGCCCGGGCATCACTGCAAGACGCCGTCCGCGGCAGGCCGGGGACGGGCCATGACGGCGGCGATGAATACCCTCCGCGCCTGGAAGGCTCCGGCGGCGGTCCCGGGCCGGCCATGAAGGCCGGCCGGTTGCGTCCGCTCGGACTTCCGTTTATAGTGAACGGGGTCGCGCGGGCGGCGTTTCATCATTACTTCGGCTGGATAAGGACTGTGGCGGTGCGAAACCTGAATATTCCCAATTTGCTTACGCTCAGCCGCATTCTGCTGGTGCCTTTCATCCTGCTCGGCATGGCCGCCGGTGGCCGCTGGAGCGCGCTGCTCGCCGCCGCAGGGTTTGCCACGGCGGCTTTCACCGACTTCATCGACGGGTATCTCGCCCGCAGCGGCAACCAGATCACCCGCCTGGGCAAGTTTCTGGACCCGTTGGCGGACAAAGTTCTGGTCTGTTCCGTGCTGGTCATGCTGGTGCAACTGGGGCACATCGGCGGCTGGATCGCCATCGTGATCATTTGCCGCGACATCATGGTCACCGGGCTCAGGGCCATCGCGGCGGACGAAGGCGTGGTCATCGCGGCGGACAAATTCGGCAAAATGAAAACCATCATGCAGATGTCGGCCTTGGCGCCGTTGATTCTGCACCATGTCTGGTTCGGCATTTCCATGCACGACGTGGGTATCTTTTTGCTTTACATCGCGCTCGTACTCACGGTATTTTCCGGTTGTAATTATTTCTGGGCTTTTTCGCGTATCTGGCGGGACAAGCCGGGCCCCAAGCAGACGGCGGACGAGCGGAGCACCGATGCCTGACGACACTTCCCTGAACAGCCGGCTGCGCAACTGCCTCGACACCATTCTGGAGTTGGAGACACCCTTGCTGCATACGCGCATGGGCGGCCTTCTGGCGCAGGAGTTCCAGTCTCTGAAGGAAGTTATGGAACATCTCGGCGCCGTTGCGGTCTGCGAGGGGGACGTGGAGCGCATTGAGGCCGCCACCGATAAATTTCTGATCGAACTGAAAGATGTTTTGGTTGAAGCGTCCAAGGCCGCGTCCCGCAGGCGGGTGTTGCAGTGACGATGTGGCGTCCGTTGCTGCTGGCGGCCTCCATCCTGCTCAACCTCATTTTGATGTACAGCTTGATCTGGGGCGACACGGGGGCCTTCGAGTACAAGCTGCTCAAGGAGCAATGCCTCACCCTGGAAGCGAAAATTCGCGACTACGATGAAAAAAATCTTGCCCTGAGCAGGGAGATACGGTTACTTCAATCCGATGAAAAGTATCAGGAAAAGATGATCCGTACCCGTCTGAATTTTGTGCGGGATAATGAAATCCTTTATATTTTCCCCGAGACCAAGGCGGCCGAGCCCGCTGAAGAGGGGCGGCATGAAGCAGAAGATTGAATGGTACCGCGAGGTGCTTGAACTTGAGCCGGGTTCTCAGGTGTTCTTTCCCCTGGCCAAGTTGTTGGCCAAGGACGAGCGCCCTGAAGAAGCCGCCGAGGTGTTGCGCCTGGGCCTGTCTCGCAGGCCCGATCACGTGGAAGCCCGGCTTCTGCTCGTGGAATTGCTTTCCCATTTGGGGGATACCGGCGGCCTTGATGCCGAAATGGCCCGCCTGGAAAATTTACTTTCCGCTTATCCTGCCTTCTGGCAGGCCTGGAGCGGCAGACTCGCGCGCCGCCCGGATATGCAGGACGCGGCCCTGGCCGGCCGTTTCCTCTCCCTTTCCCTTCAGGGGAAGCCCGTCAGTTGGGCCGAAGTCATTGAAGAAGGCCTTCGGGCCTTGACCGGCGCGGAAGAGGAGCCCATCCAGGCCGCCCGCGCGCCCGAGCCTTCCGTGGCCTTGCCCGTATCTTCGACCGAGGCCCCTGAAGACATCGTCGCTCTTCCCGCCGTTGAGGCGCCGAGTTTCAGCGATCTTGATCTTGAGGACGACGACGCGGAGGAGCCCTTCAGTCTACGGACCCGCTCCATGGCCGACGTCCTGGCCGAGCAGGGCGACGTCAAGGGCGCCCTGGAGATTTACCGGGAGCTGGAACCGGCCGCCGCCCCGGAGGAAAAGCTTATTCTTGCCGAACGTATCGCCGAACTGGAGGGCCGTCTCCAGTCTTCTTCGGCCGACGCTCAGGGGGGGCAGGAAAAACATGCCGCTCCCGGAGCGGACGGCACACGGCTTGTGGACCTGCTCGAGTCCCTGGCCCAGCGTCTGGAAGCCCGAGCCCGTTGATCCATCCCCTCTGTAAGGAGCCGTCGTGAAGCGACTTGTTCTGTTCTGCCTGATTCTCTCTCTTGTGCCCCTTGCCGGTTGCAGCGGCAACCAGACTCTCCGTGATTCCTGGAAGTACACCAAACGCCAGTACCGCACCTACCTGAACGTCCCCGCCGAGTTGGATTATGAGGACACCGGCAGCTGTGAGCTGTACGAACTCGGCCTGGGTGACGCCATGCTCGAAGTGGACACGGCCCTGCTCAAGCTCACCCGGGTCATGGAAAACAGCGATCGCGGCCCGGATCAGGCCTGGGTCATGCATATGATGCAGCAATTCCCCTGGCTGACCGGCGTCGCCCTGGCCGACCAGACCGGCGAAGTCATGGCCCGGTACCCCGAATATTTTATGAAAGACTTCAGCGTGGCCCCGCTGCTCGAGCCGGATCCCAAACAGCGGCGTTCCGCCCTGCGCGCTTATGTGCAGGAAAGCCCCATGGGGCCGGAGGTCTACCTCGCCAATCCGGTTTATGTGGGTGAGGAATTCCGCGGCTTGGTGGTGGTTTACTTCGACCCGCGCGCGCTTATGGCTCTTTCCAAAGATCCCGGCAGCGTGATGATGGCCTCCCCGAGCGGGGTGCTCTGGTCCGGTCGCTTCACCGGCGGCACGCCGGTGAACAGCACGGACTGGGCCGAAGTTCTGCGGCACAAATCCTGCGGCCTGGTCGGCGAGGGCGGCAACGAATTCTATTGGACCACCCGCTACCTCGGCAACCTGCCGCTGGTGTATGCCTTCCCGCTGTCCGCTGCCCAGAAGCCGGCGGAACACCAAGCCGCGGCCCCGGCCGAGCCGGCCCCGCAGGAGACCGCTCCCGCAACCTCGGAGGAGTAAGATGTCCGCATCCGTCGGCTCCGTGCAAAACCGCCAGATCACCGTTACCGAGCATCTGCTTCTGCACCAGAAGCAGTCTCCCGCGGCCACGGGCATGTTCACCCGGCTGCTGTACGACCTGATCCTCTCGGCCAAACTCATCTCGCGCAGCGTGAACAAGGCGGGTCTGTTGGACGTGCTCGGCGGCACCGGTGAAATCAATGTGCAGGGCGAGAACGTGCAGAAGCTGGACGAGTTCGCCAACCGCGTGCTCATCCATCGTATGGAGCGCAGTGGAGCCCTGTGCGCCATGGCTTCGGAGGAAAACGCCGATATTATTCCCGTGCCGGATCGTTTTGCCAGGGGCGACTACATCCTTATTTTCGATCCCCTGGACGGTTCCAGCAACATTGACGTGAACATCAATGTCGGCACCATTTTCTCCATCCTCCGCCGGATTTCGCCTTCCGAGCGGGATACGGATCCGGGCGATGTGCTCCAGCCGGGGTACAGGCAGGTGGCTGCCGGTTATTTTCTCTACGGGCCGTCGACCATGCTGGTGTATACCACCGGCCAGGGCGTGCACGGCTTCACCCTGGATCCGAGCGTGGGCGAGTTTCTGCTCTCGCACCCGGACATGCGCATTCCGCAGCAGGGCAAGATCTATTCCGTGAACGAGGGCAACGTTTGTTACTGGGACGAGGGCGCGGCCAGGGCCGTTGGCTCGTTCAAGAGCGGCGACAACCCGCGCGGGGCGCCGTATTCCATGCGCTATGTCGGTTCACTGGTGGCGGACTTCCACCGGACCCTCCAGTACGGCGGTATTTTTATGTACCCCCTGGATTACAAGAGTCACGAGCAGCCCAGAGGCAAGCTGCGCCTGCTCTGCGAAGCCTCCCCCCTGGCTTTCGTGGCCGAACAGGCGGGCGGCGCGGCCTCCGACGGCGCGGGGCGCATTCTCGACATCGTTCCGGAGCACCTGCACCAGCGCGTGCCCCTCTATATCGGCTCGGCCGGAGATGTGGCCCACGCCGTGTCTCTTCTGTAGTCTGGAAAAGAGAGAGGGGTGCCACCCTCTCTCTTTTCCACCTTTGCGGTCTACTCCTTTCGTCATCAACACGCCCGCCCGGCGGAACGTCGCCGTGTCGCGCTCCCGATCGATACGCCCTATGCTCTGCCTTGGTATTGAAAGCTCCTGCGACGACACCTCCCTGGCCCTGGTCCGGGGCGGGCGGCTTCTGGCCATGCGGACGGCCTCCCAAACGGGCATCCACGCCCTGTTCGGCGGGGTGGTTCCGGAGTTGGCCTCGCGCCGGCACGGGGCGGCCGTGGCCGGGCTGTTCGCCGACGTGCTGCGGGAGGCCGGGGCCGAGGCTGGTGATATTGAGGTGGTGGCCGTTTCACGCGGTCCCGGCCTGCTCGGCAGCCTGCTGGTGGGCACGGCCTTTGCCAAGGCGTTGGCTCTGGGTCTGGGGGCGCGCTTCATCGGCGTGGATCATCTGCGCGCTCATGTTCTGGCCGTGGGGTTCGAGCATGAGTTGACGTTTCCGCATCTCTCCCTTCTGGTTTCCGGCGGGCATACCCAATTGTACCTGGTGGAGGGGCCGAATGCCTTCACTTTGCTGGGGCGCACCCTGGACGACGCGGCCGGGGAAGCTTTCGACAAGGCGGGCAAACTCTTGGGTCTGCCGTATCCGGCGGGCCGGCATATGGATGATTTGGCCGGGGAAGGCAGGGCGGACCCCAAACTTTTCCCGCGCCCGTACCTGGATAACGATACCCTGGATTTCAGCTTCAGCGGACTGAAAACGGCCGTTGCCCGGCATTTGGCCGCGTACCCCCTGCCGGCGGCCGGGTTCGACCCGATTTCCGGAGACCTGCGTCTGCCCGAAGGGGAGGGCCGGGCGGCCCTGGCCGATGTTTGCGCCTCGTTCCGGCTGGCGGTGGTGGAAACCCTTGCGGCCAAGACGGCGGCGGCCCTGGCGCGGTTCCCCGAGGTCCGGCTGCTGACCGCGGCCGGCGGGGTGGCCGCCAACCGCCTTTTGCGCGAGAGGCTGGAATCCCTGGCGCGGGATCGCGGGCTCGCTTTCGCCGCGCCCTCGATTCCGCTGTGCGCCGACAACGGAGCCATGATCGCCCGGCTTGGCGAGTTCCTGGCCGAGGCGGGATATTCGCATGATTTTACCATGCCGGCGATTCCGAGGGGACAGAAGATCCCGGCGGACATGCGGGTCGACTCCGGCGGCGAGAGGTCTTGACACAAGGCGCTCCGGCCTCTATTTTCAGCAAGACGTGCCGGGTGCCCTCCGCTCTGCGGCAGTGATGGGACCGGAAGGCTTTTTTCGAGCGGGGCGAACGTTCCGCGACAGCACGCAACCCTTTATACCGCAGGCCTCGGGCGTTGCGGGCCAAGGAGACTCATATGGCGACTCAAGTTACCGACGCCGATTTCGATGCCACCGTCCTGAAGGCTTCCACGCCGGTTCTGGTGGATTTCTGGGCTCCCTGGTGCGGACCGTGTCGCGCTCTTGGTCCGGTTATTGACGAACTGGCCGGCGAATACGAGGGCAAAGTCGGGATCGTCAAGATGAACGTGGATGAAAACCCCTCCACGCCCGGCAAATACGGCATCCGCGCGATTCCCACAATGATTCTCTTCAAGAACGGCCAGGTGGTTGAACAAGTCACCGGCGCCGTGTCCAAATCCAGCCTGAAGGATATGCTCAACCAGAAGGCCCTCGGCTGATTATGGCTGTCGACGCTCTGGTCGTCGGCGCGGGTCCGGCAGGAGCCGCGGCGGCGCTGTATCTCGCCCGTTTCGGCCTTTCCGTCGTTATGGCGGAAAAAGCCGCCACGGGTGGGCTGTTGTTGCAGACCGCCGAGATTGAGAACTATCCCGGTTTCGCCACAGGCATAAAGGGTTACGAGTTGGCCGACGCTCTGGAGGCGCAGCTCGCCCCGTACCCCATTCGCAGGATAACCGACGAGGTCCGCGCGCTGGAGCTTGAAGGCCCGATCAAGCGCGCCCAGGTCGGGGACGAATGGGTGGAAGCCCGCGCGGTGATCATCTGCGCCGGGGTGAAGTACCGAAAAATGGGCCTGCCGAGAGAAGATGAATTCCTTGGGCGCGGCCTGTCGCACTGCGCGCTCTGCGACGGCAATTTTTTTCGCGGCCGGGTTGTGGGGGTCGTGGGCGGGGGGAATTCCGCGCTGGAAGAATCCCTCTACCTGGCCCGCATCGCCAAGGAAGTGCACATCATCCACCGGCGAGACGAGTTCCGGGGCGCGGCCCTGTATCAGGAGCGCATCGCGGCCGAGCCGAACATCCACGTCCATTATTCGTCCGTGGTCTCCGCCCTGCACGGCGACAAAGACCTGGAGGCGATTTCCCTGAAAAGCGTCAAAACGGGCGAGGAAACCCGCCTGGATGCCGAGGGGCTGTTCATTTTCATCGGCTTCACGCCGGTTTCCGTGCCTGCCGGGATCCAGACGGACGCCCAGGGTTTCATCCCGACCGACACGGAAATGCGCACCAACATTCCCGGGGTGTTTGCCGCCGGCGACATCCGTTCCAAACTCTGCCGCCAGGTCGTCACCGCAGTGGGTGACGGCGCCACGGCGGCCAATTCCGTCCATCTCTATCTGGAACAACAGCATGGCTAAACATCCCGCACGGCTCCTCGGTCTCTTGCTCATGGTGTACGCGCTCTCGGGGTGCGGCATCATCGACTATTTCTACCTGCCCCCGCCCGAGGACACGGCCCAGGAACTGTTTGAAACAGGCAACGACTACATGCGGGAGAAGAGCTACGCCAAGGCGGCGGGGTACTTCACCAAGCTGAAGGACAACTTCCCCTTCAGCCCCTATGCGATTGAAGCCGAACTGTCTCTGGCCGACTGCTACTACCTGGATGAAGAGTGGGGCCCGGCTTCCGAAGCCTACAAGGAATTCGAGGCAATGCACCCCAGGCATGAAGCCATGCCTTACGTGCTGTTCAACATCGGCATGGCCAACCTGAACGGGTACCCGTCCATCGACCGGCCCACGCTCCAACTGGACGACGCCTATTCGTACTTCCGCCGGCTGTATGAGACCTACCCCGGCACTGAGTACGCCGAGGCCGCCGTAGACAAGATGGCTCAGTGCCGCAAGCTGATGGCCGAGCACGAACTGTACATCGGCGACTTTTATTTCCGCATGGAGCGTTACACCTCGGCCCTGGCCCGGTACCGGGACATCATGAAGGAATTCAGGGATGTGCCCGAAGTGTACGAGCACGCCGAACTCAAGGCCAAAGCTTCGTTCGTCAAAGAACGGGAGCAGCAAGCCGAACTGAAGCGAGAAAGCCGCGAAGGCTCCTGGAAAAACTGGTTCAACTGGCTGTAAGCCCCACTTATATCAGGCACATGCATACAGGGGGAAACCGCCGGCGGTTTCCCCCTATGCGTTGCTCCCCCCTGGAATACCAATATGACGATGGAAGAATACTCCCCCGGAGGTGCGCTCCCCCCTCTGCGGATTACGGATTTAACAGTGGAAGGTGGGGCGGTTGCCCGCATAGAGGGCAGAGTGGTGTTTTTGGATGCCGGCCTGCCCGGCGAGCTTGTACGGGCGGAAGTCGAGGAGGTACGCAAAAAGATTCTCCTGGCCCGCCGCCTGGAAACCCTTGAGCCGTCGCCCCACGCCGTGGAGCCTTGGTGTCCGCGCACGGCCGAGTGCGGCGGCTGCCCCCTGTTGGGCCTCGCCCCCGAGGGGCGCCTGGCCTGGAAAGAGAACCACGTGCGCCAGGCCCTGGCCCGGATCGGCAAAGTACCGGATGTGCCCGTGGAAAATATTATCCCCTCGCCGAAAGAGCGGGGCGGCCGGAACCGCGTGGCCTATGCCTTCGGGCGGGATGCCGCGGGGGCTTTCACCCTGGGGTTGCGCCGGCGCGGCTCGCACGAGATTATTCCCGTGCGGGAATGCGGCCTGCAAATTCCGGAGGCCGGAGACGTGTTGCGCCGGGTGCGTGACGCCCTGAACGGCGTTGCCCTGCTGGGAGGGCGCCCGCTTGATGGGTACCTCAGCCGGTTGATCATCCACACCCCGGCATTTCGTCCCGCCGGTGCGCCGGTGGTGCTCACGGAATGTCTGACCCGGCCGCAGGCCCGCCCCGGCGAGCATGAGGCCCTGTGGGAGTTCCTGCGCGGCATTTTGGGGGAGGATGCCCGGCTCGTCCATTCGGAAACGCGGGATCCGTCGAGTTCCCGGGGGGGACGTATTGTGCGTTCGGCCGGGGGCGATGCCTTCCGGGAGGAGTACAATGGCCTGACCCTGGACTTTCCCGTCACTGCCTTTGCCCAGACCAACACCGGCACGGCGGAGATTCTCTATCGCCTGGTAGGGGAACAGGCGGGCCTCACCGGCCGGGAGACCGTTTGGGATGTTTACTGCGGGGCCGGTTCCATCGCTTTGTCCCTGGCGGCCTCCGCCGGAACCGTGTTCGGCTGCGACGGGGTGGAGGCGGCCGTGGTCGCCGCCCGGGCCAATGCCACCCGGCTCGGCTTCGGGCACTGTACCTTCGCCTCCGGCCCGCTGCCGAAAGTCCTCGCGGAACGCGCGCGTGTGGAGACGCCGGATGTCGTTGTTCTGGATCCGCCCCGAGCCGGCCTGGAAGAAGGGGTGCGCGCTTTTCTGAAAAACCTCCGGGCCCGACGGCTTGTGTATGTCGCCTGCGACGCCGCCTCCCAGGCCAGGGACGTGGCCGCGTTGGCCGGCGCGTGGCGGCCCGTTTCCTGCCGGCCGCTGGACATGTTCCCGACCACGGCCCATGTGGAGAACGTGCTGATCCTGGAGCGGGACTAGACCCGGCCTTTGTCGGCCGTCGTATGTTTTGCCGTTCCGCAAGCAAAGGAGCCTGATATGCCCGAGAAGGAATACCTCGACTTTCTGGAATCATGGACCGACGACGCCTGTAACGCCAAGCCCCTGTTCATGGCCCTGCATGATTGCGCCGCCGGGCTGGGGGCCGCGCTTGCCTGCAAATACCGGCCGGGGGTGAGTTTTTCCCTGCGGGCCGCGAACCCCCAAAGCTCCCGCGAGCTGTTCGTGCTGGTGGACGTGATTGACGACGATCCGGCGGCCCGTTGGCTTTCGGTTTGCTTCTTCGCGGATTTTACCTCCGATCCGGAAGAGCGGGGCGACGTGGTGCCGGGCGGCCTGATGCACATGGACGCCCGCTGCTTTGATGTGGACGACCCCGACCCGGCCCTGGAGGGCTACCTGTGCGCCCGCCTGCGCGAGGCCTTCGCGGCGGCGGGGAAATGACGGCCGACTGCTGAACCTCTTGCGCGATAAGGCCTATTCTCAATAGGCACAGAGCTTGCATTCATGAAAGTCCTGTGGCATGGTATCCCTACGCCACTCGGAAAAAGGATTTTTCATGGCCCTTGAACTTCGGCAGCAACTCAAGCTTTCCCAGCAACTGGTCATGACGCCGCAGTTGCAGCAGGCCATCAAGCTGCTGCAACTCTCGCGCCTTGAACTGCTTGAGACGGTCCAGCAGGAATTGCTGGAAAACCCCTTCCTGGAAGAACGCCAGGAGGAGGTTGCCGTCCACGAAGAGGAAAAACGCCCGGAGTCCGATACCGAAGCTTACGCCCAAGAAGCGGCCAAGAACGCTGACTGGGAAGACTACCTCGGCGACTTTGCCAGCACGCCCCGGCAATCCGCCTCCCGCGAGTACGAAGCCGCGGAAGACGGCACCTCTTTTGAAGCCCACTACGCGACCAAGCCCACCCTGGAAGCCCAATTGCTCTGGCAGTTGCACCTCTCGCACATGAGCGAGGCGCAGATCGCCGTGGGCGAGGCGATCATCGGCAATATCGGGTCCACCGGCTACCTGCAGGCCGGGGTGGACGAGATTGCCGCGATGGTCGGCCAATCCCCGGAAGAGGTGGAAAAGGTTCTTTCGATCGTGCAGCACTTCGAGCCGGTGGGGGTTGCGGCCCGCACGCCGCAGGAATGTCTTCTGCTGCAACTTGAAATCTTGCGCTACGACCGCGATCCGATTCTCGTGGCGCTGATTCGAGAACACCTGGAAGACCTCGAAGCCAAGCGCTACAAGCCCATCTTACGCAAGTTCAAGCTCACTCCTGAAGATCTCAAGGAATACCTGGACATCATTCAGAGTCTCGACCCGATGCCGGCGGCCGGCTACGGCGGGGGCGAGCCGGTGTTCATTTCACCGGACGTTTACGTCTACCCGATGGACGATGATTTCATCATCGCCCTGAATGAGGACGGCCTGCCGCAGTTGCAACTTTCCTCCTTTTACGAAGAAAGCCTCCAGGTGGCCAAAGATACGGACAAAGACTACTTTCAAGAGAAGTTGCGCTCGGCTTCCTGGCTGATTAAAAGCCTGTACCAGCGCCAGCGCACCCTGTACAAGGTGATGGAAAGCATCGTGCGCCAGCAGAAGGATTTCTTCCGCCACGGCGTGTCGCACCTGAGGCCCCTGATCCTCAAGGACATTGCCGACGACATCAGTATGCACGAATCCACGGTCAGCCGGATCACCACCAGCAAGTACGCGGCCACGCCCCACGGCGTGTTTGAGCTGAAATTTTTCTTCAACAGCGCCTTGTCCCTGGATGACGGCAGCGAGGTCGGTTCCGAGAGCGTCAAGGCTCTTCTGAAGAAATACATTGCCGAGGAAGATTCCAAGGAGCCCTTGAGCGACGAACGCATCGGCGAAATGCTCAAGGAAGATCTCAAGGTCAACATCGCCCGCCGAACGGTGGCAAAATACCGCACGGCTCTGCAGATTCCCTCGTCGTCAAAGCGGCGGTCGTTCTTCTGAGGCCGGACGGGATTCACCCTCAATCTGGAGGATCGTTATGAACATTGCGTTTACGTTCAAAAACTTCGAGCCTTCCGACCATCTGCGCACATACGCCGAGCGCCGCTTTGCCAAGCTCGGGCGCTTTGTCCATAATTCCGCCAATGCGGAACTGACCGTGATTTTGGCCGTCGACAAGTTCCGCCACAAGGCGGACGTGCAGTTTGCCGGTGATTCCATGAACTTCTCCGCCGTGGAACAGAGCGCGGACATGTACGCTACGGTGGACATGGTTCTCGACAAACTGGAAGCCCAGCTGAAAAAACACGCCGAGAAGGTCAAGGAACGCCGCAAGGGCGGCGGCAAGGCCGCTCCCGTCGGGGCGGACGAGCCGCCGACGCGGCCCGAGATCTCAGACGACGAGCGCTATATCATCGAGGAAGACCGCTTCAACCCCAAGCCGATGCACGTCGATGAGGCGGCTCTGCAACTGGACTCCGGGGAAGACGCCTTTCTGGTGTTCCTCAATGCCGAGACCGGTCGGGTGAATGTGATCTACCACCGGAAAAACGGTCATTTCGGTCTGATCGACCCGAACATCTGACCCCGTGCCGCACGTGGAGCGCGGCTGCTCATGGATTTGGCGGAGTTTTTGAACGACAGTTGCGTGCTGCCTTTCATGGAGGCGGCCGGCAAAGAGGAGGCCGTGGCCGAACTGGCCGCGCCTCTCGCCGTACGCTTCGGCTTGGACTCCGCCGAGTTGGTTCGTATTCTCATGGCGCGGGAGGCTTTGGGCACCACGGCCGTGGGGGGCGGCGTCGCCGTTCCCCACGGGAAGGTGCCGGGTCTTGCCGGCCCGGCGCTGGCCGTGGGGCGCAGCCCGGCCGGCATCGAGTTCGGGGCGGCCGACAACGAGCCGTGCCGGTTGTTTTTTCTGTTGCTGGCCCCGGAAGGCGGCGCGGGCACCCACCTGAGGCTCCTTTCCCTGATTGCCCGCAGGGCCAAAGATTCGGATTTTCGCGCCGAGTTGCTGGCCGCGCCGGACCTGCCGCGCATGATGCAGGTCATCGCGGCGCCGTAACCCGCTTTCGGGGCGCGGCTGCGGGTCGGCCCAGCGCGTGGGGGAATGTATGGAGTCCTTTCCGGTAGTCATCGTCACGGGCCTTTCCGGCTCCGGTAAAAGCACGGCTCTCGGCGTGTTCGAGGACATGGGCTTTTTTACCGTGGACGGCCTGCCTGTTGAGTTGGCCGTGCGCATGGTGGAATTGATCCACTCGGCCGCCCCGGCCGGCTACAGGGGGCTGGCCTTGGGCATGGACCTGCGCCAGAGCGGCTTTACCGGAGAATACGAAGCCGCCCTGCAGCGCCTGAAAGAGAAAGGATTTTTTCCGCGCATCCTGTTCGTGGAGGCGAGCCCGGCCATGCTCATGCGTCGCTATGCCGTCACCCGCCGGCCGCATCCGCTGGAGCGCGAGGGCCTGGGCCTCGAACAAGCCCTCGAGATGGAGCGCACCCGCTTGAGCGGACTGCGCAAGAACGCGGATCTGGTGTTGGACACGTCAACGTATTCCATTCACGATCTGCGCCGTGTCCTGCAGGCGAAATGGAAGGCCGTGGGCCGCATGGGGCCCGCCCTGCGGATTCACCTCATTTCGTTCGGCTTCAAGTACGGTACGCCGTCCGAAGCGGACATGGTCTTTGATTTGCGCTTTTTACCGAATCCCTACTTTGTGGCCGAATTAAAGCCGCTTTCCGGCAAAGACGCATCCGTGGCCGAATACGTGTTGGGCAAGGAGCCGGGATCGGAGTTTTTTTCCCGGCTGAAGGATTTTCTGCTCTATACTCTCGGTTGCTACGAGGCCGAGGGGCGTTTTCGGCTGACCATCGCCATCGGCTGTACCGGCGGCAGGCACCGATCGGTGGCTGCCGCCGAAGCCCTGGCCCGCGCCTTTGCGGAGGCGGGCTGGTCGCCCTCTTTGGAACACCGACACCTGGAACTGGGCTGACCCGTTCCCGGTTTATGAAGGACACGACATGGCAGACAAAGCGGAACAGACAGGGATCGTCATCGTCACCCATATCGATTACGGCAGCGCGTTGCTGCGCGCCGCCGAGTTTATTCTCGGGCCGTTGAGCGATTGCACCTCCATCCAGGTGGACTCCTCAAACCCGGTGGAAGAAACCGTCAAGCGCCTGAATGAGGCCGTGGAGCGGTTGGACTCCGGGCACGGCGTGCTGGTGCTCACGGACATGTTCGGCGGCACTCCGACCAACTTGAGCTTGGCGCTGCTGAAAAACCGCACGGACATAGAAGTGTTGACCGGCGTGAACCTGCCCATGATTTTGCGGGTTTTCGGCAACAGAAAACTGCCCCTGCCGGAACTGGTGGCGCTGGCCGAGCAGGCCGGGCGGGAAGGCATCATCGCCGCGGGCTCCGTTCTGCGGTCCAAATGAGTTCGATGTGCTCTGGTTTCGTATCGATAATCGGCTGATCCACGGGCAGGTCATCGAGTCGTGGTTGCCCAGCCTTGGGGTGGAGGCTTTGGTCGTGGCCAACGACGCTTTGGCCGGCGACGAGATGCAGCAAGCCATCCTGGGGTTGGCCGTACCCAAACGGATACGGGTGTTTTTCTCTGCGGTGGTGCGGACGCCCGCTATCCTGCCCGATCTGGAGCGACAGGCCGGAGCCGTTCTGGTGCTGCTGGAGAGCTGTATCGACGCGGCCCGGCTTTTCCGTCTGGGCGTGCGAATGGACACTGTGAACGTGGGCAACGTGCATTACGCCCCGGGGAAAAAACAGATCTGCGCCCATGTTGCGGCTTCAGATGACGAACTCGAATGTCTGCGGTTTTTACGCCGGAGCGATGTGCTTCTGGACTTTCGGTGTGTGCCGGAAGATGTTCCGGATATGGAGGAGTGGTGATGTTTGACGCATTTTCCGCCTGGAGCATGGTGCCGCCGGCTTTTTTTACACGGCGGCCCTTGTCGGCCGCAATATCTGCAGCCTCGGTTTTCTCGAGCGCCCGATAACCCTGGGTTTCTTGTGGGGAGCCTGCACGGGGGAGTGGTCCGCGGTCATGCTCTGCGCCGTTTTTTTCGAGCTGCTCTGGCTGGACGTCTTCGCCGTGGGCACGTATGTCCCGCCCATGCCCGCATATTCCTTTGTGGTTTTTCTTTTTCTGGTCCAGACCTTCCCTTGTGACACGGGAGGGGAGTTCCTTGCGGCTCTTGCAATTTCTTCTGTTCCGGCCTATCTTCAGCCCATCTTGGATGTCCGCCATCGAACACTTCAGGCGCAGGCCTACAGTCGGCTGATGGCGGCGGCGGAACTGCCGGCGCCCCCACCGGGGCTCCCGTTCGAGTTGGTTCTTCGTTCCGCGCTTCGACAGCTCGTTGTTGGTTTATTGTTGTTTTTTCCGGTTCTGCTTGTGGCGACCGGATTGTATACACTGGTTGGGCGTTTCTTTTTCAGCACCGCGTCTCATTCTTTGGTGCCGGGCACATATGTTGCCGCAGCAGCGGCCTTGGGGGCGACAGCGGCTTTACGTTTGCGTAAGGCGTACGTTGTTTTTCTTTTATGTATCCTTCTGTTTCTGCTGTAGTGTGAGGGGGGGGATACGGCGGAGTATTCATGGCCGGTTCCCCGATTGAATTTTTTCATGGTCTGCCGCTTTCTCTCTTTCGATCCCACAACGGTTTTCCGCCGGCGGAAAGCATGTCGCGCCACGACAGGGCAAAACTCTTATGCTTTACCAGCCTGGGGTTGTTGCTCACAATGATCGGCATCAACACTGTGGAGAACTCGCATGAGCTACTGCCCGCGCTTGTCGTCACCGCCGTTATTGTTTGCGCCATGCTGGCGGCCTTGTTCTTTTTCCATTGCAGCCTTTTGGTTCTGCTCGGCACGGCGCTTGCCCTGCTGAGCCTGGCTTCGTATCTCATTCTGAACGGCAGCGCGGCTACGTATGGTTCTCTGTTCTGGCTCATACTGTTCCCGCCGATCCTGCTGTTCTGTCTCGGCTTACGCCTGGGCACCCGGCTTGTCGCCGGTTTTCTGCTCTGGATTTCGGTGCTTTTTATCATCCCTCTGCCCCAGGAGATGTCGCCGGCCTTGCCCGCGGCGTTGCGGGTCAGATTCCTGGGCTCGCTGTTCGGGTCTTTTTTCTTTGCCTGGTTCGTGGAGCATTCCAGCTGTAAGGCTCAGTCGGCCTTCCTCCAAGCCGCCCGTTTGCTTGAGCGCCACGCGTTGACCGATCCCTTGACGTCCCTCGGCAATCGTCGCGACTTTGAGAATCACTTCCGTTCCACCCAGGCCCTTGCCGTCCGTTCGGGCCGCTGTTTTTCCGTTGCCCTTGCCGACATTGATCACTTTAAGAGGGTCAACGACAATTATGGCCACGCCGTGGGCGATTTGGTGCTGTGCCACATCGCCGCGGTGCTCGCGGCCAATCTGCGCCAAGGCGACATGGTGTTCCGCTGGGGAGGGGAGGAGTTTGTCATTCTGATGCCCGACACCTACCTTGCCGATTCTCTGCCCTGTGCCGAACGCTTGCGCGTGTCGGTGGAAGCGGCACCCTATGAGGGGGCCGGCGGGCTGTCGCTGCCGATCACGATAAGTTTGGGGGTGTTCTGCGGCGAACCGGCCCGCGCCATGAGTGACTGCCTGGCCGAGGCCGATCTCCGGCTCTACCTCGCCAAGAAAGGCGGGCGCAATCGGGTGGAGGGTCGGGCTCAGGCCTGAAGGCCGAGGCTGCCGTTCGTCTCGAGTTGTTTGGTCAACTCGGCTCGGCGTTGCATCAAGGTCATCAACTGGCTGTTCAGTGTGGAAATTTCCGCCTGGACGGCTTTCATTTCCGTCAGGTTGCCCTCAAAGGCGGCGGGAGTGGCTTCATCTTGCGAGGCCTGGTTGTCCGCCGGTTCATTGCCGCTTACGGCCTGCTCGGCTTTTTCCGCGGCCCGGCGCTCCATAGGGGCTGGGCCGTCGTCGGAAGCGCTCTCGACCTCGGCCAAGCGTCCCTTGGCCTGATCCAGGCGTTTTTGCACCTCACGGATTTGCCGGTCGATTTCCTCCAGGGGGTCGTCTTCCGCGGAGTCTTCCGATGCGGCTCCGCCGCCCCGTTGCGCGACGGGAGCGCGGGGCGCCTGCTTTTCTCCGTTTTCTTCGGCGGCGTCCTCGGCCGGATCGCCCGAGTGCATACGTGACAGTTCGCGGGCTTCTTCAGAAATACTCACGGTGTCATAGGCGTGAGCGACCGCGCGTTCCCCTTCGGAATTTTTCCGTTCCTGGCGCAAGGCGATGGAAGAAAGGGATTCCGCCGCATCGTAGGCGGTTGCTGCGATTTCCATAATCAGCTCCTCGGTCGGCTGTTTCCTCAAAACTCTTTTCGGCGAAGAAGGCGTAAACTTGAGGGCGGGACGGTAAAAATTATCGTTGGATCCAAAAAATGAAAGGCCGACCCCAAAGCGGGATCGGCCTTTCCTGACGAAGCGGGAGATGATTACGCGGCTTGGATTTTCCGTTTGCCCGCTGTAGCCAGGATCAGCCCGAGGATGATGCCCAGAACGGCCGCGTACAAAACCTGAAAGTGGCCGGGAATAAGAAATGTCACCACATGGGCCGGTACCCAGAAGAAGGGCAGGGTCTTTTTGAACACAAAGCCCCACAGGGCCTTCCAGTCGATTCCGCCGAGGATGTCGGCCGTGTTGATGGGCGAGAAAAGGCCCGCGACGGTGCCGCCGGTAGCCGCGATATGCATGTCCGTGACCTTGTGCAGGGTCATGAAGACCGGGGCGAAAATGAAATTCATAGTGACGCTGATGATCAGAGCCAGAGGCAGCTTGGCCAGGACGTCCCCGCCCCTGAGATCCGCCGGGTTGACCGGCAGGCCCATGTCCACAAGCAGCAGCGGCGCGCCGGCCGCGAAGATGGTGAAGGCGGCCCGGATGCCGATGCCGAGCAGAGCCCATACCAGGGCCTTGGGCAGAATGCCGAAGCCGGGCCTGTTCCAGCACCCGGCGGCGACACGCAGGCCGAGACATTCCCCAAAGGTTGAGAGGATTGCGAACTTGACCGCGCTCATCAGGAACGGATGGGCTTTGGTCAGGGCGATGAACCCGTCCATGACGGCCGGCACAAAGGCGAACAGGCCGACAATACCAAGGGCCGCGGCGGCGATGATACCGTCTGTCTTTAGCATGGCTCTCTCACGGGCTGAAATGTTTGTTGGATAAGTGTAAAACTGTATCTGTCTTTACCGGGAAAGTCCAGACTCGACCGGTCGGATTTCCGCGTCCGCTGGACGCCGTCCGCCCGTTCCGGTATATCGCGATGAGGCTTTTCCGGCCCGCCGCCGGAAGGGCATCCGACCATTGGAGAGAACGGTATGGCGGCAGACATTCTCTGGTTCGTTTTTCATGAAGGCAGGCTGCTTTTGGCCGCCGGGGCGGAGGCGCTCGTCCGTTCGCCCGAGCCCCCCCTGCCGATAATCGGCGCGAGGCACGCCATCGGCATGTACGAGGGGCTGCCCTGCGCGGCTTATGCCGTCGAGCGCCTTCCGGGAAGAGGCTGGGAGCCGGTGGAGCTGCGCGCCGTATACCGGCTGCTCGGCGAGCCGCTCTATGCTCTGGCTGGAAAGGGCGCGGAACTGCTCCACTGGGATGCGTATTCGCGCTACTGTCCGGCCTGCGGCGTCGCCACCAGGCTTTCTTCGGACATTTCCAAGCGTTGCCCGCAATGCGGCAAGGAGATGTTCCCCCAGATCGCCACGGCCGTGCTGGTCCTGGTGCGCAAGGAAGATTCCACCCTCCTGGTGCGGGCCCATAACTTTCAAGGGCCGTTCTACGGCCTTGTGGCCGGTTTTCTTGAGGTCGGCGAGACCCTTGAGGAATGCGCCGCGCGCGAAGTGCATGAAGAAACCGGCCTCACAGTGGGCAATATCGCCTACTTCGGCTCCCAGCCCTGGCCCTACCCCAGCGGCCTGATGGTCGGCTTCACCGCCGACTGGGAAGGCGGCGAGCTGCGGGTCAAAGCCGATGAGTTGAGCGACGCCGGCTTTTACCGCCGTGACGCCCTGCCCGAACTGCCGCCCACGCTCAGCCTGACCCGCCGGATGATCGACTGGTGGAGCGGGAACGGCCACCCCTCCGGTTCACCCTCATCTCACGGCTGATTCAGTCACTTTCGCATCGTTATTTTCGGCAAACAATTATCGATATCGCTCCGGCCGTTCGCCTTTCATGCGTTGTTGCACTTTACATCGTGTTACTTTTTTAATATTGGTAACACGTGTTCGACAACATCTCACCTGTGAGGAGGAAGCATGAGACGCATTTTCGGCCCGATCTCCCTGGCGGCCCTGGCCGGTTTCCTGATCTTCGGCGCGGGAGCCTCGGCCCACGAGTTTATCCTCAAAGCCGTCCCGACGGCCGAGGGGAAGATAATTGTGGACGCTGTGGCCTCGCACGCTTTCCTGGCGCGCGGCGAGGCCGAGCCTCTGAAAGATGTGGATGTCGTTCTTCTCCAGGAAGGGAAAAAGACGCCGGTCACCCTGAGCGGGAATGATGCGGGAAAGTGCCTGACCGGCATGGTCGCCCCGGGGAAAGGCCCGGCGATGCTGATTGGTCACCGCAAGCCGCAATACTGGAGCGACACCACCAAGGACGTGCAGGCGGGTACCCGCGCCGACCTGGAAGCCAAAGGCGTCACGGTGCTGAGCGTCGGCCGGTACGAGAAGTTCGCCAAAGCCCTGCTGCACGCCACGCCCGCCGATACGACCGTGTTCGGCGCCGTGCTGGGGCAGCCGCTGGAAATCGTGCTGCTGACCAACCCGGCGGACATCAAGGCCGGCGGCACGGTACGTTGCCGCGTTCTGCGGGACGGCAAGCCCCTGGCCACGGAAGTCGGCGCCGGCTATGACGGTTTTTCCACCGAGGACGACAAGTACGCGGTGCGGACAACCAGCAATGCCAAGGGTGAGGCGGAATTCATCGCGCCCGCGGCCGGGTTGTGGTTTATCCGGGTGGCCGTCACGGAAAAGATTTCCGCGCCCGATGCCGACAAGGTGAATCTGCGCGCCACATACGCCTTCGAGATACAATAAGGTTCGACAACGCCCCGGTCCCGCCCGTTGAAGGACCGGGGCGTTCTTCATTCATTTCGTCCTCAGAAGGGAAGTATGCAGATTGCTCCAGTGAAATTTCTTGTGGTGGCCGTATTGCTCTCCACAGTCCTGTCGCCGTTGTTTCCCCATCAGGCAAGAGCCCACGCCCTCTGGGGGAATATCGTTTCCCGCTTCGCCCCTCAAGGGGGAAACTCCGCCGCTCTTGCAGGGGTCGCTTTTGCGTATTCCGACGGCACCCCGGCCGCCTATATCCAGGCGGAAGTCTATGCGCCGGGGGATGAGAAGGTGGAATACCAGAACGGGCGCACGGATCAAAACGGGATTGTCGCCTTCGCGCCGAATCGCAACGGCACGTGGCGGGTGACGGCTTTTGACACGATGGGGCACAAAGCGGAAATCTCCGTCGCGGTCGGTTCCGGGGAAACAGCGGGGGGAGCGGGCCAAGCGTCTTCTTCCGTGGAGTCGGAATCGTCTTCCGGCACGCTGCTCAAAGGAGTTTTGGGCGTCAGCCTTCTCTACAACTTTTGGCTGACGTTGGGATTGTGGAAGCGCCGCGCCGGCGGGCGGGTCGCGTAACAGCCGGGGAAAATGCCCTCCCCGTCAGTCCGGGGCGCCGATGTTTCCGCTCCAGGGTTTGAGGGGGCCCGGCAGGTTCCTCTCAGACTGATCGATACGAGCGGCCGCGAAACTCTCTTTCGCGGCCCGCCCCCAGGCCGGCGGCGTTGAGGCGTCCCGGCTGGGCAGGAGCAGATGGTAGATAAAAAAGTACGAACCGCCCCCGGCGAACAGGTAAAAGACGCTCCAGAACATACGTTGCAGCCTGCTCAGGCGTTCCGGGTAGAGATCCCACCGTTCGTTCACGCAGTCCTCTTCATTATTTTTCAAAGGCCGCGTCAACCAGCCGTCTGGCCTCTGTCAGCAACATTTCCAGGTGCTCCGTCCCTTGGAAGCTTTCCGCGTAGATTTTGTAAAGATCCTCGGTGCCGGACGGTCTGGCCGCGAACCAGCCTCGGTCGGTTTCAACCTTGATGCCGCCGATACGCTCGTTGTTGCCGGGAGCCGTGGCCCGCGCCGCCGTGATCGGCCTGCCGGCCAGCTCTTTCCTGGTGACGGCCGAAGGTTCGAGGGCTTTCAGGGCGTTTTTCTGTGCCGGGGTCGCGGGGGCGTCCCGGCGGGTGTAGTATGGCTTGCCGTGCCGCTCGGTCAGCTCGGCATACCGGCCGGCGGGATTTTTTCCGGTTTTCGCGGTCATTTCGGCCGCCAGCAGGCAGAGCAGGATCCCGTCCTTGTCCGTGCTCCAGGCCGTGCCGTCCAGGCGCAGGAAGGAGGCCCCGGCGCTTTCCTCGCCGCCGAACAGCAGGGTGCCGGAACCAAGGCCCTCGACAAACCACTTGAAGCCCACGGGTGTCTCGTACAAGGCCCGGCCGCGCGCGGCGCAGATCCGGTCCATCAGGGCCGTGGTCACCAGGGTTTTGCCCACGGCCGCGCCGGCGGGCCAGGTCGGCCGGTATTGGAGCAGATAATCCACGGCCGCGCACAGGTAGTGATTGGGGTTCATCAACCCCTCGGGGGTGACGATGCCGTGGCGGTCCGCGTCCGGGTCCGTGGCAAAGGCCAAATCAAAGCGTCCGGCCATGCCGATGAGCCCGGCCATGGCCTGGGGCGATGAGCAATCCATGCGGATCGCGCCGTCGTGGTCCGGCGGCATGAAGGCGAACAGCGGGTCCAGTTCCGGGTTGACCACCGTAAGCTTGAGCTTCCAGTGCTCGGCGATGGGCTCCCAGAAGGGCAGCGAGGAGCCGCCCAGGGGGTCGACGCCGATGTTCAAACCCGAGGCGGCGATGGCCCGCATGTCCAGCACGGAATCCAGGGCTTCCACATAGGGCTGGATAAAATCGATGCGCCGGATGCACGGAGCCTTAAGGGCTTCGACCAGGGGCAGCCGTTTGACGCCGCCCGTGCACAGCAATTCGTTGGCCCGCTTTTCGATTGCCTTGGTCACGCTCTCGCCGGCCGGGCCGCCGTGGGGCTCGTTGTACTTGACCCCCCCGTCCTGAGGCGGGTTGTGCGAGGGCGTGACCACGATGCCGTCGGCTCGCGCGGCCGCGCGGTCGGCATTGTGGGCCAGGATGGCGCGGGAAACGGCCGGCGTGGGCGTGGGGCGGGCGTCACCCTGGATACGCGTTTCCACGCCGTGCGCGGCCAGCACCTCCAACGCCGTGTTCAGGGCCGGGGCGGAGAGGGCGTGGGTATCTTTGCCGATATACAGCGGCCCGGTGATTCCGGCGGCCCTGCGGTGTTCGACGACGGCCTGGGTGATGGCCGCGATATGGCTTTCGGTGAAGCTTCCGGCCAGGGACGATCCCCGGTGCCCGGAGGTGCCGAAGCCGACCCGCTGGGCGGGATTTTCCGGATCGGGTTTCCGATCATAGTAGGCATCAAGAATGGTCTGGAGAGTGGGGATGGCGGGCATAGCGGTCCTCCCGGGTGCTGGGTGGCCTTCGTCCCCCGGATTTTCCCCGGGGGACGAAGGGGAGGAGTGAATTGTGGCTCCGGTTGCGTTAAAAGTAAACCGTTCTAATCGAACACGTTCGCCAGGCTGTCCAGAGAGACGCCTTCTTTGATGCGCCGGAATTCATAGTACATGGTGGCGCTCATGGCCGAGGTGACGGCCTGGGGCACGGTGGTCGCCAGCATGACGAGAATGGCGGTGACGATGATGCTGCCGGTCAGGCCCGCGACGATGAAGGTTACCAGATAGGCAATCACGTTGGTGACGACGGCGGTGATGATGATGAGCGCGAGGACTTTCCAACGATAGCCCCTGGTCAGTTCGGCGCTGCGCTTCATGCTCTCCACCGCGCCCATGCGCTCAACCACGCAGGCGGGAATGGTGACGGCCCACATGCAGGCCAGCATAAGAGCCGGGAAGATCAGCAGAACAAAGCCGAGCCAGATGGCAAAGGCCATCAGCACGGCGGCCACCATCAGCGGCAGGGCGCGCGCGAACCCGCGCGAAGCGGCCGCCCCGAACGAGGCGGAGTTGTTGCGCAGGGCCTGGAAAACGGCATACGACACCGCGGCCTGGCTGAGCAAAAGGAAAATCCACTGCAGGATCATCGCGGTAAGAAACGGGGCAAGGTAGTTGTCGGGCGAGACGGGAAAAAGGATGCCGCACAGCGTGGAGGGAAGCAACGCGCCGAGGGTCAGCCCGAAAAACACGACGGGATTCTTCATGATTGTGGAAAATGTGCGGCCAAGTACGGAACCGATGGTGAACTCCGCAACGGAAGCATTCACGGGGGATGTCTGCATCAATATCTCCATGCGACGGCTGAAGTGAAAAGGATTACGAAATCGGCATATGAGAATATACTTATTCTCCACCGGCGAAGAGAGTAACAAAAAAAGAGCAAGAGGGGAACCGATAAAGCGTATTGCTCCGACCCGGGCCTGAAAAAACGACGACCGCGTTTTTGTGGGCGGTGCCTCATCGAGCACGTTCGCCGGACGGACCATCCAGCAAAATGACTTTTTCGGCGTTCCGAAGACAGCAGGACACAGTGGCGTTCATGACGGAAGGGCTTGAGGAATGGCCGTTGCGGCCGGAGTCGATTACTTTGCGCTCTCGGTGTGCGGCCCTCTCGAGGGCGGCGCCGCGGCGGAGGTTTTGTCGGCCTTGATCTTGCCGAACAACTGCCCGCGCTCCAGGTCGGCCCGCTCGGCGGCGTAGAACTCCGTGAGAAAACGGCGGGCGCTCCCCGCAGAAACATTTCCTTCCCATCCGATTTTCGTGATGATTTTTCGGCAGACCTCCTCCAGCAGGCGCTCCGTTTCCGGTGAAGGCGGGCGGCGCAGAAATTCTTCCAGCACCTGGAGTTCGAACGTTCCATAAATGGCCAGTTGCTCGGCCGTGAAGGCATAAGCGGGCGATTGGGCACCGACGGGCCGGCCGGTGAGGTCGTCCAGCAACATCCGTTTGGGCATGGCGATGACCTGGGTACCGCCGATCAGGTCGCCGGCCCGCAAATGTTCCCGGTTGAAGAACGGCAGGGCGGTAAGAGACAACGTCCAGCCGAGCAGGGCCAGCTGCTGCCAGGCGTTTTGTTCCGCGTTCAGGGAAAAGAACAGGGAGAGCGGCAAAAAGAATTCGACCTCGCGGGTCAGGTTGCGGGCGATCAGCGCCGAGGGCGCCAACTCGCCGCCGGATCGGTTGATCACCCGCAGGCCGCAGATCCGCTTGCCGGGCGTGCGGCCCTGCCAGGCCAGCTCAAAGTGTAGAAAATACAGGTTGCGCACGAGAAAGGCCAGGAAAAGCAGCAGGGTCATGCCCACCGAGATGTTGCTGCCCGTGAAGAACACGGCGAGGATCAGCAGGTAGAGGCAGATGATCGCCGTGAACATGAAGACGATGTCCAGGGTGAAGGCGGTGATCCGTTCGCCGTGCCCGGCGGCCCGGATGTTCAGGGTCACCCCTTCGGGGGAAACCAGGGTCCGGCGCTTGCGCTTGGTGCCTTCAAGCAGCTCTTCAAGACGATCTTCGGATGAGGTCATGCCTTCTCCTTCCCCACTCGCAGGAAATACCACAGCCACAATGCCCCGGTGGCGAGGGCGAGGGCGAACCGGCCGGGCGTGTTGGCGATGAGCTGGCGGAACCCGCCTTCCAGAATGCCCGCGATAAAGAACAGGACCACGGCCCCGGCCGCCACGCCGGCGGCTTTGCGGCCGTGTCGGGCCAGGTTCTCCAGGCGCGGCAGCCGGCCGGGAAACAAGATCTTCTCGGCCACCACCAGGCCGGCCGCGCCGCACAGGAGGATTGCCAGGATTTCCGTCACCCCGTGGATTGAGAGCCAGCCGATGAAGTCCACGGTCAGGCCGCGATCCGCGTGCAGGGCGATAAAGGCGCCGAGCACCACCCCCTGGTAGGCCATGAGCAGCAGGGTGGGAATGCCGAGAGTAAAGCCGAGCCCGAAGGCGAAGATACCCACCATGGTGTTGTGGCGGAACAGGGAATTGGCGAACACGATGAACGTTTCGGTAAAGCCCGGCCAAGGGGCGAACAGTTCCTCATTGAGCAGATCCTCGCGGGAGCTGCCCGGCCCGCGCGAGCCGGCCAGACCTTCCGGCACCAGGGTGGTGAACCAGCTCATGTCCGCCCGGACCAGCATATATCCCGCGAAGGTGCCCACAACCAGGGCGGCGAGGGTCAGGGCCAGATGCCTGCCCAAGGTACGCACGCTGCGGGGAAAGTCGCGGCTGAAAAACGCGCCCATGCTTTGCATGATGCCGACGCGCGGCCCGTACACCGCCAGGTAGGCGCGCAGGGAGAGATTTTCCAGATACAGCAGCAGGTTGCGGTCAAGCACGATGCCCCTGGCCACGGAAAGCGACGAGACGGCGGCGCGGTACAGCAGGGGGAGTTGCTCCACCTCTTCGGCGGAAAGCTCCCCGATGCCGCGTTTCTCAATGCGGGCGACCATGTCGTCCAGGCGCCGCCAGCCGAGCTCGCGCCCCCGGCGGAACTCGGCGCTGCGCAGGCCGGGCGTTTCGGGAACGCCGGCGACGGAAGCTTCCGGGCCGACGGCCGTGAGGGTGCTCATAGCAGGCCCCTTTGCTTGATCATCAGGTATTTGTTGAGCACCGCGCCGGAGACTTCCTCGGCCGGAACGTCCAGGCAGTGCACGCCGAGCCGGGCCGAGCGCTCCAGCACGATGGAGCGCTCGCGCAGGAAGCCGTCGGCAATGACGGCTTGAGCGGCGTCCGTGAAGTCTTTGGGTTCGGCGTCGCGCAGGCGGGCGGTCAGGGGGTCGCGCATGGTCACAAACACGACCACGTGCCGGCGGATCATGCGTTGCAGGCTTTCCAGCAGCAGTTCGGCCGAGATGGTGTCCACGAACTCGGTAAACAGCACGACCAGGGAGCGGCGCTGCAGGCGGGCTTCCAGCTCGGCCAGGCCAAGAGTGAAGTTGGTTTCTTCGGTACGGTATTCCAGCCCGGCGGTGAAGCGTTGAAACTGGGCGAAGTAGGGCATCCCCCGGCCGGGTTTGAGAAAGTTGCGGAAACGGGCGGCAAAGCCGCAGCCGCCGATCAGATCGCCGCTGTGCAGGGAAATCCAGCCGAGCAGCAGCCCGGCCCTGATGGCGTGATCCAGGCGGGGCACGCCGTTGATTGATTCGAGCATGAGGTGCCCGGTGTCGAACCCGAACACCACCGGGTGGTTGCGCTCCCGCCTGAATTCCCTGCACAGGAGCTTGCGGTGGCGGGCCGAGCGTTTCCAGTCCATGAAGCGATGGTCCATGCCGGGCATGTATTCGCACAAGGTTTCGAACTCCGTGCCCTCTCCCCGCATACGTTGGCTTTTCAGGCCGTATACGGCGTCGTCGGCGAAAAAACGCAGAGCCGTCTCGTGGATGCCGTGCACGTCGGGCACCGCGTCGATGGCGAGATCCAGGGGCTGCCGGCGACGGAGGGAGACGAATCCAAGCGGGCCGGTGCGGCGCAGCCAGAGCGCCGCAAGGCGCACACGACCCCGCCGGCGAGGCGTTACGGCAAGGCGCAGCTCCAGCTTGCCTTCACGCACCATACCGGCTGCCGGCTCAGGCTGATCCGCCTCGCCTACCTGCTCCAGCAGGGCCTCGATCCGCACGGGGCGCGGGTAGCTCTCGGCCGAGATCACCAGGCGGGCTTCTCCGGTCTCGCCCACGGCCAGCCGGGCCGGGGCGCGGAGGTCGGCGTGCAGGCGGTTGTCGGGCAGGGCCATGACGGCATCCGCGAAGAGCAGCGCGAGCACCAGGCAGGGCAGGTAGAGCGACAGGTACCAGAAATCGGGAAAGGCGGTCGTGAGCGCCAGGGCGGGCAGCACGGCCAGACCGAACAGCAGGGCGGCCCTGCGCGTGGGACGCAGGGTCCGGCTCGGGCGGTCGGCCCGGGGGGAATCCCCTGCGCCCTTGGGCCCGCGTGTTCGGAGTTTCTTCAGCATCTGCGTTCGGGAACGATGTGTGGGGCCGGCATCAGCGCGGGGCGGGCGTCTGGTCGACAATTGTCCGCAGGGCCTGGTCCGGAGTGACGCCTTCAATGTCCGCGCTCGGGGTCATGACGATGCGGTGGCGCAGCAGCGGCACGGCCAGGCGTTTGACGTCGTCGGGAATGACGAAATCGCGCCCGCACACGGCCGCATAGGCGCGGGCGGCCGAAGCCAACATGTTCGCGGCCCGGGTGGAGGCCCCGGTCTCGATGGACGGATGCCCGCGCGTGGTCCGGATGATGTCCACAATGTAATCGACCAGGGGCTCGGTCAGGCGGATTTGGGCCGTCAGGGCGCGGGCTTCGGCGAGTTGTTCCCTGGTGACCACCGCCCGCACGGCGAAATCGGCGATTTTGGGCATGACCGCGCAGGTGCCGTGGCGGGCGACGATCTCGCGCTCCTCGTCGCGGCTGGGGTAATCGATGAGCACCTTGAACAGGAAGCGGTCAAGCTGGGCTTCGGGCAGGGGATAGGTGCCCTGCTGCTCGATGGGGTTCTGGGTGGCCACGACCAGGAATTCGTCGCCCAGGTCGTAAGTTTGACGGTCGATGGTCACGGCGCGCTCGTTCATGGCCTGGAGCAGGGCGGCCTGGGTTTTGGGCGGGGTGCGGTTGATCTCGTCGGCCAGAAGGATCTGGGTGAAGATCGGCCCCTGGGTGAGCACGAAGGCGTTGGTCTGGAAGTTGAACAGGTTGGTGCCCAGCACGTCGCCGGGCATCATGTCCGGGGTGAACTGGATGCGCCCGAACTCCAGATTGAGGCAGACGGCGAAGGACTGGACCAGAAAGGTTTTGCCGGTGCCGGGCACCCCTTCGAGTAGAATGTGGCCGCCGCAGAGCAGGGCGGTGAGCATGAGTTCCAGGGCTTCTTCCTGGCCGACGATGGCCTTGCCGACTTCGGCCCTGATATCTCTAACGATGGCGCCGATCTGTTGCAGATCCATGCAGGAGTTCTCCTTTCCAGGTATGAATGTCTCGGGCGCAGGCGAAAAGCCGGGCCGGCGCGTCGGGAGTGTCGCTCTCAACGGCGGCGATGTGTGCGAGAATGGCGGCGCAGGAGCGTTGCGCGCCCCTGGCCTTGCCCACCCTGTCCAGCCAGGCGGCCAGGGCCGGCTCGTCCAGGCCGGCCGGGGCGTGCAGGGCCTGGGCCGTGCTGCGGACGGTCATCCGCGCGTAACGCCTGAGCACCACGGCCTGATGCCCGGCGTAGTCCAGCAGCCGGGCTCCGTTGGCGAGCAGGCCCGCCTTGCCGAAATCGATTGCGGGCTTGGGCCGCAGAGGAGCGCCGAAGCGTTCCGTCCCGGCCAGGACCAGCAGCAGCCCGGCCGCGCAGGCCAGGGCGGTGACCACCACAAAGGGAAACTGAAAGAGCAGCTTGAGCGGCGAGCCTTGCGGGGATTGGAAGCCGTGCACGGTCTCGTCGAATACGAGGGGAGCGCCCAGGTCGGTGTTTTTCCAGGCCCGGAGCGCGTCCATCAGGGCGATCATGAACGCGGCGTTGTCGCCCCGGCCGATTCCCTGGTTGGAGAGCACGTCGGGGTCGGAAATAATCCAGACCCGGTTGCCTTCAAGATCCAACTCACCCACCAGCATACCGTCGGCATCACCGACAACCGGGCGGAGGATCCTCGAACGGAGCAGTTGGGTCACCTCCGGCAGGGCGGGGCTGAGGCCGATATCGTTGTGCTTCCAGGCTTTCGGCCTATCCGTCCGGTACACGTCGCCTTCGCCGGAAACCAGGGCTAAGGTCCGGCGGGCGTCGTCGAGCGGGCGCGGTTCGATGGATTCGAGCCAGGCCGGGCGTTTGGGGTCCGGCTCGCCCCGCCATTTGGGCAGCACCAGCAGCAACCTCGGCGCGGCCAGCAGTTTGGCGCCTTCGGCTTCATCCATGCGCCTGAGATCCGGTTCGGCCACGATCAGGGTGCCGCGCGCGCCCACCATAGCCAGAACGTTGCCCGTGCCGCGGGCCACCGGGCGCTTGAAGGTCCGCAATACTTCGTAAAAACCGGCACAGCCGACGGCGGAACCGGACCAACTGCCGGGGTTGGATTTGGCGCCGTGGGCCTCGGGCGTGTCGTCGTAGGCGTGCAGCAGAACGGAAGCCGCCAGCAGAGCCGCCGCGCAGGTGATCAGCAGGAGTACCGCCGTGCGGGAAAAGGGGGTGCCCGCCGTCATGCCGCGCCCTGTCGGCGCAGGGCCTCGGTCAGGGTTTCGAAATTTCTGCGGCAGGCGAGGTATTCCTCTTTGCCGGGCTGGTGCGGGCCGAAATAGGAGATTTCCACCCGGCCGATGATGTCGGCGAAGGCGGCTCGGCCTTCGGGGGCAAGGCCGATGCGGTGCAAAATCTCACGGCTGGTCAGGGAAGCGGCGATGGAGATCCCCAGGCGGAGGCGCAATTCGCCGACGCTTTGCAGCAGAAGCAGGTGCATGGCTTCGGCGAAGCCGCCCAGGCGGGCCAACTCGTCGGCTTCACCCTGGGCTTTGTCCATGCGGGCGGTCGAAGCGCCGGGGGCCAGTTCTTCCGCGTCCTCGTGGCGCAGCCTGCGCCGACGGCTGGAGCTCCACAAGTTGTCACGCAGGGTCATCAGGATGATAACCAGGACGACGGCCGCCGCGCCCCACAGGACGTAGCGGGCCACTTGCGCGCCGATGTCGATATTGGGGAGTTCCGGCAGGTTTTCCGTTTTAATCGGCCGGTATTTTTTTTTCGGCGGCTCGGTTTGGAGATCAAGACCGCGCGCGGCATTATGGGCGGCGGTACGGGCATCCTCGGTCGAAACGGGTTCCGCGGCCCCGGCCGGGGCGGCCGGAACGGCCGACAACAGCGTGAGCAGAAACAGCGCTGCCGCTATCTGTCGAGCCGCTTGCATCAAAGGCACATCTCTCAATCGCGTTGTAGTGACGCCGGGACGAAAAAAACGGACGCCCGCCGGTGATCCCGCGCGGGCGTCCGGTCGTGTTTTTCTACGATGCCGGATTGCTTATCATGTTTTTCTTAAGCGGAAAAGCGTTTGTTGTCACAGCTTGTTGACGATCTCCGCCATGGCCGAGGAGTCTTCTTCGGCATAGCCGGCCGCCAGGGTCCGGCGCAGAAGGTCCACGGCGAGGGCCGTGGTGGGCAGGTTCAGGCCGAGCTCTTTGGCGATGCCCTCGACAATGCCCATGTCTTTGACGTGCAGGGCGGTTTTGAAACCCGGCGCGTAGGCGTGGTCGATCATACGCTTGCCGTGGATTTCCATCACCTTGCTGCCGGCGAAGCCGCCGAGCAGGGCCTCGCGCACCGGGGCCGGGTCCACGCCGTTCTCGCGGGCGAAGCGCAGAGCCTCCGCCACCACGGCGATGGAGCCGGTGATGACGATCTGGTTGCAGCTTTTGGCCACCTGCCCGGCGCCGCGCGAGCCCACGCGGGTGATGCTTACGCCCATACCCGCGAGCACGGGCTTGATGCGCTCGAACACATCCGGCTCCGCGCCGACCATGAAGGTCAGGGTGCCGTTCCGCGCCCCCACGGTGCCGCCGGAAACCGGGGCGTCCACCAGGGTGATGCCCTTTTTCTCCAACTCCTCGCCCATGCGCCGGGTGGCCGTGGCCGAGATGGTGCTCATGTCCACAACGATAAGGCCGGCCTTGCCGCACAGGTGCACGCCGTTTTCGCCGAGCAGCACGGCTTCCACATCCGGGGTATCGGAGACGTTGGTGAAAAGGATGTCCACAGCTTTGCCGAGCTCGGCCGGGGAGGCATGAAAGGTCGCGCCTTTTTCCAGCAGGGGCGCGGCGGATTCCGGCCGTCTGGCCCAGACGTGCAGGGAGTGCCCCGCCTTGATCAGGTTCAGGGCGCAGGGAACGCCCATGAGGCCGAGTCCGATGTAGCCGATGTTCATGGTGTTGTCTCGCTTTGTTTGCGCCGGCGAACGGCGGGAAAGGAAAAAGGAGGCCCCTGTCGTGGAGGGGGGCCTCCTTCCCTTACAATTTCAAAGTGAAATTGCGCTAGTTGTTCTGGGCCACCCACTTACAGACGAAATCACGGGCTTCTTCCAGGTTGTTCACCTCGCCGGCGATCTGGGCCTTGAGCAACTCCTGGCGGAGCACCCCCACATGGGGGCCGGGCTTCAGGCCCGTAACTTCCATGATCTCGTTGCCGTTCAGGAGAGGCTCGAGCATCTGCTCCGGGGTTTCGGCCCGGGCCAGGTACTTGGTGTTGTGGTTGAAGGCCGTGTAGTTGTCTTCCCTGGCCTTGATGGCCGCTCGGGATATGGCGATGATCCGGCCGTGCTCGGGGACGGCCATGAAACGGCGGATCCCCTTGTCGGTCATCATGAACTGGAAGCGCATGTGGTTGCGGATAATCCCGCAGATCAACTCGATGTCTTCCGGCAGCATATGCAACCGGCGCAGGATCTTGCGGGCCACTTTGGCGCCCACGCGGTGGTGTTCGTAAAAGTACCAGCGGCCCTGGAAGTGCTCGGCCGTGTACAGTTTGCCCACGTCATGAAAGAGCAGGGCGAAGGTGCCGAGCCAGTCGTAGTGGAATTCCCCTTCGGGGTAATACTTCATGCACGCGATGGTGTGGGTCAGGACGGTTTCTTCCTCGCCGGAATCGTTCCTGGTCTGGCGCACTCGGGCCAGGCCGGCGATTTCGGGCAGAAGCCCGTGCATGATCTGGGTGTCGAAGAGCAGTTGGGCGAACTTCCACATGTTCTCCGCCTCGACCTTGCGCCATTCGTCCATGAAGAGCTGAACCGGGACATAGTCGAGAATTCGCTGGGAGTTGCGGATAATCGCCATCCAGGTGTTCGGCTCGATGGGCAGATCAAAGTTGGCCGCGTAACGCAGGGCCCGGATGCCGAGCAGGTAGTCGGACTTCAGGGTCTCATCCGGCAGGCCTTCCAGGCGGATTTGCCCCCCGTCGAAGCTGTCGAAGCCCGGGTAGCCCTTTTCAACCGGCGGGGGTGAAAGGGAAACCATGCCGTTGACCAAGGAACGGGGCACCGGGCCGCGATCCATCATGCGCTGGAGCAGGGTGGGGGTCAGGCGGGTCAGGGCCACTTCCGGCAGGGCCGAGTCGGAAATGTTCATGCGGTAAAAACGATAGAGAAGTCCGCCTTCGCTGAGGACGCCCATGACGCCGGGGTGGTCGCCGGGGGCCAGGGCGGGGAAGAGCTTGGCAAGCTCGTCCGGCGGGGCGTCGGTGGCCAGATCGATCTCGTTGCGGCGGTCGGCCTGCATCAACTCATGCTGGAGCTGGGAGTTGACGATGTGGGCGTCGAACCCGTTGCGCATGACCGATTTGCAGATGGTCACGGCATCTTTAAAGGCGGATTGGGACATTGGGTTCTCCTGAAAAAACACCGTGCCGGGAAACGAACGGTGTAGGTTCTCATCGGCTTAAGTCTCTATAATCAGCCGGCCGGAGCGGGTTGTCAACCTGTGCTTAGGCCGGCTCAACGCGAGACGGCCCGCCCGCCCAGCCAGTGGCGTGTGACTTTGCCGCGCAGGGGGTTGCCCAGAAAGGGCGTGTTCAGGCTCTTGGAATGCAGGGTTTCCCGGCTCGGAATCCACTCGATCCGGGGATCGAAGAGAAAAAAGTCCGCCGGGGCGCCTTCGGCCAGGGTGAAGGTGGGCAGGTTGAAGAGCCGGGCCGGGTTGTCGCACCACATGGCCGCGAAGGTTTTATGGGCAAGCTCGCCCGAGCGCACCAGTTCCCAGGTCAGGGGCACGGCCGTTTCCAGGCCGATCATCCCGTTGGGCGCCTCGCCCAGGGGTTCTTCCTTTTCATGGGCCGCGTGCGGGGCATGGTCGGTGGTGAAGATGTCGAACACACCCTCGGCAACGGCCCGACGCAGGGCGATGACGTCCTCGGGGGCGCGCAGGGGCGGGCAGACCTTGGCGGCGGTGTCGTAATGCTCCAGCCGGGAATGGTCCAGGTGCAGGTAGTGGGGGCAGGTCTCCGCCGTAATCGGGACGCCTTTGGCCTTGGCGAAGCGGATCAGGTCCACGGACTGCCGGCAACTGACGTGGGCCAGGTGGATGGGCAGGTCCAGATACTCGGCCAGCAGGATGTCGCGGGCCACCTGCACGGCCTCGGCCACGGTGCTCTGCCCGGCCACGCCGATGCGCCCGCTGACCTCGCCCTCGTTCATGTGGGTGCCGGCGGCCAGGTGGGCATCCTCGCAGTGATCGATGACGATTTTCCCCCACTGGGCCGCGTATTCCACGGCCCGGCGGAAGATTTCAGAGTTCATCACCGGCTTGCCGTCGTTGGAAAAAGCGGCGCAGCCCGCTTCGCTCAACTCGCCGAGGGGGGCCAGGGCCTTGCCGTCCAGGCCCAGAGTCAGGGCGCCGATGGGGTGGAGCCTGGGGCCGAAGGGGTGGGAGGCCCTGGCTCGCTCCAGCATGAAGCGGGTGATCGAGGCCGAGTCGTTGACCGGATCGGTGTTGGCCATGCACATAACCGCGCCAAAACCGCCGTGGGCCGCCGCCGTGAGGCCGGAGGCGATATCTTCCTTGTACTCGAAGCCCGGCTCGCGCAGATGGACGTGGGCGTCGATGAAGCTGGGGAAAACGTGGGCGCCGGCGGCATCGATCCGCTCGACGCCGGCGGGCAGCTCCAGGGAGCCGGAAGGCCGCAGGCCGGCGATCCGGCCGTCAGCGACCAGAATATCGTGGGGCGTTCCGAACAGATCCGCGCCGATGACGGCAAAGGGAGCGGGGGAGGTATCAGGCGTCATAAACGGCATCCTCGTTGCGGGTTCCCAGGGTGAACAGGACGGCCATGCGAACGGCCACGCCGGCGGCCACTTGATCGAGAATCAGGCTTTCGGCCGCGTCGGCCAGTTCGGAAGAGATTTCCAGGCCCCGGTTGATCGGGCCGGGGTGCAGCACGGGCGCGCCCGGGGCGGCCTTTTCCAGGTGCCGGCGGGTCAGGCAGAAGTGGGAGGCGTATTCGGACAGGTCGGGCAGAAGCCCGGCCTGCTGGCGTTCCAGTTGCAGGCGCAGGCACATGACCGCGTCCACGCCGGCCACGGCTTTGTTCAGGTCGGTGTAGACCTCGACCGGCCAGGAATCCACGCCGACGGGGAGCAGGGTGCGGGGGGAAAACAGGCGTACCTTCACGCCCATCTTGGTCAGCAGGTGCACATTGGAACGGGCGACCCGGCTGTGCGCCGTATCGCCCGCTATGAGCACAGTCTTCCCGGCCAGGGAACCGCCCCAGTGTCGGCGCAGGGTGTAGGCGTCGAGCAGGGCCTGGGTGGGGTGGGCGTGCCGGCCGTCGCCGGCGTTGACCACGGAACATTCCAGCCGCTCGGCCAGGAAGGCGGCCGCGCCGCTGGAGGAATGCCGGATGACGATGATGTCCGGGTTCATGGCCTGGAGGGTCAGGGCCGTGTCCTTGAGGGTCTCGCCTTTGGCCAGGCTGCTGCCCGACTTGGCCAGAGAAAACGTGTCGGCCGACAATCTCGTGCCGGCCACGTCAAAGGAAGTCTTGGTGCGGGTGCTGTTTTCGACGAAAAAAAGGATCACTCCCTTGCCTCGCAGGGTGGGCACCTTTTTCACCGGTCTGGTATTGATTTCCTGGAATTCCTCCGCCGTGTCCAAAAGGTGGGTGATTTCGGCCGGACTGAGATCAACGATGTCGAGGAGATCTTTATGGGGCCACTGTGACATGGGGCACCTCGAAAGGTGAAGGGTGAAGCAATGCTGGCGCTTGGCGCCGTACCTTCCGCTATTCTCGCACAGGTTGGGAGAGGAGTCCAGAGTGGGATAAAAGCAGATTGGAATCGGCGCCCCGGAAAGACCGGGGAAGAACCCGCCCCGACGTTCACCAGGGGCGAATGCCGAAGGTTTCCGCCAGGGGGCGCAGATCTTCCTTCGGGCCGAAGGCCGATTCACCGGCAGGGCGAAGAAACAGCAGGTTCTCGGCCAGGGGCAGGAAGGGGGCCGGGTCGTGGGTGGCCAGGATCAAAGCCGCGCCGGAGCGGAGCAGGCCGCCGAGAATCCCGGCGAATTCCCTGAGAGCTGGGTAATCCAGGCCGGCCTGGGGTTCGTCCAGCAGCAATACCTCCGGCCGGCGCAGCAGAGCCGTTGCCAGGCAGAGTTTACGCTTCTGCCCGTACGAAAGGCATTGTACCCGCGTGGATGGGGAGGGCAGGCCCAGCCGGGCCGCGAGCTCGGGAGCCGCCGCCGTGGCCTCGGGGGGAAGGCCCAGAGCCAGGTCTTCCTCCAGGGTGTCTCCGAAAATCTGCATGTCCGCGTTCTGCAGGAGCAGACCGATTCTCCGCCGGGCGCTCCGGGGCGGCACATGCCCTTCCGGCAGGGACGCCCCGAACAGACTCAAGGCGCCGGTCCAGCCGTCATGCAGGCCGGCCAGGACTTCCAGCAGGCTGGACTTGCCGCCGCCGTTGGGGCCACACAGCAAAAGGAGTTCCCCCGCGCGCAACGGAAAAGAAACCCCGGCGAACGCGGGTCGCTCCGCGCCGGGATGCCGGAAGGTCAGGTTTTCCGCTGCAAGAAGAAGCGTCATTGCGGTACGAGGCCTCTGCGGCGCAGGAGCCGCCAGATCAGGACCGCGGACACCAGCTTGAGCGGGATGATCGGCAGAAAGGGCCAGACGCCCACGGCCAGGGCTTTGTCCAGGCCGCAGCCCAGAACCTGGGCGAGCCTCAAGGCGCCGAGGCCGTAGACCGGGAGCATTCCCACGCAGCAGCCGAGCAGGGCGGGGAGAAGGCGCGAAATGGGCAGATCCACCCCGGCGGGCACTCCTCGCCGGGCGATGCGCCCGCCGATTCCCGCGCACAGGGCCGGCCCGATAAAGCCGACCAGGTAGCCGCCCGTGGGGCCGAGCAGCACGGCCGGGCCGCTTTTGCCGCCGGCGAACACCGGCAGGCCGGCCAGGCCCGCCACAAGATAGAGAAGTATGGCCAGAACGCCCAGACGCGGACCAAGGGCCAGCCCGGCCAGGCAGATGAACATATCCTGAAACGAGATGGGCACCGGGCCGATCTGCATGTGGAAATACGCCCCGGCGGCGATCAGGGCGGCCATGAAGGCGACGTGCGCGATGCCCTGGAACTGCCTGACGGAAGATTGAGCGGCCGGCCTGTCGGCCGGGGAAGCGGGAGAAGAGTTCTTCACTTTTGCGTCCGGCTGGGGTAGATGTTTCGGCTCCACGGCACTATTTGTAAAGGATTGTTCATGGCGGTGAACCCCACGGCCCGGCTGAGCCCCGGCCTTATCGAGGTGGAGGCCTGCGGCCGGAGCTGGCGTCTTGAGCGCCCGGCGGATTTGGAATCCCTCTGGGAATCCATGACCGACGAGGCGTTTTCCGAAGACGAGCGCCTGCCCTACTGGGTGGAGCTCTGGCCTGCCAGTCTGGCCCTGGCCGAACTCCTGCGGGAGGAGCGGGAACGCATCCGCGAAGGTGTCTGCCTGGATCTCGGCTGCGGCCTCGGCTTCACGGCCCTGGTGGCGTCCTGGCTGGGCGCCGGGGTTATCGCCGTGGACTACGAGCCGGCGGCTCTTTCCTATGCCAGGCGAAACGCTCTTGTCAACAATGTGCCCCAACCGTTTTGGCTGGCGATGGACTGGCGCTTCCCAGCCGTGGCCCCGCGCTCCTGCCTGCATATCTGGGGCGGGGACATTATGTACGAAAAGCGGTTTGTGGAGCCGGTCATCGTTTTTCTCGAGCACGCCCTGGCCCCGGGCGGCCGGGTATGGGTGGCGGAACCGGCCAGGGGCGTGTATGATGCCTTCCAGGCCGCAGTGGAAAAGATTGGCTGGACCTCCCGGCGCATCCGCCGCGTGGAGGTCGAGCCCCTGCACATGCAGCCCTCCACGGTGCGCGTGAACCTTTGGGAACTGGCCCGCAAAGAGGGGTGAGGATATATGGGCGAGACCATCAGATTCGGCGTGTCCCTTGATTCGGAACTTCTGGAGCGCTTCGACGCCCTGTGCGCCGGGCAGGACTACCCCAACCGCTCGGAGGCCATCCGGGATCTCATCCGGGCGGCCCTGGTCGAAAAGGAATGGGAAGACGCGGACGGCACGAGCGCGGCTACCCTCACCCTGATTTACGATCACCACAAGAGCGATCTGGCCAAAAAGCTCATGTCCATCCAGCACGACGCCCATCATCTGATCATCACCACCCTGCACGTGCACCTGGATCACGACAACTGTCTGGAAGTGCTCGTGCTCAAGGGGCCCGGCGAGGAACTCCGCACGCTGGCCCAACGCCTGATTTCCACCAAAGGCGTGGTTTTCGGCAAACTTTCCCAGGCGACCGACGGCCGTACCCTGCGCTGAGAGGCAGGCCCACGCCGTAGCCGTTCAGGTGCTTCGGCCCTTCTCAGCGGCTTGTTGAAAATTTTCGGCGTTCCGTAGCCTGTTTCACAGTGACATTGCTCGAGGAGTTCATGGAAGACGTTCAAAATCACGTTTCCGCCGTGCCGTTGCCTATCGACCGGGTGGGCGTGCGTAACCTTGTGGTTCCTCTTCTGGTGAGCGATCGTCAGAACGGCGTGCAGCACACCGTGGCCCGCGTCGAACTGGGCGTGGACCTGCCCGCCGAATACAAGGGCACCCACATGAGCCGTTTTGTGGAAGCCCTGGAAGACTGGAGCGAGGAACTCAGCTACAAAAGCATCAAGCGCCTGCTTGAGGGGATCAAGGAACGCCTTCAGGCCCGCAAGGCCCAGGTGGTGTTTCGCTTCCCGTATTTTTTGCGTAAAAAGGCCCCGGCCTCCGGGGCGGGCGGCGTCCAGGGCTACGAGTGCGTGTTGACCGGCGAGTTGGCCGAAGGAAAGCCGGCCTTCCTGCTTGAGGTCAACGTTCCGGTCATGACCGTCTGCCCCTGCTCCAAAGCGATCAGCGACGAGGGCGCGCACAGCCAGCGGGCCGAAGTGCGCATCCGGGTGCGGCTCAAGGGCTTCAACTGGCTGGAAGAGTTCATCGAAATCGCCGAGGGCTCGGCCTCTTCACCCGTGTATCCGCTGCTCAAGCGCCCGGACGAAAAGATGGTCACCGAAAACGCCTTTGCCGCGCCCTGCTTTGTCGAGGACGTCGTGCGCAACGTGGCCGAAAAGCTGGAGCGCCACTCCCAGGTGGCCTGGTTCCGCGTGGAGGTGGAAAGCTATGAATCCATCCACGCCCATAACGCCTTCGCCTGGATTGAAAGCCGGGAAGGCGCCTGAGAAGCCCGAACGCGCCCAACCTATGCACATCGTTCTCTACCAGCCGGAAATCCCCCCCAACACAGGCAACGTGGCCCGGCTCTGCGCCGGTACGGACACGGAATTGCACCTGATCGAACCGTTGGGCTTCAGCCTGGAAGACAGGTACCTGAAGCGCGCCGGGTTGGACTACTGGCCCCATGTGCGGCTTTCGGTCTGGAAGGATTTCGACGCCTACCTGGAAGGCCCCGGCCGGGGCAAACGTCTGGTGGGGAGCAGCGCCCGGAATGGGACGGCTGTGCAGCTTTTCGTCTTCACCGCCGAGGACGCAATCATTCTGGGGTCGGAAACCAGGGGCCTGCCGGCGGAAGCCCTCGCTCGCCTGGATCAGGCGGTACGCATTCCGGTCAACAACAACATCCGCAGCTTGAACCTTTCCACGGCCGCCGGCATCCTGCTGTTTTTCGCCTTGAACGGCGCGGGCCTGCTCCCGGCCGAAGGCGGCCCTCGTGTTCTTTGATCTCGGGCCCTGGTGGCTGCCGATCGTCGCCTTCGGCCTGGATCTGCGCTTCGGCGATCCGGCCTTTCCGCCCCACCCCGTACGCGGCCTCGGCAAGCTTCTGGAGCTTTTGGAGCGGCCCGCCCGCAGCCTGGGCAGCGAGGCCGTCGGCGGCGTCGTTGCCGTGCTCGCGCTGTGCGGTCTGACTGCTTTGGCGGCGGGCGCCCTCCTGCGCCTGCCTATGGGGTTGGGTTTGCTTGCCGGGGTATATCTCTCCTGGTCCGGTCTGGCCCTCGGTTCACTGCTGCGCGAGTGTCGGGACGCCCTTCAGATCGTCGAATCCGGTGACCTGGAGGCCGCCCGCCGGGCTGTGGGCATGTTGGTCTCGCGCCGGACGGACGAGATGGAACGCCCGGATCTGTGCCGCAGCCTGGCCGAAACCCTGAGCGAAAACTTTAATGATGCCTTTGTGGCGCCGTTCTTCTGGCTTGTTCTGTTCGGCCCCCTGGGGCTGTGGCTCTATAAGGCTGTGAGCACCGTGGATTCCATGTGGGGTTACAAGACTCCCCGCTGGCGCCGGCTCGGGTGGTTCGGGGCGCGTCTGGACGACGCGCTGGCCTTCATTCCGGCCCGCCTCAGCGTGTTGTTTCTGTATCTGGCCGGTTTGGGCTCCGGCCTGGGAGCGTGGCCGGGATTTGGAACGATCCGTCGCCAAGCCGCGACCATGACCAGTCCCAACGCCGGGTGGCCCATGGCCGCGGCGGCCTGGCTCATGAACGCTTCCATGGGCGGCCCCACTCCTTACGAGGGCGGCATTGTGGATAAGCCCCGCCTTGGCCCGGAGGGGGCTCCCTGGACTCCGGAGCGTGTGCGCGGGCTTCTGGCCCTGGTGCGCTCGGCCGGAATCGTCGCGGCCGGACTGCTCTGGGGGGCGGCGCTGCTCGTCTGATCGCGAAGTGCGCGGTCGAGGAAAACCAGGGGGGGGGGGGCAATAGTAAAAAGAACCCCCCCACCCGGGGGAGGGGGGGGGGGGAACAGACGCGAAGAGACCCCACGCCGGGGGACGACGG
>JAVBQP010000056.1:0-3853 GCA_031548905.1 Desulfovibrio sp. | reverse complement strand
ATTGAGATTATGTTCGGCAGGATAAAGGACTGGCGCAGAATCGCCATGCGCTATGACCGCTGCGCCCACACGTTCTTTTCAGCCATATGCCTCGCTGCTTCCGTCATCTTTTATCTTAATTAATGAGTCCTGACCCTAAGTTTTTTGGGCTTGACAATCTCCAGTCCTGCCGGGTATTTTTTCTTCATCGCTCTTCTTCTTATTTTCCATGTGGTTCACGACCTTCGGCCCGCAACGGGCCGGATGAACCGCGTGCCGTAAGAGCCCCGTCTTGCCCGCCATGTCGGCGGCAATCCGGCATTTCTCCAAACTCCCCTATCATTTTGCGAGCCGTTGTTTCGGTCCGCCGCGTTTTCGCGCACGATGCGGCGCCTTTCCAGGCGCTATGTCCAGCGCTTGCGTCTCGCGGCCGGACTGAACCCGGAATGCCTCTCCTTTTTTTGCGGTGCATTCCGCCGCTCGTGCCAACCCGCAAGGAGCCGCTCCCATGAACGCCGTGCTTTACGCTTTACTGTACATCGTGTGCATGATTCCCACCTATGTTCTGCCCTACCTCGGGTCCAATTCCGGGGCCGTCAACACCACCGTGCTGGCCGCTTCGGGCGAACTGCCGATCCTGTTCCTGGTCCATGTGGGCTCCCTGATCGCGGCCGTAATTCTGGCCCTGCTCAGGGGCAAGAGCACGCGCCGCCTGTGGCTGGTCATCTTTCCCATACTGGCCGCCGTATTCGATCTGCTTCCGGTGCTCAACTGGGTGCCGCTGGTGCCCACGGTGATGCACCTGCTGGCCGTGATCTTCGGGGTTATGGGCGGCCAGACTGTTGCCCAGGCCCGTCAGAATGCCGCTGCGTCCTGATTGGCGTAGTGGAGAAACGCCTCCCTCCGGGCGCGGGCATAACTCGCGCCCGGAGGAGAGGATCGCGGCACCGCGAAGTGGCTCTATCATTGTCAGTACGGTGTAACTGCACTACACTGCCGTAACAGGCCTGTCCCTGCCGGGAACAGCGGGCCATATCCAAGATAACCGATAACGGTGGCCTGTCGCCCGTCTCAGGAGGAATCGTATGCGTTTCATATCAATCCCGCTTTTCCTGCTTTTCGTCCTCACAGCCGCCGCTTTTGCGCCGCTCCCCGCCCGCGCCGCCGAGGGCTTTGATTCCGGGGCGGCGACCCCCGCGCAAAAGACCGCGAACGGGTTTTCTTTCGGCTTTGATCTGGGGGGCGATGAATATACTGTGGACATCCCCCGCGACTCTCCCGCGTATGCCAGATTCTGGCTTGCGGAATGGTTGGGCCGGACGGGAAAGGCCGACTTCTCTTATGTCTTGATCGCCGCCAACGACGGCACATTGACGGATATTTACGCCGAGGTGGTGCTGGAGCAGGCGGAAAAGAAGCTCGACGAATACCTGCTCACCTGCAATTTTACCGGCATTGGAAGCGCAGACCCGCGCAGGGAGACTCTCAAAATATCCTCGGCAAACCCGTTGTTCGCAAAAGCCTGGGATGTCATTACGGAGATGAAGGCCGCGGACCCCGGAAAGCGGGCCGTCCTGGTGCAATTTGAAAAGGAAATGGAACTGCTCGCCTATCGCATTGTCGACCAACCGACGGCCATGTTCCTTCCTCCCGAAGCCGCGCCTGTCGGTCCCTCCTCGCCCAAGTTGGCCAAGGCCCTGAAAGGGGTGTGGAAGGTCGATATACCGAAAACCCTTGCCGGCATCGGCGACCAGCGGTCGCGGGACCACCAAAAAAGAGAATTCGAGCGGTACGACTCGGACGCCTGCTTCCTGATGCTGGCCTATGATCTGGAAGACATGATCTGCAAAGACGCCACAATGTCGTACATTGTGTCCGGCATCAGCGTACAGCCGAACGGCCGGACTATTGTGGTGGACTGCGACGGCGCCAAACAAACTTTGACCCTGGACAGCCCCACCGAACTGCGGGCAATCAGAGGCGGTGAATTCTGGCACTATAAAAAATTCGAAGACGACCCGGCCCGTTTTTACGAAAACTGGCGGGTGAAGGAACAGGGCGGGAGCATGGCCACGATGCTCCTGTTCTCCCGGTATGACGCGCCGAGCGGGATGAATATGCAAAAAGTTCCGGCGGCGCAAGGGACGGAAACCGTCGCCCCGGCCCCCGGCACAGGCGGCGGGTTGGCCAGGCTGAACGGCGTCTGGCGCTTCAATCCTGAAGCGAGCCTCGCGCGCTTCCCCGCCAATGCGGAGCGCATTCGAAAAGAGAAGGTGCAAAAAATCGGCTTTGACGCTTCCACCCAAAAGATGACCGCCTATGCGGAGCACGACGACAAGCCCGAAACCCTTGCTTTTCTCGTGTTCGCCGATAATGGAAATGAGGTGGAGCTTGCCTTTGGCGGCACCGGAAGCCAAGACACGCTGTTTGCTACCTTTGTGGATGACAACACCACGATGTTGCGCCTGGGTGGCTTCTATTACGTGTTCACGCGCGAGGAAAGCTCCGCCCCGGTCGCGCAAAGCGGCGCGGCTTCTCCCGGCAAGGGGGGCGGCCTGGCAAAGCTGAACGGCGTCTGGTATTTTGATCCGGAAGCGACCGTTGCGCGCGACCCCGCGAATGCGGAGCTCATCCGAGTGGAAAAGTTGAAAAAGATCGGTATTGACGCTTCCGCCAAGAAACTGGCCGTCTATACGGATCGCAGCGACAAGCCCGATGAAATCGGTTTTGCCGTCGGCTCTGACGATGGAAATCAGGTGACGCTTACTCTTGCCAAAGGCGATGCGAAACTGTCTTTTTCCTTTGTTGATGACAACGCCGTGGCGTTGCACGATGGAAGAACCACGTATGTGTTCACACGCACGGCCCCCCGCAACCCGCACGCCGGGTTCATGGAAAAATTCAACGGCGACTGGACGCTGGATATTGCGGCAACGAAAAAAAGGAGCCCGGATTTTGATATCAACGACCTGGAAGCTTGCGACATGCGTGTTGACGCGGCAGGCGGAGCTTTAACTATGATTATACGGCAGGGTGGCAAAAGCCCGCACACGGACAAAGGTGTTCTCGCTGTGAAGTCTTCCGGCCCGCAATCTGCCGAGATAAAACTGGGGGAATATGACTGGACTGTTAATTTTAAGGACAACAACATGCTGCTGATGGCGCCTGCGGACAAGCCGCAAGAAACTTTTGTGTTCACGCGGGTGAAATAAGTTGCCGGTCTGCTCGCGGCAAAGCGCGCCCGCAAGGCGCGCTTTGCCGCGGCGAGTATACTTCCGGGGGCACCATGGAACAGAGCAAATCGCCCGCTTACCAATTCACCGCCTTTATCAGCTACAAACGCGGCGGGGATGATGAAAAATACGCCAGATGGCTGCAAGCCAGGCTGGAAAGTTTCCGCATTCCCACGGAAATCGCGCCGGGGGCTTCGGGCGCGGAGCGCCGCTTCCGCGTCTTCCGCGACAAGACCGACCTCGGATCCCACGCCGAACTGCGCGACGGCCTGCACAAGAGCTTGGAGCAATGCCGCTATCTGATCTTGGTCTGTTCGCCCAAAAGCGCCTCCTCGCCTTACGTGGACGCCGAGGTGCGCTGGTTTCAGGAGAACGGCCGGGCGGACGCGATCATCCCTTTCATCATTGCCGGCACCCCGGCCCCGCAGGGGGACGAAGAACAGTGCTATCCGCCCTCCTTGAGCGCCGAAGCCCTGGGTATCACCCTGGCCGAGGGCAACCGGGAAGAAGCCCTGCTCAAAGTTGTGGCCCGGCTGCTGTGCGTGGATTTTCACGCCCTGTATCAGCGCCATCTGCGCGCCCAGCGGCGTTTCATGGCCAGGCTGGCGGCGGGCCTCACCCTGGTTCTGGCTCTGGTGGCC
>JAVBQP010000006.1:0-73292 GCA_031548905.1 Desulfovibrio sp. | reverse complement strand
ACCGCGCCGGCGGCCACGTCGTCGGGCGACAGGGCGCAGGTATGCTCGGGGTCGCCGGGTTCTTCCACGGTGGTGTCAAAGGCGATGACGATGCGCAGGGCCTTGGAACCCTCCGTGGGCGCGGCCACCCGGCAGCGGGCCCAGTTGGAGGGGCCGGGCGTGAACATGGGGTCGCCGTCGGAGCGCTTGACCTCGCGCATACGCAGAATAGGCAGGGGCAGCCACTGATCGTAGAAAGATTCCAGGGCCTTGCGGGCTTCGATCTCGTAGTCCGGGGCCTCGGCCGTGGGCGCGCCGGAGACAAGGTCGTGCCAGCGGCCGTTGTCGTCTTCGGTCAGGCAAATCAGCTCGAAGGCCTCGCGGCCGTCGCCCTGGGCTTCGGGCCTGCGTTTTTCCCGAAAGGCGCGGGTAAAGCGCAGGTCTTTGGGATCCAAGGTGTCGGGATCGATGACGAAGTCCAGAAATTGCGGGCATCCGCCGGGAATCAGGCTGACCGGGTAGTTGTACTTGGGCGCTTCCATGTTCTCGCGTATTCCTTTTCATTTCCGCATCCGGGCCGCTCAGGCGCCCCGGATGCGGACTCAACCATAAGTCCTGACCCTAGTTGTCGCCGCTGCGGCGGAAGGGGTTGTTCCAGCGTTTGTTCCGGCCCTGCTCCTTGCCGTCGCAGATGGCCTTGTTGCCCGCGCCCTGGGTGCACTCCACAACCTGGGGCACAAAGAAACCACCCCGGTCGCAGGAGGCGCCGTCCCCGTTCATGCGCAGCTTGCCGGAAGAGTCGAACTTGGCGCGGACCGGGCCGATGCAGCGGTCGCCCCGCTTCATCTTGATTTCCCGCGTGCCCCGGCCGCTCTTGTCGAAGCAGTAGCGCACGTCGATGGGCTCGCCGCGCTGCTCGTCCACCAGGCCGGTCTCGGAATCCCAGCAACCCTCCAGGAAGCTCAGGTCGTTGTTCTTCGGAGCGTCCTTGGGGATGATCATGTCATCGCCCTTGCGGGGCTTGGGGTCCGGCTTCGGCTCAGGCTTGGGCTCGGGTTTCGGCTCCGGCTTGGGTTCGGGCTTCGGCTCGGGTTTTGGTTCCGGCTTGGGCTCTTCCTTGGGCGGCTCCGGGGTGGAGGGCATGAGCTCGTCCAGAGTGGGCGGCTCTTCCACCACAGGTGGTTCTTCCACTTTGGGCGGGTCGATCTTGGGCTGCTCGCGCACGCACATGGCCGCGCGTTCGGCCAGTTTGAGCCGGAGCAGATCGATTTCCCGGCGCAGATCGTCCTCTTTCTTGCGATCCGTGTCCAGGGCGGCGAGGATTTCCGGTGGAATCTCGACGTGCTCGGTGGTGGGGTCTTTGGGAGCGCAGCCGGCCGAAAAATCCGGCACGTACTGGGTGCAACCCGGCACGCGCAGGGAATCCGGGGCGCAGCCGCCGGGGCCGAAGAGCAGCCCGGCCGCGAAGAGCAGCCCGGCCAGGATCAACAGGCCGAGCAGCAGATACAGCAGGGCTCTCCACCAGGGGAACCCTGCGGCCGCGGCCACGGCGACAGGAGCCGCGACCGGAGCCGCGGGCGCGACAACCGGCTGGGGCGCGGGACGGACGGCCCCGGCCCGGATCATGTCTTCCGGCGCCACTCCGGCCTGGGCCGGGACAAAGCCCCAGCAGGCCACGACCGGCTGGGAGCCGACCAGGTACATGTGCGAGGAATCCGGAAAGCGCAGGGCCAGATCCAGAACATTGCCCCGAATGACCTTGGGGCCTTCGTTGCTTGCTTTGAGTTGTTCGGCCAGGGCTTTAATTCCGCCGGCCAGTTCGGCCACGCGGGACCGGGTCCACTCCTGCTCTTCGGGGGAGAGGGCGGCAAAGGGGCGGATGTCGCCTTCGGCGGCCGTGTACCAATCCGTGGAAATGCCGGAGGCGTCATGCATGGGCTCGGCGAAGAGCAGGGCGTGTTCCGGGCTGATGGAGGCGGCGGCGGAACGGATCTGGGCATAGCCGTCGGTGGCGGCTATACCCTGGTAGCGCAGGGCTTCCAGATCCTTGCGGGAGGATGCGGCAAGATGACGTGTGCTCATGGTCGCCCCCCCTATTCCGCTGTGGTTGCGGCGTTGACGCCGTTTTCTTTCATGAATTGCACCAGATCCCCGCCCGGTAGGGCCACGCCCGACTGGCTGTACGAATCTTTCACGGCCATGGTGATCATGGTGTTGATGCCCACAACCACACCTTTTTCATTGATCAGCGGGCCGCCGCTGTTCCCCTGGGAAAGGGCGGCGGTATGCACGATGAAGGGCGGTTTCTTGTCCAGAACCACGCTGATCACACCCTCGGAATAGACGACCTCCGGAGTGGAACCCGCGTCGCCTTCCATCAGGGCTTTGAGCTTGGGATCGGAATTGGTGATGAAGGCCGGGAAACCCCAGGCGCTGACCCGCTCGGTGCGTTTGCCCGAGGCGGCGATTTGCAGCACCGGGGCTTTGGCCGCGGCTTCGTTGGGAATCCGCAGCAGGGCGTAGTCCCTGGCCTCGTCGTTGCTGAAGGCGATGATCACGGCCGGCTGCATACCGCCAAGGGCCTTGTTGCCCACCAGAATCTTGGCGGTCGGCTGCCCCACGACATGTCGGTTGGTGGCCACGATGCCGGGGGCCACAAAGAAGCCGGAACCGGTACCCAAGCCTTCTTCTCGAATGGAAATGATGAAAACCGTCGCCGAATCCATGAGCTCCGCCACGGTACCCGGCGCCTGGGCGGCCTGGGGCGCGGGGGTGGGATCGGCGCCCGGGATCGTGCCGTTGGTGGAAGGCACCGGGGGCGCCGTGGACGCGCCGCCGCCCGGAGCGGGGGAGCGGTCCTTGCCGTACACCGGATCGGGAACGGCTTTTTGCGGCGGCAGGCCGAGCAATTCGGGCAGGGCGCAGGGGTCTTTTTCAAGCAGGCTCAGCAACCGGTCGCGTTCGACTTCCAGGCTTTGCAGGCGGGCGCGCTGAATGTCGTAAAATTCGTCGGGCAGGGTGACGGTCACGGTCCTGGGGCGTTCCTGGCGGGTGCCCACGAAAAGGACGGCCGCGGCAAGGCCCAGCAACATGCCCACAATGACCCACAGCAGGGGGTGGCGCCAAAAGCCGCGCCGGGGTTGCTGTTCCTGATCCTGCCGGGGGGTATCGGCGGTGCTCATAATCGGTTCCGGTTGGTGGAGCGTTGGGGCGTTTTCATACCGGGAACGCCCGGCAAGCGCGTTGCGGGCCTCCGCTCACGCGCTCGTGCAGCGGTCTTTCGACACAACAGACGATTGTCGATCAGCAAGGCGACATGTTTAAGATACCCGGAACGCGCGGAATACTCCGCGCGTTCCGGCAAAGCGGCGCGGCGAAAAGCGCCGATCAGCTCATCAGATCCTGGGACTGGCGGTCCATGGCGGCCAGGCGCTCGCGCAGGGCGGCCTCGGCGCTGCGGGCGTCTTCCACGGACTTGTCCATGTTCTGGCTCTTTTCAGCCAGTTTGGAAAGCTGCTGCCCTTCCGGGGTTTCCAGTTTGGCCGAGGCCGGGGAGCTCTTGGCCGTGGGCGCTTTGCGCGCGGCCTGGGCTTTGGAGCCGGAAGAGGGCTTCTTGGCGGCAAGCTGTTCTTTGGGCACGCCCATGCGCTCGGCTTCCTGATCCAGGGCCTGGCGATACTGCGAGGCCACCTGGGCGCTCTCGTTGCCGGCCTGGCCCAGAATGCGGACGGCCTCGTTCATGCCCGAAGACACTTCGGTGTAACGGTCGCGGAACTGGTCCTTATTCATGCGCCCGGCCTTGAATTCGGAAACGGCCACAGTGAATTGGCGGTCGTAGCACTGTTGGGCGAGTTTGGCCGCGGCCGTGGCCCGATCCAGGTTGCTGATGTCGCCGTCGATCTGGGAAACGTATTCGGCCAGACGGGCGGAGTCTTCACGATCCTGATCGGACGAGCCCTTGGCATAGCCGGCCGCGCCGCCCACCGCGCCGCCGGCGGCCGCGCCGATCAGGGCGCCTTCGGCCTTGCCGGTGAGCAGATAGCCGCCCACGGCGCCGATCAGGGCGCCGGCGACCGCGCCGGTGGCCGTGGATTTGGCCACGGCGCCTTCAGACTTGCGCAGGTCGGAAATGGGCTGGTAGCAGTCCGGGTAGTAGGCGACCTTGGTGGTCTGGGGGCCGTACTTGCTGCTGGTGGAGCAACCGGCAGCGAAAATGGTCAATGCGAGCGGCAGGCAGACGAGAAGCCGCGAACGGCCAGAAACGGAAAGACAAAGAGACATGGAAAAACCTCTCGAATGTTGAAAATGGGGGGCCACAGCCCAAATCGGCGACACTATACCCCAGGACCGCGACGAATTCAAATGATCCGTCGCGGCCCGGCGGCATACGTTTGCGGGGGCAGGCTCGCGGCCGCGCCGGTCAGCGGAGTTTTCTGCCCTTGGTGGAGATGCGGGTCAGCTCCGTAAGGCGCTCGTCAGCCCGGGCGTAGAGAGAACCCTTGGTGTAGGAGCCGTTCTTGCGCCGCCTTCCGGCCGGGAGGCCGGTGAGCAGTTCCATGGCTTCGACGATGTCCTCCACCGCGTAGACGTGAAAGGTTCCGGCCGTGACGGCCTGGACCACGTCGTCATGGAGCATCAGGTGGGCGATATTGTCGCGGGGGATGATCACCCCCTGTCTGCCCGTGAGCCCGTGCCGGCGGCAGACTTCGAAGAATCCCTCGATCTTGCGGGTGACCCCGCCCACGGCCATAATTCTGCCGGATTGGCCGATGGCCCCGGTGAAGGCCAGATCCAGGCGGATGGGCGCGTCGGCCAGGGCCGAGAGCAGGGCGGCCAGTTCCGCGCCGGAGGCTGAATCGCCCTCAATGCCCGCGTAGCTCTGCTCAAAGCCCAGGCTCCCGGTCAGCACCAGGGGTTTGTCGCGGGCAAAGCAGTCCAGCAGGTAGCTCTTCAGGATCATCACGGCCTTGGTGTGGATGGGCCCGCCCAGCTGGGCGTCGCGCTCAAGATCCACGATACCGTCGGAACCGGCCCCCACGGTGCAGGAGATCTGGTGCGGCAGGCCGAACTCGAAGTCGCCGTAAAAGGAAACCGCCAGACCGTTGACCTTGCCCACGGCCGTGCCGTCGGTGACCACCTTGATGATCCGGCGGTCGTATTCCTCCATGAAAGCTTCTTCCACCAGGTTGGAGCGGAAGGTGCGGGCGTCTTGGGCTTTTTTCAAAAAGTCCTTGTCCACCAGGGTCTTTCCGGCCATTGCGGCATAAGCCGAGGCTTCGACCAGGAGTTCCCGGATGCGTGGGATTTTGAGGGAGAGCTTCTGCTGGTCCTCAATGAGCCGGGAGCCGTAGTCGACCACGCCGGCCAGGGCCTCGCGGTCGAAGGGCAGCAGTTCGTCGGCTTCGATAATCCGCTTGAGATGCGAAAGGTAAATGCGGATGCCTGCCGAATTGCGCGGCATATGTTCGGTGAAATGAGCCTTGATCTTGAACAGCTTGCTGAAACGCTCGTCCGTCTCCAGAAGCAGTTCGTACAGATCTTCGCGGCCGACCAGGATGACCTTGATCCGCACGGGTACCGGGTCCGGTTGCAGGCCCTTGGCCCGGGCCGCGTCGTCGTCGCCCGCGTCCTCGATGCGGGAAATCCCGGAGCGCAGTGTGCGCAGCAGGGCTTCCCAGGCCAGGGGCTGGTGCAGGATGTCTTCCAGGCGCAGGACGAGATAGCCGCCCCCCGCCCGGTGGATGGAGCCGGCCTTGATCAGGGTGAAGTCCGTGACCAGGGCGCCCATTTCGGCCTCGCGCTCGATGCAGCCCATGAGATTGGACAAGGTCGGGTGATCGTCGAAGATCACCGGCGCTCCGGCCGTCGCGGCGTTGTCTACGAACAGGTTGATGTCAAAGTGCGGGGCGATTTCGTCCGGTCGGGAATCATCATACGCGGGCGGCGCGGGCAGGGGGCGGGCTCCGTTCCCTTGCGGCTCATGGGCGTCTTTGGGCAGCACGCCGTCGGCGTTTTCCAGAATATCGGCCCGCAACTCGCGGAAAAAATCCTTGAGTTTGTCGGCCTTGCAGACGGGCAGGAATTTCTCCACCAGGGGATCGAAAAAGGCCTGCAAGACGCCTTCAACCAATTCCCGCTCCAGGCTGCGCTCCTGGTCGAGGTAGTCCTGCTCGGCCTTGGCCAGCTTGCGCAGATAACCGCTGATCGGCTCAAGCAGGCTGTCGCCTTTTTGCTTGAGCAGCCGGCGGGTGTCGTCATCCAGGTTTTCGAATTCCGCCTCGTTCAGGCGTTTGCCTTCAACCAGCGGATAAAGGGTCATGCTCCCGGCTTCATCCATGTCCAGCTTGAAGCCGCCGGCCCCGGCCAGTTTGTTCATGTCGTTGAACAAGCGTTCGCGCCGGGCCTGGAAGCGATCCATGATCACGCTGCGGCTGCGGGCGAAGCCGGGGCGGTCGACCCGGGCGCCCGCTTCTTTGCGCAGGCGCGGCAGCAGCTTGCCCAGGGCGGCCTTCAGCTTGCGGCCCTGCCCGGCGGGTACGGCGATCAGCGTGGGCGCGTCCGGATTCAGGAAGTTATGGACATAGAGCAGATCCGGCGGGGTATTGCCCTTCTTGGCTCTGGGGGCGAGATACTCCCGCAACAGATGGGAGCGGCCGAGATCCGGCTCGCCGGCCAGAAAGATATTGTAGCCGCCCGTCGTGATGTGCAGACCCAGTTCCAGGGCCTGGAGCACACGTTGCTGGGGGCTGTGCCGATTGCCGTTGTTGGGAATGTCGGCGCTCGTGGCGTAAGGGATGCGAGCGGCGGGCAGGGCCGCGCTCAATTGGGAGGGACGCAGGGGTTTGGCCGTCATCTCAAACCTCCGCCGCATACAGTTCGCGCAGCAGATCCGCGCCGCCTGCCGCCTTGACCTCCTCGGCCAGGGCCAGACCGAGCGCGCGGGCTTCGGCCGCCGGGCCGGAGCGGCGGCGACGGATGATTCGCTTGCCCTGCGGGTCGGCCACCAGGCCTTCCAGGGTCACCTCGTTTGCGTCAAGCACGGCGAACCCGGCGATAGGCACCTGGCAGCCGCCTTCCAGCCCGGCCAGGAAGCCGCGCTCGGCCGCGACGCAGGCCGCCGTGGGGGCGTGGTTGAGGCCGGCGAAGATTTCATGCAGGTCGGCGCGGTCCTCGCGGAACTCGATACCGAGCGCGCCCTGGCCGCAAGCCGGCAAAAAGGCCGGGGCGGCGAGCCGGGACATGTGCGGCACGGTCAGGCCCAGGCGTTTCAACCCGGCGGCGGCCATGACGATGGCCTCGAACTGCCCGTCCAGCAGTTTTTTCAAGCGGGTGTCTACATTGCCGCGCAGGGAAATGATCTCCAGGTCCGGGCGCAACAGCAGCAACTGGGCTTGTCGGCGCAGGCTGCAGGTGCCCACGCGGGCTCCGTGGGGCAGAACGTCGAGATCCGCATAGTGGACTGAAAGGAGCAGGTCCGCCGGGTCTTCACGCTCGGGCACCGCGCCCAGGGTCAGGCCGGCGGGCAGTTCCATGGGGACGTCCTTCATGGAATGGACCGCGAGATCCGCCCGGCCGTCCAGCAGGGCTTCTTCGATTTCCTTGACGAACAGGCCCTTGCCCCCGACCTTGGCCAGGGGCACGTCCAGAATGATGTCGCCCTTGGTCTTCAGGACCAGAAGCTCCGCCGTCCGTCCGGTGCGTCGCTCGAGAAACGCCTTGATGTGCTCGGCCTGCCAGAGGGCCAGCCTGCTGCCGCGCGTGGCGATGGTGAATGTGCCCATGCCGCGCCCTATTTGCACGAGGAGCAGTTGCCGCCCGCACAGGAGCCGCAGCCGCCACGGCCGGAAGTGGGGTACTGCATGACCTGGCCGACCCGCGAGGGCGCGGGCGTGTGCAGCACGGGGCTGGAGAGCAGCCGTTCGCACTCGGCGCCGCCGCACGCGGGGCAGGCCGGCGCGGCCGAACCGAAGACCAGTTCCTCAAAATCTTTGTCGCACTTCGGGCAGTGATATTCATAAATGGGCATGGGTGTCTCCTCACAAGGGAAATGGCGCGGCGAAATGCCCCGGCTACAAGGGCAGGGGCTCGTCGCCTTCCAGCCAGGGGGCCAGGGCGGCCGCGTTTTCGAACAGATAGTGATCCGTCAGGCCGCACAGAAGGTGCCCCACGGTGATGTGGATCTCTTGGATCAGGGCGGTGTCGCGGCCGTCCACGTCCAGGATCGCGTCGCACAGGGGCGCGGCCTTGCCGCCGCCCTTGCCGAGCAAACCCAGGCAAAAGACCGAGCGCTCGCGGGCCGCTTCCAATGCCTTGATCAGGTTGGCGCTGTTACCCGAGGTGCTGATTACCACAAGCACGTCGCCGGGAACGGCCAGGGCCTGGACCTGCTTGGAAAAGATGAAGTCGAAGCCGAAGTCGTTGCCGGCCGCGGTGATGATCGAGGTATCCACGGTCAGGGCGATGGCGGGCAGGGGCGGGCGGTCAATCTGGAAGCGGTTGACGAACTCGGCCGCCAGGTGCTGGGCGTCGGCCGCGCTGCCGCCGTTGCCGCAGAAAAGAATCTTGCCGCCCTTGGCCAGGGTGACGGCGAAACGCAGGGCCAGGTTGGCCACAGCCGAGGCGTTTTCTTCAAAAAAACGCTCCCGAAGCAGCACCCCGGCGCGGGCGTGCTCGCGGATCCGGGTCAGGGCCTTGGTGGTGTGGGGCATAGAGTCCTCGCTGGAGTATGGCCGGGGCGCATCCCCCATCGGCACAACGAGAAAGTATAGTGTCTTTTGCCCGGAGCGGCAAGTCTTCGGCATTTTTCAGACCCGCCCTGCCGGTGAAGGCGGAAGCGGCGGGGGAAACGGTAACAGGCCGCCCCGCGTGGGACGGCCTGTTACCTGGAAATGCGCGGGATGTTGCAGCTAAATCTTCGACAGGACGGTCTGGTAGCTGCCCAGGCGCAGGGGCTTGAATGCGGCTCGCGCCGGGGCCCGCAGATGGGCCGCCCGATCCTGCGGCGCGACCTCGGAGGCGTCCTCCGTCAGGCCGAAGGGAGCGAGTTCCTGCGTTTCGTTGAGCCGCGCGGCCAGTTCCGCCGAGGCGAAGACCACGTGATCTTCCTGCTGGGCTTGGGCCGGAGTCTGGGGGGCCGGCTGTGCCGGCGCGGGGGCCGCCGGTTTGGCCGCAGCCTGTGCGGGGGCCGTTTCCGGCGCGGCGGAGGCGGTTTCGCCAACCTGTGGCGCGGCCTGCGCCGCCTGGGGCGGCGTTTCGGGTTGCGGCGCGGGTTTGGCGGCCTGGGCGGTATTCTCGGGAGTGCCGTTGGTGCCGCGCAGCACATGGGTAAAGTCGTTGCCCGTGCGGCCGGGAACCACAAAGATTGTGCCGTTGGAAGCCTGGAGCAGGCTCACCGGCACGGTGCCCCCCTGGATACCCGCGTAAGCGGGCCGGGAACCGCCGGGAACGCGCTTCCACTGGCCTTCGTCGGCGCAGCGCACGGCCGGTTTGGCGGCGCCGACGTTCTGGTCACGTTGCCCCGCGGCGGCGCCCCAGGCGACCGGGGCGCACAGCAGGAGCCCGCCGCATAAGGCGGCAAAGGCGCACGACGGAAAAAGCCGCTCTGACATGACCGAATATCCTCGGAAAATTTCCATGGTGGAATCGCGTGGGCGGACACGGACGCGTTCCGCCGACGGGTGCCCTTGGAAGACACCCCGTCTGTGCCGGATGTAAGGGGAAGCCGGCCGCCTGTCAAGGGGGATTCCGTGAATTGCGTAGCCGTTCGGAGAGAAAGTCGCCACGGCGAGCTTCCCCACCGCTCGGGCCGCCTTCGCATGGGAAGGGCTCAGCCCTTTTTTTCCACCTTGGCCCAGGTGTCTTTCAGGGTGGCGGCGCGGTTGAAGACCGGCCGGTCCGGCCGGGAGTCCGGATCCGGGCAGAAGTAGCCCAGGCGCTCGAACTGCACCGTCTCGCCCGGCGCCGGGTTCAGCAGGGAGGGGTCCACCACGGCCGTGACCACCCGGAGCGAGTCGGGGTTCAGCGAGTGCAGGAACGTTTCGCCTTCCGGCACGTCTTCGGGGTCGTCCTGGGCGAACAGGTGATCATAGAGGCGCACCTCGGCCTTGCCCGCGTGGGAGGCCGAAACCCAATGCAGGGTGCCTTTGACCTTGCGGTTGTCCGGGGTGCCGCCGCCCCTGCTTTCGGGGTCGTATGAGCAGATCACGGCCTCGATTTCCCCGGCCGCGTTTCTGCGCACCTCTTTACAGGTGATGTAGTAGGCGCAGCGCAGACGCACTTCTTTCCCGGGAGCCAGGCGGAAGAACTTGGGCGGGGCGTCCTCGCGGAAGTCGTCGCGCTCGATGTAAATTTCGCGCGAAAAGGGAATGCGCCGCACGCCTTTTTCCGGCCGATCCGGCGCCAGGGGCAGGTCGAACCACTCCACCCGGTCTTCCGGATAGTTATCGATAACCACCTTGATCGGGTTCAGCACGGCCATGGCGCGTGGGGCGTACTCGTTCAGGTGCTCGCGGATGCAGGCCTCCAGATAACCGTACTCGACCTTGTTCTCGGCGCGCGAAACGCCGATCCGGGAACAGAAGTCGCGCAGGGCCTCGGGCGGCACACCGCGTCGGCGCATACCCGAGAGGGTCGGCATACGCGGGTCGTCCCAACCGGCGACATGGCCTTCTTCCACCAGTTGGATCAACTTACGCTTGGAAAGCACCGTGCGGGTGATGTTCAGGCGGGCGAACTCCGTCTGGCGGGAACGGAAGATGCCGAGCTGCTCCAGTACCCAGTCGTACAACTCGCGGTTGTTGACGAATTCCAGGGAACAGAGGGAGTGGGTGATGCCTTCCAGAGAGTCGGAAATGCAGTGAGTGAAGTCGTACAGGGGGTAAATGCACCAGGCGTCGCCGGTCCGGTGGTGGTGGGCTCGGCGGATGCGGTACAGGGTGGGGTCGCGCATGACCAGGTTGGGCGAGGCCATGTCGATTTTGGCCCGGAGCACATGCGCCCCGTCGGGGAACTCGCCCGCGCGCATACGCCGGAAGAGATCCAGGTTTTCCTCCACGCTCCTGCTCCGGAATGGGCCCTCCACGCCGGGCGTGGTCAGGTTGCCGCGCGCGGCGCGGATTTCTTCGGCGCTCTGGCTGTCGACGTAGGCTTTGCCGTCCAGGATCAGGCGCTCGGCGAATTCATACAGCCGTTCGAAGTAGTCCGAGGCGTAAAATTCTTTCTCTCCCCAAGAAAAACCAAGCCAGCGCACGTCTTTCTTGATGGACTCGACGTATTCCGTGCTCTCTTTGAGCGGGTTGGTGTCGTCAAAGCGCAGGTTGCACGCGCCGCCGAACTCGCCGGCCACGCCGAAGTTCAGGCAGATCGACTTGGCGTGCCCCAGGTGCAGATAGCCGTTCGGCTCCGGGGGAAAGCGGGTGTGGATGCTCTGGTGCTTGCCGGAGGCGAGATCCGAAGCGATCATCGCGCGAATGAAATCTTTGCCTGCCCCGCCTTCGGGCGCGGCCTGGGGAATGCTCGACATGGCCGTTCCTGTACCTGTGTGTGGGATAAAAAGGGGAGCGTCAATCGCTCACGGGGTATACGTCGTGGAAGATCGTGCCGTCCTCAAGCCGGATCTGCACGTCCACGGATTTGATCTCCGGCATTTCCACGCCCTGGGGCAGGCGGGCGGTGCCGTCCATCTGCTTCATGCGGGAGATGGCGAAGAACCGGGCGCTCTCGCCGTTTGAGAAGTCGAGATCCTGCATGGTGCCGTTCCGCAGGGCGATGCGGTAACGCACCTGGCCGGATACCGGCTGCTGGTTTTGGGAGATCAGGTCGAAGCGCACCCGCAGGCGCCGGCTGCCCGGGTTTTGGGCCAGGAAGTTGAGGATCCGCACCGGGCTCTGCGGGCTGGAGATCTGGGGGAGCGTCGGCTCGGCCGAGGCATGGGCCGCCTGCGGGCTGATGCTCGCCGAGCCGATTTGCGTGTTGCCGGCTTCAAAAGCGCCGGCATTATGCGTGACAAGGGAGGTGGCGTTGCGGCCCACGGCAGTGGTGGCGTTGCGCTCCGTGGCGTTGCGCGCTGCCGTCGCGGTGGCGTTGCGGGCCGGGGTTGTGGTCGCGTTGTGCGGGCCGGCGCCTTCCCCGTGTTGCAGCAGGGTCAGAATGTCGGAACTCGGGGCCTGGGCGGTGGGCCTGACCCCGGTGGGCGTATCCTGAGCGGTCAACTCGGTATTGAGGGTCTTGGGCCGGCTTTCGGCCATGCTGGAGGCGATGGTCTCCACCCCGCTCAGTTCTTCCAGGCGGACTCGGGCCATATCCAGGGCCTGCTTGGAGGCGCGGGCTTCGTCCGTAAGTGTCCAGGCCTTGTAGCGGTAATGCACCCCCACGGCGATGCCCGTGCCGCCCGCGATCAGGAGCAGGCAGAAAAACAGGATGCAGAAACGCAGTACCCCGCCCCGAATGCGGAAGGAACGCGCCGCCCCGTCATCGCGCATAAGCATGACGGTATAGTGGGTTTTTTTGGTGATGACGGGTTTCACCGCGCGCTCCAATCTTCTCTGGTGATTCGCCAGGCATTCTGCTGGCGCTCGAAGGTCAGGGTCTTCACGCCCTTGTCGCCGTCGCCCGTGGCATCGGCATACTCCTGGCGCATACGCACCCGCACGCGCGAACCCGAGGCGGAAACGGAAATGTCGGACAGCACGACCTTGGCCGGGGCTTTACGCTTCCAGAGATCCTCTTTTTGCGCGCGAATCGCGTCGGCGCCCGAGCGGCCGCCCTGCGAGGCGTTTGAGGCGTAGCAGGCCATATAGTCGTCCAGGTCGCCTTTTTCCCAGGCTTTGCGCCAGGTTTCCACGGCGCGGCGGATTTCCGCCGAGGGGTCTTCCTTGGGTGCCCGCGCCTTTGGGGGATCCAGCTTGGGTGATTCCGCCTTGGCGGGCGCTTTGGGCGCGGCCTCGGCCACGGTGACGGCCGCGGGCAACGGCCGGTCATCCTGCTCCTCGGTGCGCGGAGCGGCTTCCACGGGCGGGATGGCCGGCTCGGCCGAGGCCAGCAGGGTGCCGGTGGTCATGCCGGGAACCCATTCCATGCCCACGATGCGCAGCTCCCCGTCGGATTCCCGCCAATAGAGCCGGCGCACACCGTTGGTGCTCAGGTTGGGTGCCGCGTAGTCCTGCTGGAACCAGGTCACCCAGTAGCCTGGGCCCTCGAGCACCTGCACGTTCTTGATCGAGGTCTTGATCCAGGGCAGGCTTTTGAACAGGCGCTCTTTCTGCGCCTTGAAGGCGCTGAAGGATTCGGTGGTCTGGGAGTATGCCTCGGCATCGTACATGGCGAACATTTTCGACGAGCGCGAACCCCAGGCGTCCGACCAGGCCTGAGCTTTGCGCACCAGGGCCCGCACGGTTTTTTCCCGCTCGGGATCGGGCGCGGAAGACTGCGAGAACGAGGCGGTCAGCACCACCGGCGTGCCCGGAGGCAGGGCGGAACCCAGGACGGTCAGATCCGGGTTGTTCATGGCGATGCAGCCCTGGGTCTGGAGGGGCGCGATGGGTTCGCCCCGGCCGTGAATCCAGATGCCGTAGCCGGTCTTGCTGCGCAGGCGGTCCACCGGGTTGGGGTAGTTCAGGGTGTAGGCTTCTTTGCCGTACATGGTGAAGTCGAGGCCGGAAGTCAGGTGCTGGACGACGAAATAAACCCCTTCGGGGGTTTTCAGGTCGCCGCGGACCATCTTGTCGCCCGTGGCCTGCCCGGTGGTGCAGATGTAAGTGCTTTTCAGGCGCAGGGGGCTGTGGCGCTCGAACAGGAAGATTTGTTGGCGTTTCTTGTCCACGGCGATCATGCCGGGGGGGGCGGCCTCATGCCCGGCGATGACCGTTTCCCAGGCGCCCTCCTCGGCCGCGGCCGCGCAGGAGGCCCAAAGCACGCCCAGGCACAGAAGCAAAACCCGCGCGAGCGGGATGACCCGAGCCGGGCCGCTGTTCCGAGACGCGCGCGCCATTTATTTCCCCGCGAGGCTGAGGAGGTCGTTGCGGGTGAAGATGGACCGCAACGGGTAGCCGGCCGCTTCAATGGTTTCGGCCGCTCCTTCTTCCCGGTTGAGGATGCAGAAAATCGAGACGGGCACAAGCCCCGCTTCTTTCACCAGTTCACAGGCTTTTATCACGGATCCCCCGGTGCTGACAACATCCTCGAGCATGACGACGCGATCTCCCGGCGCAACGTTGGCCAGCCCTTCCACCGAGCGGGCGGTGCCGTGCCCCTTGGGGGTCTTGCGCACGATCAAGGCGGGCAGAAAGCGCCCCCCGGCGAAAGCCGCCAGGGACGTGGCCGTCAACAGCGGGTCCGCGCCCATGGTCATGCCGGCCACGGCTTTCACGTCCATGTTCTTGAGCATTTCAAAGAAGATCGAGCCGACAAGGTGGGCGCCCTCCGGGTGCAGGGAGCTTTGCCGACAGTCGAAGTAGTAGTCGCTCTTGCGCCCCGAGGTCAGGGTGAAGTCGCCGGCCAGGTACGATTTTTCATACAGAATGGCCGCCAGGCGGGCCTTGTGCTCATGCAGGTCCATATCAGGCTCCCGTGTTGCCGAAGACCCGGCCGAAGACGGCGTCTTCCCACTGCAGACAGCGGTTGATGTCGAAGAGTTCGTCCAGGGTCGCGGCCGAAAGATGTTCGGAAATATAGGCGTCGCGCCGGGCCAGTTCCGGGAAGGAGAGCTTCCGCTCCCAGCTTTGCATGGCCACCCGCTGCACCGCTTCGTAAGCCTCCTGCCGGGGCAGCCCGGCTTTTTCCACCAGGGCCAGAAGTACTTTTTGGGAGAAAAACAGCCCGTAGGAGCCCATCAGGTTGGCCCGCATGTTTTCCGGAATGACCCGGAGCCCGGAGAGCAGGCCGTTCAGGCGGTGCAGGATGTAGTCCATGAGGATGGTCGAGTCCGGCATGATCACCCGCTCCACCGAGGAATGGCTGATGTCCCGCTCGTGCCACAGGGCCATGTTCTCCATGGCGGCCAGGGCGTTGCTGCGGACAAGCCGGGCAAGGCCGGTCATGTTCTCGGCCGAAATGGGGTTCTTCTTGTGGGGCATGGCCGAAGAGCCCTTCTGGCCCTTGGCGAAGCCTTCCTCGACCTCAAGCACCTCGGTGCGCTGCAAATGGCGCAGCTCGATGCACAGGCGCTCCACGGAACCCGCCGCCAGGGCCAGGGCGCTGAAATACTCCGCGTGGCGGTCGCGCTGGATGATCTGGGTGGAGACCGGGTCCACCGCAAGTCCCAGGATTTCACAGGTGATCCGCTCCACCTCGGGGGTCAGCATGGTGTAGGTGCCGACGGCCCCGGATATTTTGCCCACTCGAACGGTCTCGACGGCCCGGGCGAACAGGTCGCGCCGGCGGGCGAAATCGGCGTAAAATCCGGCCATTTTCAGGCCGAAAGAGGTGGGCTCGGCATGGATGCCGTGGGTGCGACCCATGCAGAGCAGGCTTTTGTGGGTCAGGGCCATGTCCTTCAACGTGGCCAGCAGGCGGTCGAAGCCCTCGAGGAGCATTTTCCCGGCCCGGACGAGCAGGAGGGAGCCGGCAGTGTCCACGATGTCCGAAGAGGTGCAGCCCAGGTGGATGTGCCGGGCTTCGGGCCCGACCTTTTCTTCCACGGCGGTCAGGAAGGCGATGACGTCGTGGCGGGTGCGCTCTTCAATTTCGAGCACCCGGTCCACGTCGAAGGCCGCCTTTTCGCGAATGACGGCCATGTCCCGTTCGGGAACGACACCGAGTTTGGTCCAGGCCTCGCAAACGGCCAGTTCCACTTCAAGCCAGGCCGAGAGCCTGTTTTCCAGGGTCCAGAGAGCGCCCATTTCGGGGCGGGTGTAGCGTTCGATCATCGGGTTCCGTGCGGATTGGGTGCGCGGGGAATCGCGCTCATAAAAAAGGCGGCCCGGAGGCCGCCCGAACCTTGATCAGGAAGCGGCCCCACCGGCGCAGCCGGACTGGACGCACGCCCCGGACGCGCAGCCCGAAGGCGCGCAGGCCGGGGATTTCTCCGGCGCCGGCGCCGGTGTGGGCGCGGCAATGGCCTCGGACTTGCCCTTATGGGTGCCGTAATCGGTCACGTACCAGCCGCCGCCCTTGAGGGCGAAGGTTGTATTGGACATGATCCGCTGCGCCTGGCTCTTGCACACGGGGCAGGTGCGCTCGGTGCCGCCGTCCTCAAAATGTTTGCACCATTCTTCAAAGACCTGTTGACAGTCTTTGCAGCGATATTCGTAAATGGGCATGTCGGTCTCCCGTAAAACAGAAAATACAGCGGGTGCGTGAGCGCTCCGCCGTTCATGCTTCAGGTAGCCGGCCCCCGGGCGCTTGTCAACGCCGGAGGCCGGAAGAATTACGCCTTGGCCGCGGCCTTGGCGTCTTTGACGCGCTGCTTCAGGCGCTGCTCGCGCCGGTGGCGTTTGCGATCCAGTTCTTTTTTCCGTTCAATCTTCTTGTGGGCCATGGTGAACTCTCCTTAAAAAATTCGCAGCACCGCACATAGCCCGAAAAAGAGCCTTTGTAAAGGGACGGGCCGGGGCGTCGGCCTTGAAACTTGTTGCCGCCCGGCACAGGGATGTGTAAAATTATCTTACTCTCGCAAGTAACATGTAAGGCGCCATTTCGAGCTTGGCAGGGAAGGAAAACGAAGAGCACGAGGAGCTTCGGGCTATGTCGAAAGGATTTCTGCTGTTCTTGGTGTCATTTCTTTTGAGCGGCTGCGCCAACGGGTTTTCCAAATATTACAACGGAGCGACCGCGGAGCAGATACGCGCCGTTCCCGGGGCGACGCCCTGCCAAACGCCTGTTGTCGCCGCCCTGCCCGGTGACGATGCCGGCGAGATCAAACGGAAGCTCTTTGAAGAGGGCTACAATGTCATAGGGTATTCCCATTTTACTTCCGGAATGGGGGAAAACTCGGATCACGCCCTGGCGCAAGGGAAAAAGCTGGGGGCCTGTCTGGTGCTTTACGGCGCGCGGCATTCGCATACGAGCAGCGGCGCCGTTCCCATCATTACTCCCACAACCTCCACCACCACCCATTCCGGCTCGATTTCCGGGGCGGGCGCTCCCATCGGCTACAGCGGCACATCCACGACCTACGGCTCAACAACCACGATGATGCCTTATTCAGTGAACGTATACGAGTATCTCGCCGTTTATGCGGTCAAGACGAGGCCCGGGCCGGTTGGAGTTCTGTTGGAAGAGATTCCCGACGACGTCAAGCGGCGGCTGGACAGCCGGCAGGGGGCTTTGGTGACGGCGGTTCGCCGGGACGGCAACGCTTACAGGGCGAATATTTTTGCCGGGGATATTCTGCTGACCCTGAATGATGAACCCATATCCGCGACCGGGCCGGCCCCGGCCTTCAGGCAGGGAAGCAATACCCTGCGGGTGTTGCGGGAGGACAAAATCCTCAGCAAAGAAATAGAGATTCAGTAGCTGGAAATGGTATCCGCGGCGGCCGGCGGCGCGCCGATGACAACGAGGCCGTTCCTCTCTATGGAACGGCCTCGTTTGAGATGCTTGGGTTCAAAAGCGCCCCTGTGGCTAGGCGTCGCCCGAAGGTGGCGGGCATTCCTTTTGCGGGAACATGTACGAGCCGATCACCCCGGCCGCGAGCAGGCCGAGCACAATGACCAGATTCCACTCCGCCGGAATGTGGAAGGCGTCGACCACGCCCAGGAGCATCTTCGCGCCGATGAAGACCAGAATGGCAATGACCGCCTTTTCCAGATGGTGCAGGAAGCGGTTGGCCGCGGCCAGCAGAAAGTACAGGGAACGCAGGCCGAGAATGGCGAAGATGTTCGAGGTGTAAACCAGGAAGGTCTGGGTGGAAACGTCCAGAGGCTTTTCCAGGCCGGCGAAGATCGAGAAGATGGCCGGCACGCTGTCGAAGGCGAACATGACGTCGGCGATTTCAACGGTTACCAGGCAGAGAAGCAGCGGTGTGGCGCACAGTCTGCCGTCCAGGCGGGTGAAGAAGTTGTGCCCGTCGAGCTGTGGAGACACGGGCAGGAAGCGCCTGGTCATGCGCACTGACCAGTGGTTGCTGTAATCCTCCATGGCCTCGCATTCCTTGCGGCTTTCCTGCCACATCTTCCAGGCGGTCCAGAGCACGAACAGGCCGAAGGCCGTGAGCGCCCATTTGCCGAAAAAGGCGATGACCGAAGCCCCAAGGCCGACGAAAATCATGCGCATGATCACCGCGCCGAGAATACCGTAGTACAGAACCCGGTGCTGAAACTCCGGCCTGATCGCGAAGGAGGAGAATATGGCGATGAAGACAAACAGGTTGTCCACCGAGAGGCTTTTTTCCAGAAAATAGCCCGTCAGGAAGAGCATCCCCTGGTCGCTGCCGTGGGCGTACGCGATATACCCGGCAAAGCCGACGGACAGGAAGATCCAGAAAATCGACCAGAGAGTGGCGTCGCGCAGGGAAACCGGGCGGTCCTGCTTGTGGGCGAAAAGGTCGAGGAGCAGGGCGGCCACGACCAGGCCGACAAAGAGCAGGCCTTCCGCGAGGGTGTAATCTCCAAACATGAATAATCCTTGTGGGATGCCGACGCAAAGCCAAAACGGCATTGCCCGGCCGACGCGTAACGGATACCCGCTGCGTGTTGTTTGTTATTTTATAAATTCACACTGTTATGCGAGATACGTCGTCGCGCTCGGCAATAGTTGAGAGTATCTTGCCAATTGTGGATCTCTTTTAAGAAGGGAGTGAAAGACGCTCCTCCCTATACAGGAAGCCGGCAGGGGATTCAAGGGGTTATTCTTGAAGAGCGGGCCGGGAACGCCGCCGCCGGGTCTCGGGGCCATTCCAGCCCGAGACCCGGCGTGACGCTTCGGGGCGAGTGCGCCTCGGTGTTAAACCGCCGCTTCCATCTCCGGCGAATGCATACGAATGCAGTTGCGGCCGGCGTGCTTGGCCCGGTAAAGGGCGGAATCGGCGGCGCAGGTCAGGGTTTCGGTCGAGCCTCTGCCGGCGGCGGGAGCCTCGGCAACGCCGAAGCTGGCCGTAATCCGCAACGAGCCGTTGTCGGTTGGGAAGGCGTGCTCCGCGACCGTCCGGCGCAGACGCTCGGCCTGAACCATCGCCCCGGCCGCGTCGGTGTTCGGCAAAAGCAGGCAGAACTCTTCACCGCCGACCCTGGCGCAGTAGTCCGACATGCGCAGGGAACGCCGGATGATCTCGGCCGTCTGGCGCAGGATCATGTCGCCGGCGTGGTGGCCGCGCGTGTCGTTGATTCTTTTGAAATGATCGATGTCCAACAGGACCATGCTCAAGGGCTTGCCGTAGCGGCCGGATCGGTCGAGCTCCTCGCGCAGACGCCGGTCGAAGTGCCGGCGGCAGTGCAGGCCGGTGAGAGAATCGTAGTCCGCGTGGCGGCGCAGATCTTCCACCGCGCAGGTGTGCTGCAGGCTGATCGCCAGGTGTCCGAGGGCGGATTCCAAGGCCAGAGCCTGATCCCGCCCGATGCTGCTTTGCAGCGAGGTTTCGAGCAGGAGCAGGCCGATGGGCTCGCCGCCCGCCGTGAGCGGCAGGCACAGGGGCTGGGCCTCCGCCGCGTGGGTGCGCGCCATGCCGATCGGCTGCTCGCGAATCGCCTCAACCTCAGAGCCGAAGGTCGCGCGGGCATGTTCGAGCAAAGAGCGCCGGGCGCGGGCGTAGCCCTCACTGCCGTAATCCGCGCCGATAAAAAGGCGCAGCGACGGGTACAGGCTCGGGCCGGAGGCGCGCACGGCCGCGTGCCCCGTGAGCACCGGAAAAAGTTCCTTGAGGGCGGCCAGGGCCGAGGTGACGAGTTCGGCCGGGCCGGAGCTTTCGCGCGTGTCGGTCAGGAAATTGACCAGAAAGGTCAGCAGGCGGTTCTTGCGCTCCAGCAGTTCACGCTCCAGCAGGATTTCCCTGGTCATGCGCATGATGTCGTGGTGTACTTCCTGGGCTTCAAGGGCTCGGCGCATAATTCCGCGCACCCGTCTTTTGTCCAGGGGTGGGCGGACGATGTCGGCCGCGCCGCCGTCGCCGGCTTCTTCAAAGTCTTGAAGCGAGTACGAGTCATCCAGCAGGATGACTTTGGGGCTCAGCTCCAGATGGCGGATCTGCGCCGCGTCCAGGGATGCCAGATGTCGGTTTGCGGTGGAGGAAACCCACAGTACGCAGGGAGGGTTCCGCTCCAGATCTTCAATGCCGGGCACGGCCTCGGCCGGCCGGAGAACCAATTCGACCCCGTCGCCCAAAAATTCGCGCAACCGTTCGGCCTGCTCCTGGGAAAGCCCCAGCCCCCAACAGGTGATGGGTTGTTCTGTCTGCAACACGTCTGCCTCGCTCAGTGAAAAATGGCTGTTTGGCCATGTGCGATGCAAACCTCAGGCCCAATATAAAAATTTAAATGAGTTTCAATATATTAGCTCTCCTCTTCAACGAGAGGGGCAATTTTTGCCCGCTGTTTTTTGACACTCTGCGGGTGCGACGCGGCGGAGCCGGGGAAGAGGTGTTCCGGACGAAGCCTGGGGCTTGCCTCGGCCAGGGCCGCGCAACGCAATTGCCGCAGGTGGATGCCGGAGGCCGCCCCCAGGTTTTGCCGGGCCGGGGGCAGGCGCACGGCCAGGATGACGGCCAGATCCCGCTCGGCGGCGGCGAGCAGCCCGGCCCGGCCGGAATCGGCCTGCGCGAGCAAGAACAGGGGGCGCAGCAGGCCGGCGGCGTGGGCTTCCAGCAGAAGGTCCACGCGGGTGCCCACGCGCAGGGTGGGGTGGACGCCCGCCTTCATGTGCAGACGGGCGGCCTTCACGCCCGCCTCGCGCATCCGAACGGAGAGACGCAGGCGATCGGCCAGGAGGCCGGCGGCCTCTTCTCCTCGCCGCTCGTGCTCATAGTGGTGGGGCAGAATATCCCCCGGAGTGGAGGTTTTGCCCAGGTCGTGGCACAGGGCCGACCATACGGCCGGAACGCGCACCTCTTCGGGTTCGCCGCGGCAGAGCAGGGCGGTTTTGTCCATGACCCGCGCCGTGTGCTCCAGAACGGACGTATCGTGATACTTGGGCGGCCCGGCCGGGATGCCCGCCGCGCCTTCCAGTTCCGCGAACCAGGGGGAAAGCCGGCCCGTTTCGGCCAGCAGGCGGAGGAAGTTACCGGGTTTTCCCGCCGCGCAGGCCTTGGCGGTCTCCCGGCCGACTTGCTCGGCCGCCACTTCGCGGACGGACACGGCCGCGTCGCTCATGGCCGCCAGGCATTCCGGGTGCGGGGAGAATCCCGGCAGGGTGGCGTACAAACGCGCGGCCCGGAATATCCGCACCGGGTCGTCGGCCAGGGCTGAGGGCGAAGCCGGGCGGATCACCCGTTCGCGCAGATCCCCGAAGGTTTGCGGGTGGGCGAAGATGCGGCCGTCCTCGGCCAGGGCCAGGGCGTTGCAGGTGAAATCGCGGCGCAGCATGTCGGTCGCGAGGGAGCCGCCCCGCAGGGGGGTGTATTCCCGGCCGTCAAGAAGATAGATGGAGCAAGGGAGCTCTCGGACCTTGCGGGCGCCGGGATTTGCCTGTATGAATTCCGCTTCCGTGCCGTCGAACAGCAGGTCGAGGTCGCGCGACTCCAGTCCCAGGAGCAGGTCTCTGACGGCGCCGCCGGCAGTGTAGTAATGCATGTGTCGTCCCTTTGCCCGGTGAAAGCCGGTTTCCCGCCGCCGGCGGGGCTGAGCGGACCATAGCGAATTTCCCCCTGAGAGAAAAGGCGCAGCACCACATGAACAGTGACCCGGCCCTGCTTGTGGCCTTGAAAAACGGCCTCGCGCCCGTGGCCGAGCCCATTGTCTGCGACGATTTTCGCGGCCCGCGTTCCCTGTTCGGGGAAGAGACCCGCCTGCCCCGGCCGGTCTGTACGTGGGGCGCCAAGGTGGACGCCTGCGAACGCTTGAGCGCCCGCATCTCCAACTCGCGGGCCGTGGTCTTGTACGACTCGCGCCTGGATCCCAACCCCGCGCCGGAATTTTCCGTGCCCGCCGACACCTTTCTGGCCGGGCGCTGTACCTCGGCCTTTGACGTGGCCTGGGCGCTCATGGAGGTCGGCCTGCTGCCGGAATGGGGCGCGGTGCTCGCCTCCGCCCAGACCGGCGGCCGGGGGCAGATGCGCAAGCCCTGGCATTCCCCCAGGGGCAACCTGCACGTGGTCTTCCGCCTGCCCGCGCCTGTTGCCGGGTTGGGTGGCCCGGCCTCGGTGGTGGTCGGGCATATGCTCATCCACGCCTTCCGGGCGGCCGGGTTTAAACTGGGGCTCAAATGGCCCAACGATTTTCTCGATACGTCCGACCGCAAGGTGGGCGGTCTGCTTCTGGAAGAGCGCGGCGGCGCGCTCCTGGCGGGCATGGGCGTCAACCTTCAGGAGGCTCCCAAGGCCGAGGCGTTGCGCCGGGAAGGCGCCCCACCCGCCGGAGTACTGTTCGCCGAGGCCGGCGGCGAGGAACACGCCCCGCCCGCGCCCTTCGCCTTGTGGCGGGCTCTTGTCTCCGGCCTTGCCGAGGCGTATGAGAAAGACGTTCGGGGGCTCTCCGCCCCGGAGGCCGTCGCGCGGACGGCCGAGCACCTGGCCTGGAAAAACCGGCACGTTCGGGTCGAAGACTCCGACGGAACCCTTGAGGGAATCTGTATGGGTCTGAGCCCCGCCGGCGGGCTGCTGCTGCGCGTTGACGGCGCGGAGCGGGAAGTGCTCTCGGGCAGTTTGTTTCTCGCTTGAATCGATAAGCCGCACCCGACCGGCGGCCGGGTGCGGTATAACGGCGTGCGCTGAGCACGCCTCCAAGGTACGGGGTGTTTCCCCATATATAATGAGGACGAAGGTCATGGGCATCAAGAGCTTTGATCGCGTGGTCGGGGAACTGAAGAACAAACCCATTCTGGTCGCCAACCGGGGCATTCCCGGCCGGCGGATCTGCCGCTCCATCCGCGAGCGATTCGACGCCGTGGCCATCATGACCGCCACCGACGTGGACAAAGCCTCCCCGTCCGCTTCGGCCGCCCAGGAACTGCTCCTGCTCGGCCCGGACCCGCGCGCCTACCTGGATATCGAGCGCATCGTCTCCCTGGCCAAGCGCCGGGGTGTGGTGGCCATCCATCCCGGCTGGGGCTTCGCCTCAGAGGACGACGCCTTCCCGCGGATCTGCGCCGAGGCCGGAATGGTTTTTATCGGTTCCACGGCTGAGGCCATGAACCTGCTCGGCAACAAGGTGCAGGTCCGGGGCCTGGCTAAAAAGCTCGGCATTCCCGTGGTGCCCGGCTCCGACGGCGCTGTGGACGTGCCCACGGCCAAGAAGGTCGCCAAGGAGATCGGCTTTCCGATCATGCTCAAGGCCGAAGGCGGCGGCGGCGGCAGAGGGATCTTTGAGGTCCACGACGAGGCCGCCCTGGACGACGCCTTTTTCAAGGCATCGAGCATGGCCCAGGCCTCGTTCGGCAACCCCAGGGTGTATGTTGAACGCTTCTTGAGCCATGTGCGCCACATCGAAATTCAGGTTATCGCCGACAAGTACGGCAATGTCTTCGCTTTTGACGAGCGCGACTGCTCCATGCAGCGCAACAACCAGAAGCTGATCGAAATCACCCCCTCGCCCTGGTCCGGCCTGTCGGAGCAGTTGCGCGAGACCTTGAAGGGATACTCCCGCAGCCTGGTCAAGGCCGTGGGCTACCATTCGCTCTGTACCGTGGAATTCCTGGTTACCGAGGACGGCACGCCCTACCTGATCGAAGTCAACACCCGCCTCCAGGTGGAGCACGGGATCACCGAGTGTCGTTACGGCATCGACCTGGTGGAGGAGCAGATCGCCGTGGCCTTCGGCTCGCGCCTGCGTTTCACCGACGAGAACATGCACCCCGCGCACACGGCCATGCAGGTGCGGATCAACTGCGAGAATCCCCAGGCCGGGTTCACGCCGAACTCGGGGCTGATCACCCGCTACGTCTCGCCCGGCGGCCCGGGCGTGCGCCTGGACTCGAACATGAGCGCGGGCTACGAGTTCCCCTCCAATTATGACTCGGCCGGATCGCTTCTGATCGCCTACGGCCAGGATTGGCCCAAGGTGCTTGGGATCATGGAGCGCGCCCTCAGCGAATATGTCGTGGGCGGCCTGAAAACGACCATTCCCTTCTACCGCCAGATCCTGAAGAACCCCTCCTTCCGCACGGGTCGCGTCGACACCCGATTTATCGCGGCCACGCCGGAATTGATGGACTACACCGATCTGGCCCCGGAAGCCGAACGCAGCGCCAAACTCATCGCGGACATTTCCGCCAGGGGCTACAACTCGTTCGTTCAACTGGGCGAGTATCGCAGCGCGGACTCCCCCCGTGTGCCGCAGTTTGAGCTTGCTCTGCCCAAGATCGGCTCATCGCTCAAGCGTCTGCCCTCCCCGTACCCCCGGGGCGACAGAAAGGCCCTGCTCGATTTCGTGCGCGACTCCAAGTACGTGCACTTCTGCGACACCATCTGCCGGGACAACACGCAGTCCAACAGCGGCAACCGCTTCCGCCTGGCCGAGGATCTGCTTGTGGCCCCGTACCTGGACAACTGCGGCTTTTTCTCGCTGGAGTCCGGCGGCGGCGCGCATTTCCACGTCAACATGATGGCCAACATGACCTCGCCGTTTTTTGAGGATCGGGAATTGAACCGGGTGGCCCCCAAGACCATGAAGCAGATCCTGATCCGCTCCACCAACGTGCTCGGCTACAAACCGCAGCCGAAGAACCTCATGCAGCGTATGGCGGAGAATATCTGCGGGGAATACCACGTCATCCGCTGCTTCGACTTCCTGAACCATGTGGAAAACATGAAGCCCTTTGCCGAGGTGGTCCTGAACACCCGCGGGGTGGTTTTCGAGCCGGCCATTTCCCTGACCCCGGCCCCGCATTTTACCGTGGACCACTACCTGGACGTGGCCGCGCAGATTATCCGCCAGTCGGCCAAGATCATGGGCGTGACGCCCACCGAGGCGACCCGGTTGATCATCCTGGGCCTGAAGGACATGGCGGGCAACTGCTCCCCGAGCTTCATGCGGGAACTGGTCACGGCCCTGCGCAAGAAGTGGCCGGATCTGGTTCTGCATTACCACCGCCACTTCACCGACGGCCTGTTCATCCCCACCGTGGTCGAGGCGGCCGTGGCCGGCACGCATATCGTGGACACATCCATCGGCTCGGCCTCGCGCTGGTACGGCCAGGGCGACGTTCTGGCTACAGCCGCCTACATGGAAGAGCGCGGCCTGACCGTGAAGCTCAACCGCCAGGCCATCCGCGACTGCAACTTTGTGCTCAAGCAGATCATTCCCTACTACGATAAATACGCAGCGCCCTTCTTCCAGGGCACGGACTACGACGTGGTCAGCCACGGTATGCCCGGCGGGGCCACCTCCTCGTCGCAGGAAGGGGCGCTCAAACAGGGGTACATCCACCTGTTGCCTTACATGCTTCGCTTCCTGGCCGGAACGCGCCGGATCGTCTACTACCATGACGTGACCCCCGGCTCGCAGATCACCTGGAACACGGCCTTTCTGACCATTACCTCCGCGTTCAAGCGCGGCGGCGAGGCCGAGGTGGAATACCTGCTGGAAGTGATGGAAACCGTTGCCGGCAAGCCCGACGATGAACTTTCTCCGGAAATGAAGGAAGCCCGCTTGGCCCTGTATCAGGACTGCAACGACGCCTTCCGGGATCTGCTGCTCGGCCGGTTCGGCAAGCTGCCCCTCGGCTTCCCGCCGGATTGGGTGTATCAGAGCGCTTTCGGCATCGACTGGAAAAAAGCCGTGGCCAAGCGCACCGAGAAGTCTCCCCTGGAGTTTCTGGAGCCTATGGACTTCGAGGCCGAGCGCGCCGCCCTGCGCGAGCGCATCCACCGCGAGCCCACCGAGGATGAGTTCCTCATGTACGTGAACCACCCGGCGGACGCCTTGAAGACCATCGAGTTCCGCCAGAAGTTCGGCAACCCGAACAACCTGCCCCTGGCCGTCTGGTTTGAGGGCCTGCGGGCGGGTGAGGAACTCTGGTTCAACGACTCCAACGGCAAGCCGCACCAGTTCAGCCTGCTGCGCATCCAGAGCCCGGACGACAACGGCGTCTCCGTGGTGCGCTACTCCCTGGACTCGGAAATCATGAGCACCGAAGTGCAGGTGGCCGCGCCCACGGCGGCCGGCGGCAAGACCGGCGTGCCCATGGCCGACCCGAACAACGACTGCCACGTGGCCGCGCCCAATACCGGCGACCTGTGGGTCATGTACGTGGCCCCCGGCGATATCGTCAAAAAAGGCGAGGAGATCTTCAACATCTCGATCATGAAGCAGGAAAAGGCCGTCCTGGCCCCCTGCGACGGCGTGGTCAAGCGGGTGCTCAAGACCGCGGACTTCCGGGAAAACAAGCGCATGGTCCCGGTCAAGGAGGGCGAGTTGATCCTTGAACTCGGCCCGGTGCCGAGCTGCTGCGCCAACGAGAAGTGCGGCAAGCCCCTGCCTTCCGACTCCTTTACCTTCTGCCCGCACTGCGGCAAGAGAGTGCGGCAGTCGTAGGGACGGAGTGATGAGAACAGCGGCGGGCGAGAGAAGCGTTTCTCCCGCCCGCTTTGATTCTGCGGGTTCGGAAGAGATACGCAAACGCTTGACAGCGCATTCCCGGCGGACTATAAAGCGCGCTTGCGGGGCGTTCCGACGCCTTGCCCGGAGAGGTGGCCGAGCGGCCGAAGGCGCTCCCCTGCTAAGGGAGTATACGGTGTTGAGCTGTATCCAGGGTTCAAATCCCTGCCTCTCCGCCAGAATTTTGTTTAAGCTTGAATAAGAAAGTCCGGAAATCATTGCTAGGAAATGATTTCCGGACTTTCTTTTGTCTAACGATGTATAGCGAAGACTAATAAAAACTGCCTCTTGTCTGGGTAACTTCATGGGTATAATGCTGGAAGCGAGTTCACCCGAAAAAAGTTACCCATCCCAACAGGAGGCGGCGAAATGGCCTTGACTATCAAGGGAATTGAAGCGGTAAAGCCCAAACTCAACAAGGCTACAGGCAAGGCTAAGCTCGTCCGCCTATCAGACGGCAACGGCCTGTTTCTGGAAGTCACGGAAACCAGCAAGCGTTGGAGGGTGCGATACTTCTTTGAGGGCAAGGAGCAGATGCTTTCTCTTGGTGTCTATTCACCTCGCATGGCTTCCGGTACATGGCGGTAACTCTACTCAAAGAATTAGGCTTCCCGCATGATGTAATCTATCTGCAACTCTCGCATACCCTGAAACGGGACGCAGCCAAAGCGGCATATGACAAGGCGCAGCTTTTACCGCAACGCCGGGAGATGATGCAAGCTTATGCTAAATCTCGACTCGCTACGCGAACAAGCCACACGGAAAGCGGCAGCGTAAGTACAACGCTTGCCGCAGCCGATTCTCTCCAATATAGTTGTTGGAAACGAGGATGATATATGACAAAGATAACGGTTCTGGATACTGCGGTTTCATACTATTCCTGCAAGGACGAAGATTATATCAGTCTGACCGATATGGCCCGTTATCGGGACGTGGAACGGGTTGATTATATCATCCAGAACTGGATGCGAAACAGAAACACCATTGAATTTCTTGGACTTTGGGAGCAGCTAAACAACCCAGACTTTAAATCCATCGAATTCGATGGATTTAGAAATCAGGCGGGGCTGAACAGTTTCGCGCTTACGCCCAAATTGTGGGTTGAAAAGACTGATGCCGTGGGCATCGTTTCCAAGAAGGGGAGATATGGCGGAACTTACGCCCACAAGGATATCGCCTTTGAGTTCGCTTCCTGGCTGAGCGTGGAGTTCAAGCTCTATCTCATCAAGGAGTTTCAACGCCTCAAAGACGAGGAACAGCGCCAACTCGGCTGGGACATCAAGCGCAACCTTGTTAAAATCAACTACCGCATCCACACGGACGCCATCAAAGAACATCTTATTCCGGAAACGGTCACACCCGCCCACGCCAACATGGTGTATGCCACGGAAGCGGATATTCTGAATGTGGCTCTTTTCGGCCAGACCGCAGCGGAATGGCGACAGAAGAACCCGGAGAAAGGTGGTAACGTGCGGGATTACGCCACCTCCGCACAACTCGTCTGCCTCTCCAATCTGGAAAATCTCAACACTCTGTTTATCAAGGAAGGCTTGCCGCAATCGGACAGGCTTACCAGATTGAACGCCATAGCGATCCACCAGATGACTCTTTTGAGTGTTGATCCTGCCGTGAAGCGCCTTGAAGTACCCAAATAGAACTGCCTGACTTGCCGGGGCGTCACGACGTTTGCAGCGCGACATTTTTGTGGGGTGTCACCCGCAAACGCCACGCCGCCCCTTTCGTTTTTCCGAGCACTGAAAGGCAACTTCCAAATTGCCCGATGGTACCGAATATTGCCGGTAGTTACCGGAAGATGCCTACTGTTGCGCATTATTGCCGGTTGTTGCCGAAACGCCCGTTTTATGACGCCAGCCACAATCGGCAACTTCCTGCAACATTTGGCCTTGAAAATTGATGGCCGGACATGGGAAGTACTGTACCTTTGGTACAACTTCCCGACCGGCCCATCGGGGAAGAGCTTATTCGCCTGACGGCTCAACGCGAAAACCTGCCTTATTCCGGCTCGTCCTCGTACGCCTTCATCAACTCGCGAATCTTGAAAGATTGTTCCGGGGACGGCTCCACCGGTTCGCAGGAATCCGCCTGGAAAAAACACCCGCCGGTTGCGGGGAAGTCTTCATCGCACCAGCCTTCCTCGCCATGGATCATTTGGTGTTCCCATATGAGCATGGCAAGGGTGTTTTTGAAACGGCCACGGCATACAACAAAAAAGTGTTCCCCAAAATCTATACCAATGTCGTCGTAGCCCAAACCGCCGCCCCGGATATGCCTGCCGACCATCGGGCTTGTCGCAGCATCGTCCGTCTCCACCAAAAGATACGGCGGCATGCCGCCACCACACGCCCAGCGGGGAAAATAAAGGCTGATAGTTTGCGGGGAGGATTCTCCCCACTCAATGCCGGTTGCCGTGGCTATTTTGAACGCGGCGCGGTGCAGCAGGCCCAGGTGATAAGCCGAGAAAAGGGCGAGCAGCAAAAGAGCTGTGCCGGATATGCGGAGGATTCGTTTTTTCATTTTAGAGAGTATCAATTATCAATGACCGAAGCCGGATGAACAAAATTTTTTCTGTACAAACGGCCATAACTGGTCTCCCATGGCTGTGCTAAAAACCAGGCCGAGATAATGGGTGGGCAAAGAAGGTGAATTTGTTTTGACGCAACCATTCTTGAGCATATTTGACGATCTGGGCATATTCTTCCTGGGTAATGCGGAGTTGCTGGGAGTTTTTTCCAGATTTGCATTCTTCTTCTGTAGCGAAATCATACGCTATAGAGTTGCACCCTTCATTATATTCATAATGCCGCCAAAATCTGTATAAAAGTGAGACATTACGCATAACTGAAGCTTTTTTGCAGTGCTTTTTGTTTCGCAACGCTCTGTTCAGCCTACGGCATAATAAGTCGCCAGCGTCCACCATGCATTGTAGAGATTTTGGTTCGCAGCAAGTTCCAGATAACTTTCATCATCCTTGAGCTCGCTATACCGGAATTGCGCGAAGGGGTGTCCTTCGTCCGCCAGTTTTTTAAGCGCTGTAAAATATTGCTCTTCCCAATGTGGGTAGTCTTTTCGCAATTGCTCATACCGTTTTTCAGTGCGTAAGATTTCCAATTCTTCCTTGTTATGTATAAAGGCGTACGTTGCAGCTTCTGAGCCGGCAAGAGTGCCTTTAAAAAAATACTCACGGAGTCTGTAGCGGCCCTCCTCGGAATCCGATGTGTCTACCAGGGCCAAGCAATACCATGCATCGCCATCATTGGCCTCGCGTGCCCTTATTCGCCAATAGGAAACAGCCCTGGCCTGCCGGTCCTTCTTTTCATCGGTGCTGTTTTCGTTCAAAAAGCTCATGGCGTAGGGGTTATCCAATTTGGCCGCTTGGAGTAAAAAGGGGAAAGTCGCCACAGATGTATACTCATACCCGCTTGAAGGATCTTTGCGCGGCCAAGCCATGAAGATGACCTGCTCAGATGTTTCCCGCAACTGAGCCGTTTCATGGCCCAAGGGATTGCACTTCCATACATAGAAGGCCGCCATGGAGTTGCCTGCCCCGGCCAGGTGGGCGAAGCGTTTTTGAGCCTCTCCATAATCTTCCGAAAGATAATACGTCATCGCTTCCTGATATTGCGAGTCTGCGGCTTCGCGTTGTAAGCGTTCAGCTATGGTCACCGCTTCCTCGGCTGTCCACTCGATTCCGGAGGAAGATTCGCGGTTGCATCCAAATAGCGCCAGAACGCAAAGCAGCAATGCGCCAAGATTTTTTCTATTCATCAATGACCTCGATATGCGAAAATCCAAGGCGTTGCTGACCATCACGAAAGACCTGTATAATAAAAAACAAAAAAATTGGAAAAAGTTTCTCTGGGTATTTTTCTGGGTAAGGTTTCTTCAACATCCTAGTAAAATAAATAATTTCAAATAAATATAGATATATTTCAAATCCCTGCCTCTCCGCCAGGATTTCAAAAACCGCCGGGTTGCAATCATGCAACCCGGCGGTTTTCTGTTGATCCGAGTGGATGTTCCCCGTCATTACCCTCGTGATTTATCCAACGGCTTCAAATCCGGTAGAAAGATCGTCAGCAGCCCGAGCAGGGGCAGGAACGAGCAGATCGTGTAGACGAAGTCGATGCCGAAGGAGTCCGCCAGTTCGCCCAACACCGCCGCGCCCACGCCGCCCATGCCGAATGACAGCCCGAAAAACAGGCCCGCTACGGCGCCTACCCGGCCGGGCAGAAGCTCCTGGGCGAAGACCACGATGGCCGAAAAGGCCGAGGCCAGCACAAGGCCGATGATGAAGCTCAGCACGCTGGTCCAGAAGAGGTCCACATACGGCAGCAGGATGGTGAAGGGGCTCACCCCCAAGATGGACACCCAGATGACCAGCTTACGGCCCACGCGGTCGCCCACCGGCCCGCCGATGAGGGTGCCGAGCGCCACGGCGAAAAGGAAAAGGAACAGGTGCAGTTGCCCGGACTCGGCGGAAATCCCGAATTTGTGTTGCAAGTAAAAGATAAAGTAGCTGTTGATCCCGGCCAAGTAGAAGTACTTGGAAAAGATGAGCAGCAGCAGGACGGCCAGGGAGCGCGCCACCACGGGCCTGGGGAAGGCCGCCGCCGGGATCCGCGCTCCAGTGCGGGCCGCGAGCCGGCCTAGCCGCACTTTCGACCAGACACCGATGCGGACCAGGACCATAATGGCCAGCAGCGGCACCAGGGCGAACCAGGCCAGGCTGCCTTGCCCATAGGGCATGACCAAAGCCAGGCCCAGGAGCGGGCCGGCCGACGAGCCCATGTTGCCCCCGACCTGGAACAGCGATTGGGCCAGGCCATAGCTCCCACCCGAGGCCATACGGGCCACGCGCGACGATTCCGGGTGGAACACGGAGGAACCGGTCCCCACCAGGGCGGCGGCCAGAAGCAGCATATGGTAGGTGTCGGCCACGGACATCAGCAGCAGGCCGCAGAGCGTGAACCCCATCCCCACCGGCAGCGAATAGGGCTTGGGGTGCCGGTCGGTGTACAGGCCGATGAGCGGTTGCAGCAGAGAGGCGGTCACCTGGTAGGTCAGGGTGATCAGCCCGATCTGCAGAAAGTTCAAAGAAAAATTGGCCTTGAACAGCGGGTAGATGGAAAGAATCAGCGACTGCGTGGTGTCGTTAAGAAAGTGCGAGAGGCTGATCGCTCCGAGCACCTTCATCTGGGGGCGTTCCGGGATGCCCGGCGCCGGTATGGCTGTTGCCGTCTGCATGGTGCCATCCTTGCATTTCCAGAAAGATTCCGCCGAGATGCTTGGCATGGCCATGCCGGCATGGCCGGTCGGCGCCGGAAGGCGGATTGTCCCCCCCGGATATGTCTCTCCGGAGTCCCGTTCTGTCAAGGCCGGTCCGCGCCTGTTTCCTCCGCCGGGTTTTGCCGCGCCGGCCTTCGCAGCGAACGCCGGACCAACTCGTCCACAAGCTCCTGCGTCGAGCATGTTTCCGGCGGCCGGCTCTCGACGGTGTATACAACCGGCGGCGCTTCTCCCCTTCGCGTGGGGAGCAAAAAGCGCGATCCTTCTCCCGTGAGCACCCAGTCCGGGCTCACTCCCTTTTTCCGCAGCAGCTTGAGCAGCCATTCGGCGGGGATTACCCCGCGCTTTTGCGCATCGGATACGGATGATTGGCGGATTCCAAGGAATTGAGCGAGAGCCATCTGTGTACGGCATTCCGCTGCATTGAAAAGACGTTGGAGAGCTGATCGCATTGGACTGCACCCTTTTGTCTCTTCTTACCATATTAAATATAATAGATCAATTGATCAGCTATTTTATGGGCAATGGGTTCTTGTATTGAGTCGGAATGAAAGAGAAGCCTCTCTGCCCGTTTGGGGCAGTCCTGATTACGGCGAGAAAAGAGCGCAACGTCACGCAATATCGTCTCGCCAAGCTGACCGGCCGTAGCGCTCGCTATCTCAGCCTGTTGGAGCATGACAAACGGGAACCGCAGCTTTCCACCGTAATCCTGCTCGCGCGGGCTTTAGGCATGGATGCAGGAGAGTTGGTGAGCCAAGTGGACGCACTCATGCCGAAGGATTGGGCTATGCCCTCCGAGGAGGACATACATCCGAAGAAGGCCGGGCGGCCCAAAAAGAAAAAAATATGATGCTGTAAAGAAAAGGCATGGCCCTGCAGGGACCATGCCTTTTTTCTTCCCTCAGCGGAGGTTATGCCGCCGGGGGCGTCTTGCGCAGCATCTTGACCGCACAGAACTCGCCACACATGGCGCAAACCTCTTCTTTGGCGTGCTCGGCCCGGCGCTCGTCCACCTTGGCCGGGTCCAGGGCGGCCCGCTTCATGGCCGCCCAGTCCAGATCCTTGCGGGCTTTGGCCATCGCCGCTTCGCGGGCCAGGGCGGCGGAATCGCCCAATGCCGCCTGCCCTACCTGGGCCGCGATGCGCGAGGCCATGACCCCGGCCGTGACGTCGGCTCTGTCCGGCAGAGTCAGGTGCTCGGCAGGGGTCAAGTAGCAAAGGAAATCCACCCCGGCCCGAACGGCCAGAGCGCCGCCGATGGCTCCGGCGATATGGTCGTAGCCCGGCGAGACGTCCGTGACCAGCGGCCCGAGCACATACAAGGGGGCGTTGCCGGTCAGCCGCTTGACTCCGATGATCTGGGCCTCGACCTCATTCAGGGGCACATGGCCGGGGCCCTCGATCATGCACTGCACGCCGGCGGCGCGGCCCCGGGCGGCCAGCCTGCCAAGCAGGATCACCTCTTCCCACTGGGCCGCGTCTCCGGCGTCGCAGCCCGCGCCGGGGCGCAGGCCGTCGCCGAGGGAAAGGGTCACGTTGTGGGCCCGGGCGATCTCCAGCAGCCGGTCATAGTTTTCCAGCAGAGGGTTTTCCTTGTTGCGCTCGCGCATCCAGCGGGCCAGGATGGAACCGCCGCGCGAGACGATGCCCAGGGCCCGCTCCTCCTCGGCCCAGCGGGCCGCGCGGGCGTCGATGCCGCAGTGCAGGGTCATGAAGTCCACGCCCTGCTCGGCCTGGCGCTCGACCTCGTCGAACAGCTCGTCCACAGAGAAGCCGGCCGGATCCTTGCCCGCCGCGATGTACTTCTGGGCCACGGCATACAGGGGCACTGTGCCGAGAGGCCGGGGGCAGGCCGCGAGCATGGCCCGGCGCACGGTGCTGAGATCTCCGGCGATGGAAAGATCCATCACCGTGTCGGCCCCGGCCTCCAGAGCGGCGGCGAGTTTGCGCATTTCGCAGGCGGCCGAGCTTTTCATCGGTGAGGTGCCGAGGTTGGCGTTGACCTTCACCGAGGCGGGCCTGCCCACGAGCGTGGGCCGCAGGTTCGGATGGGACGGGTTGCCGAGCAGAACCATCGTTCCGGCGTCGATGCCGGCGCGGACGGTCGCTTCCGGCAGGCCTTCGAGCGCGGCCTCCGGCAGATGCTCAAGCAGGGTTTTCAGGACGGAATTCCGGGCAATCAACGACATGGCGCATCCTCCTTGCAGCGGGCATGGCCCGCCTGGAAAGGTCGGGACGCGGTCCTGCGGAGCGGAAAGGCGGAATGCCGGAATAAGGGCGCAAAAAATCCGCGCGCTTCAGCCGAATGAGCGAAAACAACGCGGATGGATCTGCTTCACGGCAACTTTCCCTACGGCAGCATGACCTGCGTCAGGTTCAAAGGGTCTGGGAACCGTTCCCACTCTCAGCCCGTGCGGGCTCCCCTAGTTTCTTCCCGGTTACCCCGCTTCCCGCCCTTTGTAAAGAAAGAAATCCGCAGCCGGAGTGAGCCGGGCTTCGAGGCGGCGCCCCACACAACAAAGGCCCCGCGCTCCTTGGGAGGACGGGGCCTTTATCCGCCCGAGAGGCGGTGACGCGATGGAACCTTACGGATAAACCCGCAGCAGGTCTTCCACGGAGTCGCGGCGGCGGATCAGGCGGGCCGCGCCGTCGGCGCCGATGAGCACCTCGGCCGGGCGCAGACGCATGTTGTAGTTGGAGCTCATGGAGTGGCCGTAGGCGCCGGCGTCGAGGGCCGCGACGATGTCGCCCTTGCGGCACTCGGGGATGTCCCGGTCATGGGCGAGGATGTCGCCGGATTCGCAGATGTTGCCGGCCACGGTCTGGCGCAGAATGTCGCGGGCCGAGCCGTCGGCCGGGTACACTTCCAGATCGTGGAAAGAATCGTACAGCATGGGCCGGGCCAGAATGGTGAAGCCGAGATCCGTGCCCACGTAGCGGACCGAGCCGTTGTTCTTGGCCGCGTGTACCGTGCCGAGAACCAGAGCGGACTCGGCGGCCACATAGCGCCCCGGCTCGGTGATGAAACTCCCGGCGTAGCCGGTTTTCTCCACCCAGGGCAGAACGAGATCCTCCAGGGCGCGGCCCACGGCCTTCACATCCAGGCGGGCCGCGTTGTCGTACTTGCGGTAAGGAATCCCGAATCCGCCGCCGAAGTCGAGAACCTCCAGGTCGGCGAACTCCTCGGACAGGGCCAGGAGGGTGGCGGCGGCTTCCAGGTAGGGGGCCGGTTCCAGAAACAGGGAGCCGACATGCTGGTTCAAGCCCTTCAGGCTCAGGCTGTGCCGCTCGAGGATGTTCCGCATCCGCGGAAATTCTTCGGGCAGAACGCCGAACTTGGTGTCGCTCCCGGCGGTGACGACCTTTTTGTGATGCCCCGCACCGATGCCGGGGTTGACCCGGACCATGACCCGGCCGCCTGGGTTGGCTTCTCCGAACAGTTCCAGTTGGTCAAGGGAGTCCACGCCGACCAGGGCGGTTTCTCTGCCCGCCACGGCGAGCTCCTCACGGGAAACGTTGTTGCAGACGTAAAAAATCTCGTCGCGGCTGAACCCGGCCAGGCGCAGGGCGGCCAGTTCGCCGGGGCTCATGGCGTCGGCGTGGAGGCCTTCTTCCCGGATGATCCGCAGCAGGTGCGGGTTGGCGTTGGCCTTTGTGGAGTAAGAGGCCTTGAACCCGGGCAGGCGGGCGAGATCGCGCATCTCTCGGCAGGAACGGCGCAGGATGCCCTCATTGTAAACGTACAGCGGGCTGCCGAACTCGGCGATCAGGTCGTGCGGGGTGCGGGAGCCGAAAAAACGGAGGGAATCGGTGTAGGCGGTGCGGGTTGCGCTCATTGATCCTCAGGCAGTGTGTTGCGGTGACAAAAGCATTGCCGGGGCAAACTCCCGGCGACCTTCTTTTGTGCATTTTTTTCGCCCGGCCGGCAAGGGCGGGGAGGCGACGGTAACCATACCGCGCCCGCCGCCTCGGAAAAGGCAGCCCGCGTGGGACACCGCGCGCTACTTCCGGGCTTCAATAGACAGACCGACGACGTAGTCCGCCATTTCCCCGCCTTGCGGCAACGCGTCGGCCCTCTGTTTATACAGGGGGTCGTTCCAGTCCTGCATGTTCCGCACATATTCGGGCTTGGGGGTCAGGGTGATGGAGGTAAAGCCGGCGTGCTCCAGCATGGCTCGGGTTTCTTCCACCAGAGCGGCCCCGGCCACGCACCCGACCAAAGCCGCCGCCATTTTTCGAATTTCATCCGGTAATGGCCTGAGTAAGGCCGGATCGGAGACGGACACCTTGCCGCCGGGCTTGAGCACGCGGAAGACTTCACGCCAGACCTGAGCTTTGTCCGGAGAAAGGTTGATGACGCAGTTGGAGAGCACCACATCGACGCAGGCGTCCGGCACGGGGAGATGTTCGATCTCCCCGAGGCGGAATTCGACGTTGTCCAGGCCGGTGCGTTGCCGGTATTGCGCAATGTTTTTCCTGGCCTTGGCAAGCATTTCCGGGGTCATGTCCACGCCGATGACCCGCCCGGAGGCGCCCACCTTCTCTCCGGCCTGAAAGACGTCGAAACCGCCGCCGCTGCCGAGGTCGAGCGCCGTTTGGCCTTCCCTCAGGGCCGCGATGGCGACGGGGTTGCCGCAGGAGAGCCCCATGTTCGCGCCTTCAGGCAGTTTGGCGAGGCTTTCCGCATCATAGCCCAGGGCTTCGGCCAGCCGGGCGGGGTCGGCGTGGCCGCTGCGAGGGCTTGCGCAGCAGCAGGGCCGTTGCCCCACGGCAATGGCCGCGTAGCCGGAGCGGACGGTGTCTCTGACGACTTCGCTTGACGCGCTTTTATCGGGTATGCTCATGAATGCTTCTCCGCGTTACGGTTTTTTATCTTCGCAGCAGGCGGGCAGAAATTCCGGCGCAACGCCACCGGCGGCCCGGTATGCCCGGCACTGTTCCGGGGCGCCGGAACAGCACTCGGCCGTCAGGTAGGCGATGGTTTCCAACATCAATGGGACGTTGGCCCTGTAGCGCGTGTTGCGCCCTTGGCGTTCCAAATGGGCAAGGCCGCTATGGACAAGGGCCTTTAAATGAAATGAAAGGTTGGTCTTGGGGATGCCGGCAAGCCGGGCGAGCTCCCCGGCAATAAGGCCGGCCGGCGCGTATTTGACCAGGAGTCGGAAGATGGCGAGCCGGGCCTCGGATGCCAGAACCTCAAAAATAGCGGCGGCGGCGTGTGTTTTCATTGGATGACTATTCAACAATGGTTGAATTAAAGTCAAGAAGAAAAGAGAGGCGCAAGGCCTTGCCACGGGCTGATGCTAAGAACCTTGCAACAGAGGGGAAAAGAGCCGATACTCGGCGCTTCTGAATGGTTTTCGGCCACTCCCGCCGGTGCGCGGCGACACGGGGGGCAATGGCCTGTGTACGGATTGCCGCATGGAAATCCGTAACTGAACCTCCGCAAGGTGGCTGCATCATGGACAATGAAGATTCTCCTCGGCTCAGCCGTAAAGTAAAAGAGGCACTTATAGGCGAGGGAGTCAATCTTGCGGATCGCTCGCTTTTCCACCGTCTCTCCCTCATCGCCTTCTTTGCCTGGGCCGGCCTGGGGGCGGACGGGCTTTCCTCATCCTGCTACGGCCCGGCCGAAGCGTTTGCCACTCTCGGTCGGCACAGTTCTCTGGGCATCCTGGTCGGATTGATGACCACTGCCACCATATTTATTATCGCGGCAAGCTATTCCCAGATCATCGAGCTTTTTCCCGATGGCGGCGGCGGATATTTCGTAGCTTCGCGCCTGCTGTCCCCCAAAGTGGGCATGTTTTCCGGCTGCGCGTTGATCATCGACTACGTGTTGACCATCACCCTGTCCATCGCCGGCGGAGCCGACGCCATTTTCAGCATGTTGCCGCCGGACATGCGGATATGGAAGGTGCCCACGGCCATTTTCGGCATCATCCTGCTGACAATACTGAATTTGCGCGGCGTGAAGGAGTCCGTGCGGTTTCTGCTGCCCGTCTTTCTGGTCTTTGTGTTCTCCCATGCCTTCGCCATCGGCTACGCGCTGATCTCGCACGCCACGGATGGTCCCGCCGTTGTGGCCCGGCTTGCCGATGATGTGCGGAGCAGCCACGCGGAACTCGGGACGCTCGGCTTTTTCGCCCTGCTGCTGCGCGCTTACAGCATGGGCGCGGGCACCTACACCGGCATTGAGGCGGTGAGCAACGGCCTGCCCATGCTGCGCGAGCCCAAAGCCCGGACCGGTAAACGCACCATGCTCTATATGGCGGCGTCTTTGGCCGTCACCGTGCTCGGGCTGATGATAGCCTATGTTCTCTTCAACGTGCGGCCGGAGCCCGGCAAAACCCTGAACGCCACCCTGCTCTCAGCCATGACCGCCGGTTGGCCCGATGCTTTCGGCCGGGGATTCGTCCTGGTCACGTTGGCCTCCGAGGCGTTGCTGCTTTTTGTCGCCGCGCAAACGGGCTTTCTGGACGGTCCGCGAATCATGTCCAATATGGCTCTGGATCGCTGGCTGCCCACACGCTTTTCCATGCTTTCCGACCGGCTTGTCGCCCAGAACGGTATCCTTTGCTTCAGCGCCGCCGCTCTGGTGCTCATGCTGGTATCAAACGGTTCCGTAGCGCACCTCATTGTGCTTTACTCCATCAACGTGTTTTTCACCTTCGCGCTCTCGCAGGCGGGCATGGTCCGCCACTGGTGGGCGGCGCGGGCGGGCACCCCCGGCCGGCGGCGCAAGCTGGCCGTCAACGGCGTCGGGCTGGCGGTAACGGCCTCCATTTTGTGCTCGGTCATCATCATCAAATTTCATGAAGGCGGGTGGATTACCCTCGTGGTCACGTCTGTACTGGTGCTTCTGGCCTTGGGCATCCGTCGCCATTATGACGCCGTGGGCCGTAGAATTCAGCAGCTCGCCCCCCTCGTGGCCCGCACTGAAGCCTTCGGCCTGCCTGTGGAGGCCGCCGACGCGTACAGACCCGAGATGCACCGGTTCGAAGCGCCCCCAAGAGACATACCCCCGCCTTCCGTTTCGCGCATGGACCGTACCGCCATCATGCTCGTGGGCGGGTATAACGGCCTTGGTGTTCATGCCTTGCGCTCTCTCTTGAGCTATCACGGCCGCGCCTTTCACCATTTCATCTTCATCCAGGTCGGCGTGGTGGATGCAGGAGTGTTCCGCAAACCGGAAGATCTGGAAGCCCTCAAAGCCCGCCTGGCTGCGGACGCCGGCAAGTATGTCGCCTTGGTGGAAAAAGAAGGATTCAGCGCCGAAGCCGTATGGGCCGTGGGAACGGATGTGGTGGAAGAAGTTATGAATCTGGCCCCGGCCCTGCACGAGGCCCACCCGCGTTCCGTCTTTTTTGGCGGACAGTTGGTGTTCAAGGAAGACTCCCTGTTTGACCGACTGCTGCATAACTACCAAAGTTTCAGCCTGCAGCGCCGCCTGTTTCGTCAGGGCATTCCCTTTGAGCTGCTCCCCGTGCGCATTGATGAGGAACCGGAGCAAACGGGAAGGTGAAAACACAGGGCAGGCGCATCCAGGGAAGCGTTGATAAGAGGGCATACCGGATGCCCGCGGCAAATTGGTGTCGCGAGAGTGTGTCCGCTTTCACGCTCCCTTTTTCAGATCTTCCAAAAACAGTATGTACGCCGGCATGTACGGGGCTTTCCGTCGCCGTCAGACAAAAATAACACCGCCAAGCTATTGTCATAACTTGGCGGTGTTACCGTAAATCCTGGCGGAGAGGGAGAGATTTGAACTCTCGGTACCCGTAAAGGTACACACGATTTCCAGTCGTGCTATATGCAAAACAGATGCAACAAAATTGGCTTATATACTGCCGATTGGTGGTATATTCAGAGTGTAAAATATTGACATTGCCAACATGGTCACCAATGAAATCACCAATTGATTTTGATTCACCCCCTCCCCCAAAACCAGTACCCGCCCAAGCGGACCCCTGCCCAGAACACCCACGGCACATGCAGCCGTACCCACCAGCCCCGCTCGCGCCGTCTCAAGTTCTCCGTGATGCATCGGCGAAGTATCCGGTCGGCAAAAGCTCTGTCTTTCCCGCTCCCGCCTTGCTTATAAAACAAATCGTGCTCATCGCAGCAGCCCGTGAACGCGAGCGGCCGGTCATCCCCGGCCCGGCGGATATACTTGTTCCACCACCGGGCCAAGGCGTCCATGCCGCCGGAGCAGCCGTTGGGAGGCATCAGGCGGGCCAGCCCGTTTCCAGATTGGCGGCGAGCCACGCTTCCACCGCCGCCGCATCGGCGCAAGCTTCGATTTCCATCCGCTTGACAGCCTCGACATAGAACGTTGCGTTGATGTGGTCGAAACCCGAATCCTGTACGGTTTTCACGAGCGCAGGGGTCATTGTTACGTACACGCCATCGGCCACTTTCCAATAAGGGATCTCGGTCAGGCCGGGATTCTTCGTAAACTTCAAGGCCAAGGAGTTCAGGCGGGTTTCGTCTTTGATCTCCGAAGGAAAGCGTACCGCCCTGCCGTCAACCTCGACCAGGGGCCCGGCGTATTCCACGGCAAGGCGTTTGGCTTTGAGCTTTTCAAGAGCGGCCGCGCGGACTTCTTCCAGGGTGGGAGCCAATAGCGCGACCGCCTCAGCGTCGGAAATTTCCCGCCACGTGCCGGGCGCAAGCCCCATCGCGGCGGCGGCCTGCTCGGCGGTAACGCCACTCCCCAGGCCGGAAACGTGTTCAGTGCCCCGCTCATCGATATGCGCAATAAACATATGCCCTCCTAATAAAGCACAAAGACACACTGTTGCCCGCTTATGGCGGTGGAGTTATGCCACCCGAGAACCGAAAACTGGGTGGTGGTTTTTCCTGTCGTCGTGGATACGCGCGAGTCCTGTATGACAAAGCCAAGAGTTGCCCCGGCCACATCATTTATGTTGAGAGAGCCGGATACAAAATAGTCGGTGTGCGGGGCAGGGGTTGAAAGGGTATACCGCACAGTCCCGCCGCTTCGCGTAGCCGCCGCGATCCCCTGAGAAGCCAGGATGGTGGACGAGTTTGTCTGCACCACAGCCCAGGCCCGCACCTTAAAAGGGGCATCGGCCGCGCGGTCGTCCTGGTACCGCGTCACGTCAAGCTTCGTCGCCACCCCCTGCGCCAGGGCCGCGATGTCGAGCGCCCCGGCGTTGGTGGTGACGCCGTACATCTGCATGTAGGGAGTCAGGACCACGGAGACGGGTCGGGTTTCCGTGCCGGATCTTCCGCTTGCGGCAGAACCGGCCATTACAGCCGCCGCGTTGGCATTTGTGCTCCAGTTGGCGGAAGCGCCGTTCATGGTTGGGCCGGTGCCGGTCCCCGAAGTTATGCGCTTGTCGGTCCCGGCGTTGTTGTCGATATAGTGAGCGTGGGTTTCGAATTGGCAGTCTTGCCACATCCCCGCAACCAGCCCGGATACCGGATCGGCCGCCCGCGCATACACCCGCCGGAGCAACGGTACCCGGAACGTGGTACTCCCATCGCCGCTGCTGAACTTCGCGCAACTTCCCTGCGCCGCCACCTCGGCCAACCATGCCGCGTCGTCCAGGATAAGATCCGCCCGCGTGGCTTGTATCTCGGCCCAGGCATCCACCCATGCGGAGCGCGACAACAGGTCGTTATCCAGGGAGAGATTCAGCTTGCCGGGGAGCGCAGCCGTGCAAAGCTCCCACGAAATGCTCAGCAGCGGCACGCCGGAGGCGGAAAGCGTTCCGGTCGCGTCAACAAATGTGCTCTTGCCGTCGGGCTTCACGATGCCGAGGGTCGTGGCGGTGGCGGGGGGAAGAACCTCGGGAGTTAAGCTCCCGCATTCGTAAGCCGTTCCGGCTTCATTCACCCGCACAATCTGGCCGGCTGTACCGCTCAATGCATCCAAAAGGCCCTTTTGCGAGGGAGTGGCGATAGCCACGTTGTCCGTTGCGCTGTCGAGGAGATCCCGCCGAGCCTCGGCCATTATCTCCCGCAAAGCGTTGTTGATGTTGCTGGGTGGGCAGTTCTCCCCAATGTTGATATTGCCCACGTCAAGATTTTCATCCGGGTTGGTGCTCCATTTGCTCACCGAATCACGCGCCATGTGTCCCTCCGATGGAAAATTTTCTATTTTCTTGCAACCCTATACGGAAATCGATAACGTTGTGGGGAGAGTGGAGAAAAGGAGAAAAAAGGAGGAAGAGATGAAAAGAGCGTTACTTATTTTTATTGGAGTGTGCCTGTTCGGATGTTCGCCGACCGTGAAGCAGATCACGGCTCCGGATGGCAGGCCGGCACACCGCATTACCTGTAACGAGCGCGACGGCCTGACCCTGGCGGACTGTTGGGAAGCTGCCGGGAAGCTCTGCGGCGGCCGTGGTTATGATGTCCTCGGGCAGAATGAAAACAAGTCTGAGCGGTTCATGTTCGGGGTGTACCGGGCGGACGCGGAGCGGGATGTGTTTGTGAGGTGTAGATGATGGAATGTACAGCTGGCGCAATAGTCTTTTGCTTTCTGATGTGGAAGTGGCCGAAGAAAACCATAATAGGCATGTGTATTTGTGCGTATATTGGCATCGTCGCGTTGGCTGTAGCTATTTTTATTAATTCACTTGACCATAATAAGAAGATCCCAATTGCTGCTCTCATATCAGCCCTGATGATTATATTGCCGGTCATTTTTTTCAGGAAAAGATCACGGCTAAAGATGATCTTTTGCCGTATTTTGTCGATAGAAAGGCACAACTAGTTATTGACTTTCGAAAAACACTCTGGTATGAGTCGATTACGGAGCTAGTAACTCCTCAAAGACGGCCCCACCCCGTCAGATTGTGGCTTTTCTTTTGCCCTGTGTTCGGGCATAATCTCATTCGCATTTGACTCCGGGTGTGGGCGAAATATAATACCGGCAACGGGAAATAGCCCGCCGCTCTTTGACGGTTACTAGCACCCGGAGCTTCATATTTCAGGAGGCTCCAATAGTAATTTTCAAAGAGGTGCCTCATGTCCCAGACTTCCCTTTTCTCCCCGTCCCCCGTTTCCCTTCCGCCCATTACCTATAAAGGCACTCCGGCTATCACAACCGAGCGGCTGGCCCAAGTCTACGGGTGCGATCCCAAACAAATTCGGCAGAACTTCGCCAACAATCGAGGTCGATTCATTGAAGGAAAGCATTTTTACACGCTAACCAACAATGAATTAAAGGATTTTCGTTTGTGCGTCGAAAATTTCGACTCACAAATATCCCCGAAAATCCGCAATCTGACCCTCTACACCGAGCGCGGTGCTCTCCAGCACGCCAAGTCCATCGGATCCGACGAGACTTGGGCCATTTACGATGTGCTGGTCGAAACATTCTTCCGGGTTGTGAAGCCCGCCGCCCCCACGCCCCTGCCCCGTCTCTCCAAACGCACAGATCCCGAGCGCAAGGCGCTTTCCGGCCTGGTCTCGGCATGGGTGGGTGTGGCCCCCTTCGATTACCGCACGTGCTGGAAGCAGGTGAGCGCCCGTTTCGGGGTGGAGGGCGTCGACGCCCTGACCGTGCCCCAGATCAAAGACGCCTGCGCCTGGGTACAGGAACGCATCAACGAGTGCGCCGCCCAACCCAAGACCCTGCCTTTCGGCCGGATGGAGTCCAACGTGGTTCTTGCGGGCACCCCGGCGTTTTGGGAAATGGAATTGGAAAAGCTCTTGGCCACGCTCCTCGAGTGGGACGACGACGTGTACGAGCGGCTGAACGCCTTTGATCGGGAACTGCGCCGCATCGCCATGCCCCTGTATCGAATGGTTCTGGACCGCCTGCCCGTCGGACCGGAGCGGTTGCGCGACCACGGCATGAACGCCCTGTCGTTCGCCCGACGCGCCGGAACGGGAAAAATCCGGGATGGCTTCGGGGATCTTATGGACGGCGTGAAGCAAGCCGCGTGGTTCGCAAAAACCTTGAAGGTGTAGCGCCATCCCCATCACGTTTCCTATTGCCCCGCTTCGGCGGGGCTTTTTCAATTTTCCTCCCGCATCATCCACCAGACAAGATCATCCACCAGCCAACGCGGACGCCGACCAATACGCAACGGCATAGGGAAGCCTTCGCTTCGGCTCCATTTCCATGCCGTGTTGTAATGGACATCACAGGCCACAGATACGTCTTTGAGGGTAAATTCCTCTCTCCGTTTGTCTACCTTATTAAGCAGACGTGTGCGTATTTGCTCAAAACTACTCATTGTGTCGGGTTCCCTGCGGCTATGAAGTATGCTCGCCCAACCTCAACAAAGGAGGAGAAGGCTATGGAAGGCACGGAGGGCAACCGCGAGCAGGTGAAAAGATACCTGCGAGAGGATGCGGAACGCGCGGATCACGCGAAACACCACGAACTTGAGGAGGATGACAACATGGAAAATTGGGGCGACGGCCTTATTCTGGGCGCCATGATGAGCGGCCGGTGCGGCGGTTTCGGCGGCTGGGGCGGCAACTGCGGCCCGGTGGTTCACGGCGGGCATTGCGGCGAAACCCTTGAGGGCATTTCCCGCACCCTGCACTCCAATGACCTGCGCAACGAAATACGCATGGGGCGCATTGAAGGCCGCCTTGACCATGTGGCGGAAAAGGCTTGCGAAGGCCAAAAACAGGCGCTTGAGATTTTTATCAAGCACCAGGAAAAAGAAGCCTGCAAAACCGATCAGGAAAACATGCTGTTGAAGCTGCTTCTGTCTCAAGGCAAGGTCGCTTCCGGCGGCTCCGATACCAACATCAATATCGGCAACCAGCTTTCGGCCCTGACCTCGGCCGTTAACAGCGTGCTGGGCAAGGTTTCTTAAGCTCACCCGCTTTCCTCCATCAAGCCCTCGACATTCGTGCCGGGGGCTTTTCCCATGCCCGCGAGCACGGCCGCCGCCATAGTCCCGAGTGGGGCGGCAAAGTGCCGAATCCCTTTCCCGGTGCGCACGGACACAATCAAGGTCGGGCTGCCGTTGCCATCCACCGCCCCTTGCAGGGCAAAAGGCGTCATGCTTCCGCCCACCAGCGCTTGACCCTCGAAAAAGACGCTTGCGGTCTGGGCTTGAGGCGAGGTCATGGGATGGAATTGGAGTGAGGTTTTCATTTATTCTGTCCTCTTTTGCGCTGCGGGCGTTTCCTTTCCTGTGCCGGCTCTTGCCCCACCATCCCCAGAAGTCCGCCGACCAATCGCGGAACGGCATTTTTTTTCATCATCGACGAGAGAGGCGTCAGTGGAGCATATCCGGAATCACGAATCAGTCGTAAGGCCAGCTTGGGGTCAAGTGAGGCATCGATAAGAATGTCCTGGATAGCATCATTGGCCGGGCCGTAAACCGCTCGCCCCAGTCGCTCCATCCCGTAACGCGGAATTCCGCCAAAGATCGAGGCCAACAAGCCACGCCCCCCATTAGCGCCTTTGCCTATACCTTGAGGGTTGAACATCTTGTCCAAAATTGCTTGGGTGGTCAGATTTTGCGCTGTGGGGCTGCCTCGCACTCCGGCCAAGTCTACCGCCCGCTGTGCCCGAGCCATGTCCGCCCGAATGTTGGGCATAGCCGAGATATCCTCCAACCCCAACTGCTTTAATGCTGGATAGTGATTTTTCGCCCAACGGGTCAGAGAATTTAAATCAATGTTGCCGTTTGGCTTAGTGGCCACTCCCCGCGCCTGAGAAACCGCGTAATCCTTCATGGCTTCGCGAGCCTGCGAGTTATCACCGACAGCTAAATTAAAGGCCCGCATGGAATCCCCACCGGACACGCCGGAGCGAAAATAGTTCGCCGGGACTTTGTCTGTGGGAATCCTCTGTCCTTCCAATGTATTTCCCCGACGGGACATTCCTTCATTGGCCCCGCTTTCAAAGCGGCGGCCCTGCATGATACGCGCTTGCTTCGCGGCCCGAAAGGCGTCCGCCTGCTGCGGGCTGAAACCGGTATGCGGGCTCCCCCGTGAGCTCAAAATATCGTCACGCATCTGGGCCAAATCCACACGATAGCGTCCAGACCCCGGGCCAAGTCGATCGACAAGGCTTTGCAGTAGGGCATCGCCGCTTGCGGCCTCTGTAGCTGAACCTCCATATCCATAAGCGGAACCTCCGGCCAAATCGCCGGCCGCCACATCCGGCGAAATCCGCCCGTTTCTGCGAATCAACCCGGGCGCGGCCCGGTTAAGGTCATTCACTCCATCTTTTCCAATGAGTGAAATGGCGGCATCCTTGTTAATTCCCTCTTTCATGAGATAAGCGAGGTCTTCATAGTATGGATCACTGTGCAGTGCCTCTTGCGCCATGCGGGTAGCGTCTCTGTAAGCGGCGCTCCCAGGTTTTGCGAGGGGAGCGCTCTTGCGCCCCGCCGGAATACTCGCACTGTTTTCCAAATAGTTGTCAAGATCGCGCTTCATGGCCTGAGCGATACGGCCGGAGGATGCATCGCCCGAACGAGCGGCTGTTTCAGCCATATCGGAAAGTGTCGTGCGGATATCCTGCAAATCCCGGTACCCAACGTTCACGCCTTCATCAATGTCGGTCTGGATTTTTCGCATGAAATTGGAAATCTGTGAGGGCGTCTCCTGATACCGCCCCCCGCCAATGCTACGTCGGAAATTTTCCGCCAACGGCTCAAGGCTGAATGAGGCCGTGCCCTCCGGATCTATACGCGCATACGCAGCTCGTGTAGTATCCTTTGCGGCATTGTATTTCGTGTCATAAGCACTTCGGATGCGCAGACCGACCTCGTCAACGCCGAGTCCCCCTCCCAGTGGCGAAGATTGAGAAAGCGCCCTGTCCATAGCTTCTTGCCGCGCGGCGTTTTGGGCAATATAGCGTTCCTGTAGGGCCGCTCCCGAAGGGCCCGAAGAAGCAAGTCCTTTTTCCAGTGTCGCAAGCCCCCGATCTCCGGTTACCTGGGCTGTGGTGGGTAGAGACCCCGCAACAAGCTCGTCTCCACTCGCCTCCAGCGCTCGCAATACGGAGTCTTTGTCTCCCCCCAAGCGACCCAATGTGCTGCCCGCGATTCGCTCGCGCCCGGCTGGGGTAAAAGCGTCGAGGGCTGTACGCGCTCCCTGCAAGGGACGGCCCACCGCCGCAATGGCAGGGCGGACTCCGGCCGGAGTCATTCCGGCAGCTAGAGAGGCGGCAATCTGGCCGACCGGCCCGGCTCCGCTTTGCCGAGCGATTTCACCCCCGGCCCCGGCGGCTCCGGCGCTGACAGCCTGAGTGATCGGCGCGGCGGTGAGTAGTTGCCCCGCGGCCCGGCCCAAAGAGGGCGCGGCCGAAGCCGCCATTTTCCCGCCCTGAAGTGCGAGCCCGGCCCCAAAGGTGGGGATGGCGGAGGCCACGGCCGTACTGGCTTGATGGACAATTTGCTCCGCGCCGGTTTCCGGCTTCGGCATCCCGAGCGCGTCCGCGATGAGTGGCGCGGCCGGTTGGAGATAGTTCGGGGAGCCGCCAAGATATGCGTTGACGGCGTTGAATCCCTCACGAAGAGGAGCCCCGGCCAAATCAACGAGTCCCCCAACCCCCTCAACGAGGGCACGGCCGGTCAGCCCGAGCGGGCGGGATGCATACGTTTCAAACGCGGAACGCTCTTCCGGTTGGGAATGGGCACTCTGCGGCGTTGCATACGGGGACCATCCGGAACCGTTGTTTACCAGTCGTTCCCCGGTCTGCGAATTCTCCGCGACCTGTACCGGGCTCCATGTCTGCCCGTCGAACTGGACGAATTGCCCTTGCGGACCACGGGCCAGCGCCCCGGCTTTGATTTCGGCCATGTCTCGCTCCTATTGCACCAGTTGAAAGCCGGGAGGAAGCTCGGTCATCGCGGCGGCTCTCTCGCCTGCCGGGCCTCCGGTTCGCGGAGCTACCGCGCCCGACTCCTGATTTCGCTGCCAGTTCCCAGGGCCGTGTACGATGTCCGCATAGACGGATTCAAGGCGTTCAAGGTTACGCATAAATTGCTCTTCGCTCTGCGACTGCTCCAGGCTGCCGAGAACGGATTGCAACAGGCGGTTTTCGTGTTCCGAAACAGCGCCCAAGGCTCCCCCGGTGGGCGAGTTGCGCCGCATCTCCTGGAGGCGTTCAAAACCCACGTTGGCCCGGATGGAGTTGAGCGTTTTTTCCAGGTCGCTGACCTTGCTGCCGGAAACATTCGGCCCGATGGTCCCCCATCCGGTATTGGGGATCAGCATATAATCCTGGGCGAGATTTTTTGCCCTGCCGATATCCTCAAGCACAACGTTTGCATACTTCTGCTGCGAAGCTTTTTCGTCCTGTTTCTGCTGTTCGGCTTCCGCCCGTTTGATTTGCGCTTCGGTCGGCCGGGTGTCCTGATAAATCACGCCGGGAGGCAATGCCTCCGCGCCGCCCTGTGCCGGTCCCGCAGCGGTGGACATGCCGCCGGTGAGCGCCCCATTTGTGAGGGCATCAATACGGCTCAGGTATTTTGCCGTTTCCTGGGGTATTTTGGCCGGATCTGCTCCGGAGTTGATCCAATTTCGCACATTCCCGGGGCCCCAGTTATAGGCCATGTGGGCAAGCGCGGAATCACCGCCGAACTCCTGCAACAGTTGCGTATGGTATTTCGCGGTTGCGTTGACGCTCTGCACCGGATCTTTCGGATTGATGCCCATATCCTGAGCTGTTTCCGGCATGAACTGCCCCAGCCCGACCGCGCCTTTTTTGCTGACCGCGTTCGGGTTCCAGTTGCTTTCCGTCTGAAGAATGGCCGCGATTGTTTGCGGCTCAACGCCATACTGTTGCGACGCCGACGCCACCATAGGTTGATACAGATCGGGAACGGAAAGGCGCGGCCCCGCGCTCATCCCCATGCTTCCAGCGGCCATGCCGGGAATAACCAGCGTCGCGCCGGGCTGGACGGCCTGCGGCGTATTCATGCCACGGGCGAGGGCTTCTGTTCCGGCCGTATCTGCGCGGTAGCTCATGAGTTCCTGCATAGTCGGAGTTCTGCCGAGTATGGCCGCTAGATTCTGCGCTTCCCCGGAAAGCCCCTGATTGAGACTCTTAAAGTAGGATTCCGGGTCAGCCTCAGCCCGCATCCGCTCGGAAGGGGAAAGCCCCTGAAAATACCGGCCTCGCGCCATATCGGCGTTCATCTCGCGCCCAAGTTTCTGCTGCTCCTGCCACGCTTTGACCGTATCAAGCTGCGCCTTTTGCTCGGCCAGCTTACCGGCCTGCTGCTGTCTCGCCGCGCTCTGTGCCCCCTGAAGGGCGGAATTTCCGAACCCGGCCGCCCCGGCGCCGAGAATAGAGCCGAGACCAGGCATTGCCCCGCCATGCCCCGGTCTACCGGCTTCACTCATAGCCCCGGCCGCGTTGAGCAGGCTCAAACCGACAAGAGATTGCTGCTGTTCAGGAGCAAGCCCGGCCATGCCGGGGATATTCGAGTACCACGACCCGCCTTGCGGCTGTTGAGGTTTTTGTTGTGCTCCATCATCGTCCGTGCCGAAAACATCAAACCACCCCGTCATACTTCACTCCTTAAAAGAGTCCCAATAGTCCGCCAAGGCCGGCTGCCCCGGCAATCCACGGGTTCGAGGCCCCCAACATGGTTGCCAAACCACCCCCGGCAGCCGCACCACTCAGCACGCCACCCAAGGGGTTGCTCCTTGAGTTGTTGCTGGACGTACTGGAGCCGCTCATTCCATAATTCCCCTGAATTAGATTCGCATAGTTCTGCAAAGCGTTCAGGGGTTGTGAGGCCCCATAGTTGTACCGGTCGACATCCGCGTTTATTTTGTTCTGGTCATAATTTTCCCGCGCCGTTCCGACCTCCGAGAGCGCAGCCAAATCACTGTAGTCGGCTTGGGCGAGTTGCGGAGCGAACATCATCCCGCGCATCTGGTTCTCACGCTCGGTATTCCAGGCGGAAAGCGCTCTGTTTTGGTCCGCGTCGTATGCCTGTCCGTACATTTGCGTTGCGATGTTTCCGGCCGAGTCTTGCGCGGCGGCGGCGTGTGCCCCGCTGCCGTAACGGCCCGCCCCGGCGAAGCCGGAATTGACCCCCGCCCCGGCCTGCCCGATGGCCCGCTGTACCATGGCATCAAGCTGCGGATTCCCACCCGAATTCATGAACGGGTTGTTTTCCAGGTACTTCCCGCTCATCGTGTCTGCCAACTGCCCTTGAGCCGCGTTCATCCCCGTGTTTCCGGCAAGGGCCCGCTGCTCCTGCAACTGCAAGGCCTTTTCCGTCGCGGGATCCATGCCCGCGATTGTGGAGCCGGAATAGTAGTCGGGAGAAAGCCCCCCGGAGTTGTAAAGCCGCGAGGCCTCGCTAAACAGTTTGTTGAGGTACGGCTGCTGTCCTTCCCACGGGTCCGACTTTTGTTCCACCGTGGAGCTTCCGCCTCCACTTTTTCCACCGCCGCCCATATTGTTCTCCTACAGATCGCACCATGCGTTTTCGGTGGTGTCTCTGGTGTAATATGTCAGTACGCCCGGAATGTTCCGTGTTTCGCCGTATACGGGGCAGGCACCGGGGATTTCCCCCATGACAACCGCGCCGCAACGGGAAACCATTTTGACGGCCGCGGGATTATTGGCCGGGGTCAAGCCGATTACCGTATCGAGGATATATTCCCCCGCGTCGCCCATATCCCGCAGCATGGAAGATACCGCAAAACGTCCCAAGGCAACCGACGCGGGAAGGCGCCCGGAGCTTCGGATGTTTTTCGTCGGCAGGAAAGCGAAATGAATACGCGCCGACGTACCCGTTTTGTCGGTCAGGTAGACAATCCCAGCCGGTTCTCCGCAAAACGTCAGCGCCCATGTATACCGATCCGGCATGTGGACGAGATAAAGGAATGACTCCAGGGAGCACTCCGGCATATCCTGGAAGGCCGCCCGTTCTCTTCCTGAATTCCGCAACCGTTCATGGATGTGTGCCCATATCGAGGGCGGCACCACATCGCGGTAATAGCGTGCGCACTGGCCCATGATTACCCCCGGCCGAGCAGCCGCATGATATCGAGCGGGTTGTCCGCGCTGCCGGGTACCGCATTCCACGCCATAGGCTGAGAAAAATCCTGAGGCACGGGGGAGGGATACGGCTGCTGCATCGGCTGCGCCTGAGGGGGGGCGCCTGGGTTTGCCGCCGCCGGCTGAGTTTGCTGCTGCCCCTGGCCTCCCACGTTCCCGACCATCTTTTGTATCCCCATGTTGCCGAGCATCCCTAAAAGGCCGCCCTGTGACTGCTCTCGACCGGCTTCAGGCGTGGCTTGGGCTTGGGGCATCTGCATTTGTTGCGGCATCATCCCGGCAGTGCGGTTTCCGGCCTGTTGCAACATGGCCGCGGGGCCTCCGAGTGTCGGCAACGTCCGGTTTCCGGCCTGATTGCCGACACCCAAGGCGGCTAAGCGCGCGGCCTGGCCTGCCTGACCAATGCCATTGCCAAACATGCTGTTGAAATCCATATCAGACTCCTTTTATTGTTGTTTTCCAATGACGCCGACGATCACATAGTCAAAAACCGCGTCATGTTCGGATGGAGAAGTGAAAGCGATCACCGCCCGCTCCTTTTCAAGATCCCGTACGTACCATTGTAGACCGGCCGCCCCGCTGGTACGGGGAGAGAGCACAAGCACCTTTCCGTATCCGATACGGGAATCCAGAATCTCAAATTCGGTTGCGCCCTTCGGAATGGGAATGCTCCCGGTATTGTGGGTTTCTCCGCGTAGGGCTTCGTTTGCCGCCTTTGCAAGCTGCATTCTGTGACTGCGGGAGTCTTGGCTGTCGGAAGGGGCGAAGCTCATAGTGTTCCTTCTTCCTCAATGATCAGATCGCATCCTTGAGCGAAAGTCCAGCTTGCTCCGGCGGGGATTTTTATCCGCGCCCGGGCATAACGCGCCGACTGGTGCGTATAATTCACGCCGTCAAAGGCTGATACCGGAGCACACTGTGTTTCTGTGGGGATTTGACTCAAGAAATCCCGCCAGTAGAGAGAAACGCCCGCCGCCGCGCCATCGATAATCGGCCGCACGCCATGCACCATCATGCGCGACCCGCCCGCTTCAGCCGTTTCAATAATGGCCGCCATCGCGGGGCCGGAAAACCAGCCGAGATGGTTGCTTGACGAGAATGCCGCCAGGGATGGAACACCGCCTTTCCAGACCACGGCATCCAGCGAAAAAGGCAGGGAATCCAGGGGGCCCACGGAATCCAGCGTATCCAAGGGGCGTTCAAGGCTCAGTCCGTTGAAAACAACGGCTGTTTGGGCTTTCGCGTAGCTCCATTGGTCAAGCTGCGTATGGTACGCCAGGATGTAATCATGGACCCCCTCGGGAGCGGCAACGCTGGGGAAGGTCCAGATAGCCAGGTCTCGAACCGGATCAACCACTCCGCGCACCTCATGGCGGCGCGTGTCGTCGGAAATCTGCCGAAACCAGAGGTTTACCCGCTCGAAGCCGATATTTTTCAGGCTGGACCCGTTGGTGACGAAAAAACCTTCTTCCGACAGGAAATAAATCGCGTTACTTCCCGTCAGAACCGAGCGCGGGGCGATGCAGCCGCGCCCCTTGTCGAGAATGTCGAATTGAAAAATATACGGCGTGCCGACATATTGCCCCCGGAATATGGCCCGCTCGGTAAAAATAACCAGATCCATCCCGGTCATACCGCCGGCCACGCCGACCAGTGAGCCCGTATCAGGGAAATCTTGCTCGTCAGACTGCTTATATTGCGCGTCGTTGCTGCCCGGAGTCGGCCAGTCGAGGGGGGCGCCTATGGCGCTCCAGCGCACTTTCGTTTTCTCAACTCCCCCGAGCATCACGAATTCTTTCACCACCTCCACGGACGACGCCACCGGCGCCCCGGGAATGGCCTGAAAATCGGAGATGGAGGAAACGCCGATAGCCGCATACTGCGGCGCATCTCGGCCGTTCACGGCGATAATTGTATTGCCGTAGCGGGCGAAATCCCAGCCCGGAAGAGCGCCGGAGTATCCGCTGCCTATCTCCTCCCACGCCCCGGCCCGCAGCACAAAAAGCCCGTCGTCCGTTCCCCCCAGCGTCATCGGGTTTCCTTCCGTATCGTAAAAGCTGATGGCCCCCCGGCAGATCCCCGGAAAGACATCGGCGGCGGACTCCAGGGCCCACGACGGGAAAGGACGATAGCCGGAGGCGGATGGAATAACCCCTTGCGCGACGGTGGATTGCTCACCGCCGAACGACGCACGGTCGGGAGCCCATGGGGCAAACGGAATAGTGCGGATCATACGACGCGATCCTCCCATTGCGATGTAGTCGAGGGTTCGACGACCCAGTTATGGCCGCGCAAACCTCCAAGGCACTGCTCTTTTGTCGTCACCACCGCCGAGCATCTGGCCTTCATGCGTATTCCGGGGTTCATCCACTCATAGGTTCCGGCCCGTGTATGCATTTTTGTCGAATAATATCCGCTATGAAGCTGTTCCCGCGTTGTTGCAATCGCTATGCAATGAGCCTGAATCACGCGGTATGCCGTACATCTGGCGCGGACTTCGGCATTGGTCCGACAAAAGGCCAGAGAAACAATAAACCCTGTCAGCCGCTCACGCGTCCGCGTCTTTTCTCCGATGGCCAGAGAAAAAAGATCCGCCTCCGTCCAGACTGTGGAGTCGAGGGACCACTGGAGCTCGTCCAGGGTTCCCCAGAAGTCCAAATCATCGAGCGACGGCCCGTGAATGCGAGTGGTAACAACGGCAGGCATGACCAACCCTAATCGATGCCCAGTACGAGGTCGGATGCCGGCACCTGAAAAATATCCCCGGTAGTAATACTCTTCGGGGTCGGATTGCCGATCGTATCGGTCAGGAGACCGTACCAGATGATATTCTCGCCCGTGGCCGCATTACAGACGCCGAATCCAACCACCGTTCCCCAAGGAGCAGTGGCGGGAGCGTATTGAAGCATCACAGTGTTGAACACTTCTCCGTTTTGTGAAGCGGTGAGCGTTATCGGAAGCCGGGCATATCCGCCACCGCTCACCTCTACGCCCACCGCATCCTCGGCGGGAACGGTGGTGAAAAGAGCAAGGTATTTGGTGCCGGAAGTGGTAAAGAGGTTCATCATCCAGTCTTCGCCGTAGTCGGTCAGGCTCATCACACGCTCCTTATGGGCGGCCGGGCAATGTTCGCCGTAAAGCGCCCATGTTCATCGCTGTTCATGGCCGCATCGCCGGCGGCCTTATAAAACGTTCCCCACAGTTCCAGAGGGGCGCTTGTCCGCGTGTATCCTCCGGAGGCGACAAGGGAGCCATAGAGGTACAAATCCGGCAGGCGCAACAGAATTTCATTGCTAGGCTGTTTACTTCCCAATTGCGGAACCTCCGCATAGTAGGTCAGCAGAAGCTCACAATCTTTGTTCGGAGTTGGAATCAGCACCAACTCCCGCCCACGGATGGAATAGGCGTAGGGTGTTCCCGCTTCCCGGCGCTCCGGGATGCGGTCAAGGGACATGTAGTCGAGATTTTTCAGGATAGAGCCATTCAGGCGTAAATCCCGCATCTCGAGGAACACATTCCAGTCTCCCGGTACACGCTTGTCGGGCAAGGGAATTACTCCCTGGCCGGCTTTTACTGTGGTCCACGCCTCGCGTTCCATCAGTTTGAGCCGCAATTCTCTGTTCATGCGGGCCTCGGCCATACGAACGAATAGGGGAATGGACGCGGAAAGATCCGTACGCCCCAGGAATTGAGCGATTTCCGCTTGCAGGTCGGTATAGTTCGCGGTCATGGCTAAACCCTTCCCTCTGTGGTGCGGAACGCCCGGAAAGCCGGATCGTTCAGCACTTTTCGCAACGCATCATCGTCAGTAAGCAAATCAACACCTTGCGACCGGAAAACTTCAACCAGAGCAACGGGTAATTCGGCCACGCAACGAAACGCAGAGGTTTTTCTGTGCCCGCGCAGCTTGTCCAGACTACGAGCCGCAGTGCAACGGGATATCAGGTCGTCGCAATTCTGCTCAACGGTGAGGTGTATTTTCGAGCCCCCGGCTCCGTTCTCCACGTCAACGCGGGAAAGGATATTGCCGTTCACATCAAAAATTTCTCCCCTCACGGCATCCCCCGAACCTCGACGGCCCAACCTCGACTCGTAAGAAGCTCGATACTCACGGCATCCTCCGGAGAAACCTGAATAATTGCATTTTCCGGCTGCGGTTCTCCACCCCAGAAGGGCCCGCGATCGGTCGTAATGCGGTACATCCGGCGCGGCGAACGCGAGTAGAGTGTTTGAGTTGGAAGAATTTTATCCATGATCGGAGTGAAAGGCTGTTCTTCCGGCTGCGCCTCGGGAGCAGGGGAGGTTTTTCTGGATTTTGCCACGTTTGCCTCGGGAGTGGGGGAGGTTTTTCTGACCTCCCCCACTGGGTATTGGTTACAGGGTCGGGTCGATGTCCGCGATCATGCCGGAGCTTTCTTCGGCGCGGGCCTCCAGCGTGAACTCGCCCACAATGAAGCCCTTCATGGAGTCGCCGGTTTTCGCCAGTTTCTCCTCTTGGAACGTGCGCCCTTTAAGGAAAGACTTCTTCCAGTATTCCATGTCGAGGATGAAGACCGTATTCTGAGCATAAGGAACTTTCGCCTGTACCCGGTTGGACACCACCCGCAGTTCCCCGAAATCGGAGTCATAGATCTTGATGGTGTCCGTGGCCTTCTTCGCAGACGCGTCCTCATCCTGCTCGTTCACGGCCTTGAGGACTTTCGTCACCTTGCGGCGCACGGCCGGGGCGGCCATCAGCATCTTGGGGTTGCCGCCCTTTTCGTAGGCTTTTTGCATGATGTTCGCGATCATATCGTTGGTGAGCGCCCGCTTGGTCCCAGCAACAGCCGGAGCCGAAGCCGTGGCCACAGCCCCGCCGGCTCCGAGATCCGCATTGGTCGTAATCCAGGCCGAAAGCCCGCGCATGTGCCGAGCCACCGTCTTGCTTCCGACAGCATCGACGGCATTGGCGAGCATGGCATACTCGCCGTCTTTCTTGATTTCTTTCATGCGGTTTGCCATCTGGCGGGCGTACTGGTTGGAAACCCCCGCTTGTTTGATGGCCTGGGCCGAACCCGACACGTTGATCGCCTTGGTAAAGATTTGCGTACGGTTTTTCAGTTCCAGGACGTTGTTCTCCTGGTACTGCGTCACGTCGAAACCCTCGATTTGGGCGTTGTCGGCAGGGTCGGCAAGCTCGTCCTTGGTCCACTCATGCAAGGTTTGAGCGGCGGGCTCGGCAGTGCCGCTATCGGTGTAAAAAGGCGTGTCCGTGGGGCTGATCATGGTGATCATGTCCATCAGGTCGCGAGGGCGGCCGGTGACATCATACGTGGCCAATTGGCCGGTAACAGTAGGCATTGTGTTGTTCCTCTCAACCTTCCGCCAGGATCAGATTGGTCAAGGCGTCGGTACTGTCAGGGTTGTTTTTCAGGGCATTGCGCCATTTTTTCGCATCGGTGTTTTGCCCGGAATCTTGCGGGCGAGCCTTGGCCCCTTGAACTTTGGGGGCATTGGCGACTTTCCTGGTTGCGGCGACACGGGCCGATTCCTGCCGGTCATAGAGCATCGCCTTTGTGGCGATCTCCAACTGGTACCCGTGGGAAATCCCGTTGATATGTTCATCGGGAGCCCCCAGGCCCTTGAGGTAGGCCGAAACGTCCGTTTTGAAAGTGGCAGGGACAAAGCCGTCGCCGATCAGGGTTTGAATACGCGGGAGGACGGTTTGCATTTCGCCGGAAAGGTGGCGCTGCATTTCCTCCGTTTGCCTGGCCTGTTCCTGCCGAACGATGCCGAGTTGCACCCCAAGGGCTTGCTCGACAGATTGAAACCGCTCCCGACGCTGGGCGTCGAGTTGCAGGTACAGGCCGGGGTTTTCTTTTTGCAGGGTCAGCCAGTCGATACCGGCGAAATCTGCCTCCACGGCCACACGGGCGGCTGTTACCGCCTGTTGCATGGCCATCAGGGATGTTTCCCGGTCGCTCTTGGCCTGGGCCGCTTCCTGCATTTTCGCATTGGCGTACCGTTCCCGTTCGGTTTCCCGCCGCATCACCGCAGATTGAATTTCTGCGGGGAGTTTGGCGAAAAGCGCCTTTTCCTCAGTGCTCCACGTGGCCGGGGCGCTGATTTTTTCGGGCCTGCCGTCATCGACAGCCGAATCGTCGGCTTCGCCTTCTTCGTGGGGGGACGTCTCCTGGGCTTCCTCGGCGTCTTCCCCGCTCTGGCCGGCCTCATCCTCCTGAGCGGCTTGGGGCGTTTGTTCCGCCGCCTCCAGGGCGGCCACGATGTCATCCGTGTTTTCCAGAGTGCGCCCGCCGTCCTGTTCGGCGCTCTCGGCACCGGCCGGGCCCGCCTCGATAACGGCGGCCGGCGTGGTGTTTTCCTGGCTCATAATCTTCTCCTACTTGGATGTGAGTTTATTCCACAGCAACCGCCATGGACTATCCTTAATTCCGGCCCGCGCATCCTGCGCCGCAGCCTTATTGATATGCTCCAGCAAGATGTCCCGAACCCAACCGAGCGCCCGCTGTCTTTGAAAAATCTCCTCCCGAACGGCTTGCGAATTTTCTCCCCTCCAGCGCTCGATCAAAGCGGTGTCCAGGAGATAAAAGGCCTCCTGGAAGGTTGCATTCTCCAAAATGGCCGCCGCATCTTCGGCCTTACTCCTGTCTTCGCCACTCACAGCGTCCCCTCCCCGCTAATTTCGGTTGTCCCGGCCTTGGGTAGACTCGTAGCCATTTTGATCGCGTCCAGTTCGGCCTCAAGCTCCATCTGCCGCTGAGAAAGCATCCCCTTTTGCTCCAGTTCGGCCACACGGAAGGCCATGTCCGCTTGCATTTTGGCCGCATCGTTCTGGAGTTGTGCCTGGGATTTCTCACGCTCAAGCTGTATCTTCTGTTCGCCTTGTGCGCGTTGCATTTCGATCTTGAGCATTTCCGGGTTTGGCGGCTGCGGCTGCTGTAGGAGGGTCTGCTCGGCCTTCTGCGCGTCTTCGATGGAGCCGAAATATTGTTCGGGTGACTCGAATCCAAGGCTTTCAGCCAGCTTGTGAAGGGAGCGGGCAACGTGAGAGAGGCGCACAAAGGAGTTTTTCCCGAGGTTGGAAATAATCTGCTGTTGCGCCGCAAGAATCTGCTGGACGGACCCGGCCTGTTTCTGCCGGCTGCCGGTTCCCAGACCCACAGCCACAGTGACGCCCATCTCCGGGTTCCACTCGGCCGGGGTGATATCGGCAAAGCCACCACGGCGAGCGATGCGCACAGGCTCGACCATATATTTATGAGCCAGGGCTAAAACGTATTTCGCCATGGGCTTGTAAAACATCTCAGCATAAACGCGGGCGATCATTTCCAGGCGCACGTTCTGCGCCTCTTCCAGAATGGCCGCGCCGGTGGCCGTATTTTGCAGCACATCGGCGGAAAGCCCCTGATTACTCATGCCGATGCCGGTGCGCTGTTCTTTGGCTTTGTCAGTCAACTCAAGCCCGGCAAGGGCGGAACTGGATATATCCGTGGTAGGGAAGGGGAATACCTTCGCCTCTCCGTCGATTTCGTACATCCCTCCAGCATACCGCGAGAGGAATTGATCCATGTTGACTTTGGTTCCTGGGGCTTTCTGGATAATGGCCTCGCCGTGGTTGGCCAAGTACATATTGTCCAAAACGTTGCGGTACATCTCGGTCCGCACTTTCTGGAGATCCAGAACAAGGTCCGCCAACGAAAGGCCGACGGGTGAATATGGCATAGGCAAAGAACCGGCGGCGAAAATTGGGGGACGCCCCATGGTCCACTCTTCCGATTCCAGAACCGCCACCTTGTTCTTTCCCCCGGCGTAAACCACACGGAGACGTTGTAAATTACCGTCGCCTTTCGGGTCGACGGTCATGTACGCCTCATAAATTCGGATGGTGCGCGAGCCGTCGCGACGATCTTCCGTATCTTTGTCCGTGTCATCGGCGTTAATTCTACGCTGGACAGCCTCCTCAGGGTATGTATCGTCATTTTCGGCCGGGAGGGATTTCACCAACTCGCGGGAATATCCTTCGGAGATCAACTCTCCGGCCATGCGGTCCTCCCAGTGGGCCACAAAGCGGGCCTTTTCCAGGCTGACGGCATCCTGAGAGTAAATAACCCGCTCGGAGGGCAGAGGCTCAATGCGGATTTGCCGATTCGTCAGGATCTGGCGCACGGTCACGTTGTATGTCTCCGCGTCCTTGTCCTGAGTGACTTCCGCTTCACTACCCGCCCCAGATTGGGCCTGTAGTGTGACCTCAACGGCCTGCTCAGGCGTGAGCCCGGCAAACTCACCAGTAACAACCTTCTCCCGGCTCTCATCAAAAAAAATCTTAGCCCATCCGACCCGCTGATACAGGCCGTCTGTCAGCGGCCCATAAACCAGATCGAACGCATGGCTCCCAAACACCACTTTGTTGATGTAGTCTGTTGCGTCCCGCGCATATTGTTCTTCCTCGGGGGATGTCGGCTCAAAACGGATCAACTCATCGGTACCGGCAAAAACCTTGAGCAGCGGCCCCTTCGCCCACTCGATGGTTTCCATGACGGAGCGGTCCACATAGGTAGACCATCCACGTTCCGCGCGGTCAGCGTCAACAGAATAGGATGCGCCGTAATAAGCATTTTTCAATGCTTCTCGCGCTGTGGAGAGTTCACCCCCAGGGAGGCCGACACAAACATCCATCTCGCGGCGGATCAGGTATTCCAGTCGGTCTTTTTTGACGGACATCAGCAAACCCTCATAGACTGATATTTGCGCGTCGAGCGCGTTTCCTCCGGTCGTTCATCCAGGCCAAGGGCGAGATAACGGAAGGCGTCGGAAGCGTGGCTGGTCCAGTCATGCACAGGACGATCTCTGTAAATTTTTCGGTCATCATCGTATTCACGGCGATACATCCGCAGCGCCTCAAGTCCCTTCTCGGTTTTTGCCGAGTCAAACCAGCAGCGCGGCAGAATGGCCCGCACGGCGTTGATCCCATCCGCCAGGGTTTGGTCCGGCACCACCCGAACATTTTGCAGACCGAGGGATTGCAGCACCTCCAGGCGGCTCTTCCCGGTCCCGAGCTCGCGCACCCGCACGTCATGCGGCAGATAGTGAGCCCGGTACACATAGGGCCTGGACATCAACCATTGGGCATAGTGCTCCAAGCCGCGCCCGGACCCCTCGTAGTAGTCGATGATATGGATTTCCCGCCCGGCTACCTGCGCTGTCCAAATCGCCGTCGAATCGTCCATGCCCAGATCCCAGGCGGTGACGACGCCAACTGTCGGCTCGTGTGGAACGGAACAGACCCGGCCGGACTTCTCCGCATCCTGCAAGTATTTGCCGTAGTAAGCCCCCACCAAGGCGGCATCGAAAGAGCACCAGTATTCTTGCTGAAAAAGCGCTTCTCCATCATCGGAGCCGTAGAGTTCGTGATACTCGGCCCGTGCCTCCGCAAGCTGCTCCGGCGTAAAAATTCCGGTGTCGGTTGGGAGCCACGTCGAGACGTGCCACCCTTGTCTCCGGGCGTGCTGGTACATCGAGTACCCATGGTTTTTCCCGCGCGGCGTCATGTTGAACATCGCCCACCCGTCATTTTCGTCGAGAATAGGGCGCAGATAGGCCCAGGCGGTTGGGTTTGTCAGTGAATACTCGGAGAATACCAGCCCATACGGCGGCGAGCCCACCAAGGCGTCAAAAGCGTCGGAGCCGATGAAGTGAATCATACTCCCGTTGACAGCCTCGATAGTCATGTGGTCATTGCGCCTCCGTGGGAAGGCTACTGACGGAAACGCCTCGTCGATGCGCCGTTTGCCGGTGCGCGGGTTGACCGCCTCCCAAATTGCCCGCCTGACCTGATTTTGCTGCGGGAGCATGTACCAATAAGTTGCGGGCTTTTGGATGGAAGCGGAAGCCGTGAAATGCAGGCCGTTGTCATCCTTCCCGCTGCGCCGATGCCCGAGCAAAAAGGCCCGCTTCGCCCCCTGCTCGAAATCGCGCCACATGGGCCGCTGGTATGACCGAGGCATCCAGTTGTGCGGGATGGTGACTGTCGGCACTATTCCCCAGCCTCCGTTTCGGAAAATCTGACAACCTGAATCGTCAACGGCCCACCATCGGCACCGGCCAAACGCTCCAGGAAATCCCCCTCGCTGCGCCCGAGCAATTCCGACGCCTTAAGCCTGTTCCGTATGTCTTCGCTATCGTTCTGCATGGTTTTGGTCCAAAATTCTTGCCGAGCTTGGCGAGAGGCGATAAGCGGCTTGATCTCCTTGGTTTCGCGCTCCCGAACAGCTGCGGCCACCTTGGCATTTTTCAACAGCCGCGCTCCCTGCGAGGCGGCGCTGTTCGGGGCGTATCCCGCAGCGAGAGCGGCGGCGGTGGCGTTGCCGTCGAAAACCTCAACGAAGCGGCGTTGCTGAGGGGAAAGCGCTTCGAAAACATCACTCATCAGTAATCCCCTTCACGGCTACGGACTCCGAGCATCCGGCGCGAAACCCAGGTAAAAAAGTCGGCTCCCAAAATGCCCCCCACAATGCCGCACAGTTGCACAATGGAAGGGGAGGCCCCAAACCCAAGCAGAGTCGGGGAGGCGAGAGCCAGCGCGTACCCGGCCCCGGCTCCTGCGGACACCCTGGAAACGCTGAAAATAACCCGTGCCCTCCATGTCTTGATCCTGCGTAGGCTACGCAAAGAGGCGAACATGGCGGTAACAGCGCCGATCACGGCGGCCACACTCAAACCACGCGCCAAGGCGATATGGTCGGCAATGGCGCTTCCGGCCTGAGTGGCGTCGTTGGGATCTACCGGCGTCATTCTGTTTTCCCCATGTTGTCCTCCTCCGAAAAGCGTGGATTTCCCTGTATTTTCGCTTCCATTGGGAATTTCCCTATGCTAAAATTAGAGCCACAAGAGAAAGGATCCCCGCGAATCCGAAGAGAAGGAGGACGACAGTGGCTAAAATTATCCAACTGTTCGGCGAATCCAGAGAAAAATCCAAGCCATGGGACGTAAGGCGAGCGCTCAAGACGTGCCTGTTCATGCCGGCGGCTTTTCTCTTCGTTTTTTCGCTGCCCTTCGCGGCCATCGGTCTCGGTTCCATTTACCTTGCCTCCCGCCTCATCTACAGAATCACCGGGGAATACCCCGTGAACGTCTCGTTCCGCTTGGGCGAGTTCGCCGACTGCGACTCTTCCGACTCCTGAGCATTCACCCACTCACGCACGGCCCGCTTATCCCCTTCACTCGCGCCCAACGCTTCCAGCAGGGCGGCCGCCCACATCGCCAGTTGCCGGGCGGTCAGGCTTCCGTTGTCCCCCTTGGGCCGGGGCGGTATCTTCCTGGCTTTGAGCAGATGCGCCGGCGGGGCGATCACCACCGGATAAGGGGCACTGACCACCACCAGTGGCGCAGGCTTGGCCGTACAGCCGGTCAAGAGAGGCAACGAGAGCGTCAGGCAAAGCGGTATCCAGGCAATCCGGCGCGTCGGGAACATTGTTGCGGACCTCGACAATGGCGACGGCCGCATCCCGGCCGACGGCTGTAAGTGTGTCGTTGCGGACGGACCAATCGTAAGTCACACGGATCGTGGCGTTGGCGGAACGCTCAAGGCGAGAGATGGTGGCGTTGGCCTGACGATTGGCGGCCACGGCGGTATCGATACCGCTCCGCAGGGTCGCGTTTTCGGCAACGGCGCCTTGGAGCGTGGAGTTTTGCCAACGGATGAAGATCCCCAGGCAAAGACAAGCCCCGAGCAAGGCGACGATGATACCGGTACGGATGCTCACGGCGCAACCTCCTCAATCAATGCGGACTCGGCATTGCGACGGGAAGCGTAGTACTTTCCACCCCATCTGGCGGGGTCGCGGAGCTCGGCAACAGCGGCGTGATAATCGCCGGATGCCAGGAAACCGAATGTTTTTTGGGGGGATTCGCCCATCTGGTAGAAAAGGCTGACGACAACGGCCTGGACCTGCTTTGGGCGGTCGGATAATTTCCAGTCGCCGCCCCAGGTGGTGCGCCCGGCCATGCGGTTGAACATGCCTTCGGCGCGGACGAGGTAGGAGCGGAATACGGCGCGGTCGACGGCATCGGCGGCGTCGCGGGAGAGGATGAGAGGGAGGGCGCTCAGCTTGGTGATGGCGGACTCTCGCTTGAGTCCGACATAGGGGAACAAGACGGCGCAGACGGTTTGAGGAATGCCCATCTTAATCAGGCCGTCTTTGCTCTGCTGCCCGAGGTCGAGGCCCGAGGCGATGGTCACGCCGGAATTGCCGATGGCCTGCCCCTGGGACATGGGCACGTACCCCCGCAACACCGGAGCATGATCCGGGCCGGGGTTCTCCATGCGCCGGAGAAAGGCGGTGATATAGTCGAATTCTACGGGCATAGAACGCTCCCAAGTTTAGAAAAATTCTAAGCACTAGGGAGCGTGTGGGGTCAAGGTGATAGATACCTAATTAGGCAAAGACGTGTTTTCTTGGGGTTCCCCAAAATGATTTTGGGTCTGTATAGCCTCCGATTCCCTATAGACGGTATGGTGGGTGTCTTCGCGTACCAGCCCGCACAACGGGCATTTTCTGATACGCACAGTTACCGCGCCCGAACTGTCGTTCTTGCCGCGCGAGTAAGGGAATCGCCCTTCCTTGCAGCGTGGACAGACCAAATTTGTCTGATTCATGGTTTCCCCTTCCCCTTGTTTTGCGCCTCACCTGTGCGGAGCAATCAGCCTTGCGTCTCATTTTGCGTAGATTTTGAGACGCAACCGTCATGCTCGATAATCCGCACCAGCACGGCGATGCAATCCAACGCCTCAGCTCGGATGCGCTTCGGGTCACGCTCCCACACCACGGCCCACACGAGCTCAGCAACTTCTTCGAACAGCACGGCGAACTTGCCCCACCAGGTGCGGCGGAAATTGGGGTGTTTGCAGCGGGCGTGCTCCACGGCGGCGGCGATGTCGTCGCGTGTTGACAGACACAGCAGACTTTGCGGGAATGGCGGCCCCGGCTTGATTTCCGGCGGTTGGTTGCGGTAGCTCATGACGCCAGTGCTCCTATGGCCTGCAAGGCCTCTTCAACAGTCCACACCACAACGGCGTGGCCACGCCACCCGGCCAAGAACTCATCTTGCGCCGGGGTGGTCCTTCCAGCGCGTTGTCCGGTCGCCTTGGGCCGCTTGACCTCGACAAGCCAATTCCGGCCACGAAAACCAACAAGCAAATCCGGGCATCCCTCACCGACGCGGGAAAGGTCGCGCACCGTCGCTCCAGCCCTGCGAAGCGCGGCAACGATCTCCCGCTGATTGTCATCGACCTTGGCGGCGCGTCTCATGGCTTACGCGAGATCATCTTGCCCGAGCTCGGTGTAGTGGTAGCTCCGGGCCATGTCTTCCTTTTCCGCCTGGGCGAACGCCTGTTCGCTCGACTCCTCAAACCGCTGGTGCGGCCGGCGGAAGATCAAATCCTCCTCGCCGACACCGGAACTCCGTCCCTTGGCCACGATGAGCTTCACCGGCTCGTTGGGGTTCCAGTTGCCGACAGAGCGGGCCTGGTGCAGGAACATCACGATATCCGCGTCCTGCTCGATGGCCCCGGACTCGCGCAGGTCGGAAAGCATGGGCTTGCGCTTCCCTTCCTCGCTCTTGCGGTTCAATTGCGCCAGGAGCAGGACCGGGACACTCAATTCCCCGGCGAGTTGCTTCAATCCCCGGCTCATTTCGGCCACCTCGCGCTCACGGCTGTTGCTGCGGTGCTCCGGGTTGAGCAGCTGGAGATAATCCACGACGACCAACCCGATCTCGCCTTTGCGTTGCGAAAGCCGGATGCGCCGGCGAATCTCTCCGACGGTGCAACGGGTGTCGTCGTAAACCTCCAGCGGAACGCCGCGCATTTTCGCCAGAGTTCCCCGCGCGAGGTCTTTTTGCTTCGGGGTAAGGCCGGTGCGGAAGTCGCCGAGGGGGATACCCCCGACATTGGCGCAAAGCCGCTCGATCAACTGCCCACGTTGCATCTCCAGCGAATGGATTTGCGCCGTCCGGCCGGAGCAGGCCACGGACCAGGCCCAGTTGAGCGACAACGCGGATTTCCCCACAGACGGGCGGGCGGACAGGATGGCGAGCTCTCCGGGAAGGATGCCGCCGCGAAGAATGCGCGTGACCGGCGTCCAGGGTGAAGGGACCGGCCGGGCCGTCGGCTTGTCGAGCCCCGAGGCGTATTCGTCCAGCATGACCGACAGGTCCGGCAACGGATTCCCGCCGCAGCCCTCCAGGGCATCCTTGGCGCGGAGGATTCCGGACACGGCCAAATCCACCGGAGCGCCGAAGGTGCCGAGGGCCGCCATTGCTTCGCCCAAATCCAGTACGGCGAGGTCCTTGGCGTGTTCCTCGGCAATCTTCCGGGCCGCCAACATGGCCGCCGGCTCGGAAAACAGGTCGGAACCCATGCTGAACTCGACGAGATCGGCGTTGATGTTCGTTCCGCCCCGGCCCTTTGCGCCCATGACGGCCAACTCGCGGCCGACGGAAACGAGGTCCGGCTCTTCACCCCGCACCCGCACGGTTTCCACAGCCTGGAATACCGCCTTGACCTGCGGGGAGAGGCACATCTCCGGGCGGATAATCCCGAGAATATCCCCGGCCACGTAGGGTTTATGAGCCGAAAGGCGGAACAGCGCCCCGGCAAGGGCTTCTTCCTGGCGCACCCGTCCTTCGCTGCGGGTCGAGGCGTCGTTGGGGGGTGGGTTTCTCATGCTTGCGGCCTCCGTTCGAGGTATTTGCCGTCAATGACTTTGGCGTAGTTTTCCGGCCTGAGGAGCCACTCAAGGTCGGCAAAAAAAGGTTTTCCCTTACTGCCGGTAACTTGCCCGATGAGAAACGGCGACGCCCTGACACGGGCAAAGTATTGCCGCCACCAGGCCAAAAGGGATTCTTCATCGTGCGGCTTGTCCAATTGCCGCAAGCGATTCCATGTTTCTCTCCAGCGAGTTCGGAAAAGTGCCTGTCGGTTTTTCCCCCAGGTGACGGCCTTGGGAAGCATGGGCAACGCTTCGTGGTACATCTCCCGGATTTGCTCATGGGGGCACGGAGGCGGCGACGGTTTGCCGTCGGCAAAAGAACCGTTAGGTTCTTCTTTACTTCCAACTTCCAAATTCCAACTTCCAAATTCCCCCGATGGTATCGATACGGTTTGCATACCGTTTGCATAGGGTATCGGTATGGTATCGCCATCATCCTTACTTACGCCGTAAACCTGCGGATACCGTATACAAAGAGCTTTCGCGATCACTGGAGAGGGTATATTCGGCGCAAGCTCCATCAACCCGCCCAGAATCTTCGGACTGGTCGAGCACTGGTGCTTGATAAAATTGCATAGGAGAATGAGGTTGTGCGACTCATCGCAGACAGTTTTCCCGGCCGCCGTAAATTCTGACAGGTATTTTTCCAGTTCGGCAGAAGTCAGTCCGGTCTCAAAGGAAATCTTTCTTCTGGTAGCTTCAACGATGCCGAGGTTGTTGGTATATGGGCATGTAAACAGATAAAGATAGAGAAGCTTGGCCTTGGCGTCCAATTCCTCAATATACGGGTCATTCCAAAATGACATTCTGACGGTGCGGTATTCAGCCATTTTATTGATTCCTCATATCGGCCACCACGAGCCGTAAATTGTGCCACCAGATCCGCACCGACAGATCGAGCGTGGGAATATGCGATGCCCTGCGCCTGGACCGTTTTTTGACCAGCCTGTCTATGTGACGCATTATGTTTTTGACCTTGGGTCCGAACTGGTGCATCCTACGCCTCCAAAATTTCCGGCAACGGGAGTTTCGCCCGGGCGGCGGCATCTATTCTCTGGCCAATCCAGCGCATGACGGAAACGGCCATGCTGTTGCCGAGAGCCTTGTAGCGCGGGCCGTCGGGGTCGTTGACGCGCCATGTTCCTTTTTTGGTCTGGCGCGCCTGCAGGCCGCAGGCGACCAGGGCGGAAATATCTTCACCTTCTGGGCTGACGTCTCGCCAGGACGTGAGGCCGGGAATCCGGGTGTAGTTGCGCGGGAAGCCCTGGAGCGCTTCGCATTCCGTGGGCATGAGACGGCGCACGGCGGATTGTTGCAGGAAGTGGGGCTTGTCGCCGCCTCCCTGCGATGAACGGAGTGCGCCGGCCACGTCGCCGGAAAGTTCGGCGGTGCCGCCACCATCCCGGCCGCGCAGGGAAACCGACATGACGCACACTTCCTGCCCCTGGTTCGTGCCGACCAGGTTTGCGCGGCCGGTACCGTCCTCGCTGGCGTCGAAGCCTTCCGCGCGTAACGTCTGCGCGATGACGGTGTCCGTTTCCCACTGGCGACGGTCATGGGCGCAAATGGCCGTGGCAACATCCCGCTCCTTGGAGCACTCACCGCCGAACGCGGCGGTGACGTAAAAACCGCCCTGCGCTTTATTATCATCCGGCCCCCCGCATCCAAGACGACCGGTAAGCGCCTGCGTAATCTGCACATGCCCCGCAGCCGCTTCTTCCGATCCTAACTGCCAGCCATGGCTTCCAGAACCGCCTTTAAGCGTTCCGGCAACGTCCGCCCCCGCGTCTCGGCCCGGCGCAGTATCCCTGCGCAGGCCTCCCCACTCAAAAAGAATCGCTGCGGGATTGGCCCCGCCTCTAGGACATGCCGCAACAAACACACGGCGGCGGCGTTGGGCCAACCCGAAATATTGGGCATCGAGGATGCGCCAAGCGATTGAGCGGCGGGGTCCAAGCACATAACCAGCGTCTGACCATTTTCCCCCTGGCGGGAGTAATGGCGCATCTTCGCCGGCCAGTGCAGCAAGAAAGCATCCGAAAGCGTTTCCCCAGTCGGAGAGTATTCCAGGGACGTTTTCCCAAACAACGAAAGCTGGATCGCACTCATCGGCCAACCTCACAAATTCGAGGGCCAGGTTGCCCCGTTCGTCTTTCAGGCCTTTACGCAGGCCGGCCACGCTGAAACTCTGGCACGGCGTTCCCCCGACCAGCACATCGACCGAGCCGCGGAAATCGGCACCGTTGATCTTGGTCATGTCGCCCAGGTTGGGGACATGCGGATAATGGTAGGCCAGCACGGCGGAGGGGAATTTCTCCACCTCTGCAAAGGCCACAGATTTCCACCCGAGCGGCGACCAGGCCACAGTAGCGGCCTCGATGCCGCTGCATACGCTCAGATACCGCAGGCTCACACAACCCCCGGAAGCGCGGCTTGCCGGCGCTCTTTGTCGTACTGCATGGCGTCCCAACACGGCCCGAGGCGTTGCCGTTCGCAGACATCCGGCCATACTCGGCAGCCCTTGCAGCGTTCGGAGGGATACGGGTGTGGTCCCACAGGGGGCGGCAGGAGAGACAGCAGGGAGTGTTGGCGCATGGCTAGAACCCCAGGCCGGGGCAAGGGATACGCCCGCCGTCGGGCATCCTGATCTCCCCCAGGGCATACGGGCACCCGGAAAATTGATACGAACGCAACCGCTCGGCCGCTTCCCGCTTTTCCCGCTTCATCTCTTCGTAGCGTCCGCCGGCCTTGAACCGTTGATAGGCGCAGGCGCGAGAGCAATATGTCTGTGTGCTGCTGTTCGGCTCAAAGCTCTTCCCGCATTCCGGGCAATCTTTCATCGCGTAGGGCATTCTCGGCCTCCCCGCTGTGGGGTGTTTTTGGGTTCTTCCCACTCCCACCAGTCGCACCCCGGTTCGTGGCAGCGCCAGAAAAAGCGCTCGGTGTTGTACATGAACTCGCGCGTCAAGCGGCCGACTGACCCGCAGCGCGGGCAGTTTTCGTAGGTGGGCCTGGTCATTGGAGATGCCTGCCGCAAAAGTATCCGAACGCTACGCCGGAACAAAAAACGATGATGCCGAAAAAGGCGCTGTCGACCTCAATCATTGCCGCACCTCGTTCCGGTCGCCGTTCGGCAAACCGCACTCAACGCCGCTTCTCCACGCCGCCGCCTCGGGATCGTTGTCGAATGCGGAAAGCACGGCACTGTCGGGGATGTCGCCCACGGGAGTGCCGATAGTGTTCAGCACGTAGCGGGCGTAGTTCGCCGCTTGGCGCTGTGCGCGTTCATGGCGGATACGGCGTTGCTTGGCTTCAATGTTGATGCGGTCAAGGTCGGCCAACAGGCGATACGCCAAGAAAAAATCCTCTTCCGTCGCCAGGCCGACACGGGCCATGTATTCAAGCTCGGTCAGGGAATCGATCATTGTCTCACCTCATCGCCCTTGATGGCGCGGGAAAATGTTTGGCGCAGGTTGGAGGTCGCCGTTTCCAGTAGGGCCAGACATGCCTCCATCGTCGTTTGTCCGTCGCGGTAAGCGCACAACGCACGGTGCAGGGCAACCACATCGGGGTAATCCTGCAATGCTTCCGCCTCCAAAGTCGGTGCGTCCGGCTCGTGGGGGTTGAGCGGCGAAATTGTGTAGCCGAACAACGCAGCCAGAAACCGCAATGGCTCGTGGTCGCCGGTAATCTGCATCACGCGGATCATGTCGCCTACCTTCAAGCGGCCGTTACTCGATTCGTGCGGCGAAAAATCCCCGTACAACGTGGACGCGGCCCGCGCCTTTCGGCCGGCCACAGCGTCATCTTTGGTGATGATCCTGACCACGGCCGTCATGCCGCCAGGGTATCCTTGCGCCGCCGCCTGGGTCAGGCTCGTGGTCTTTCGTTCGGCATCGGTCATTTTATTATTCCTTCCGAGTAGTTGGGCAGATATTCTGCAACCATGAAAAGCCGTAATCACTTCCCCTACACCACCATCCGTTGCCGCGCCCGCGCCGGGCTGTACCGCGTCGTCGTCATCACGCCCGAGGAAGCCCTGTTCCGCTCGTACCCCGCCGCCGACATGCGCCCCGACGAGGCCATGCTCCGCGCCCTGGCCTCAACCGGCACCCCGGCCGCCTGGACGCCGGGCGAGCTGCCTACCGGCGACAGCGACAAGCGCGGCAAACCGTGACCAGCACGGGTCAGTCTCCGGTGGCGATGCGGACGGCAATGGCGACCAGGACAAGGAACAATCCGAACGAGATCAGCATGGCGTCGCGCCCTCCGGAGATTGAGGCAAACGGTTACCCCGTTCGTCGTATTCGTCCGGGTAGAGCCATTTTAGGCGGTGGATGCCGGTCACCCGCTCGAGGTCTTCCGCGAATTCCGGAGAGGGACGTTTCTTGCGGGAAAAAATCTCAGAAACGTAAGACTGGGATTTCCCGGTCAGCCGCACGATGTCTTTTTGGGAGTGATGGTTCATGCGAGAATATTATCGCAATAAGAGATTCAAAACAAGGCCAAAAGATGGTTGTTTATTTCATCGCTAAAAGCGAAGTCTAGACAATTGGGAGGAAATATGTCGAACAAGCAAATCACCGCCGATGCCCTGCGTTACTGGCTCAAGAAGCGGGGGTACACTCAGGCCGTCCTTGCGGAAAAGACCGGACTGTCACAGAACTATATTTCGCAAATCCATACCGGTGCGCGCGATGGATCCATAGAGGCCATTGACCAAATCGCGGTCGCGCTTGGCCTTGGCCTGCCGGAATTCTTCGCCTGCAAAGACGACCTCACGCCGGAAATTGTCTTTGTGGAACGCGTCAAGGCCCGCCCCCGCGCCGGAACCGGCGGGCTGGAAACGGACGGCGAAACCACGGGGCTATACTCCTTCCATAAGAGCTTCATCACCCGGAAGCGCGGCAGGCCGGAAAATATGAAAATTTTCGAGGTGTCCGGCGACAGCATGGAACCGACACTTGCAGACAGCGACCTCATCATGATCAACCAGGGCGACAAGGATATTCGCTCAGGGCAAATCTACTTGCTGCGCCTGGGCGGCATCGAGGACTCGGAACTCATGGTCAAGCGCCTGGAGCGCCGCCCCGGCAACATGCTGCTCCTCCGCTCGGATAACCCCCATTATGAAGATATCCCGGTCCACATGGCCGAAGTGGACGGCGAAATAGAAATCTTCGGCCGCATGGTCTGGAGCTGTCGGGAGTATTGAGGCGATGGGTCTCCCGGCCATTCCGGGAGTATGGGGGAGTTGGTGGGGATGGTAGGGGGAGGGAATTATGGCGAGATCTGATGGTTACCGGCGTGAATTTGATGCACTTATTGCAGAATGCAAGGCAGCTTTTATCTCTTTTGAAGAGAGTTTGAAGGAAAAAGTTGATGAGTTGGAAACAATAAAAGCATCGTTCGAGAAAAGTGCAGATTCGGCTGAGTCCGCAGTTACAGCAATCTTTAAGTATCATTCTGAATTATTTGAAAATGATAAGGACGGGAATCTTTCGATTGTTGAAGACATAGAAGACTCGCACGAAAAGATAAACAAATGGTATGCAGAAACACAAGGTTTTAGAAATGAACTATTGGGGTTTTTAAAGTATACCTATGCAAAAGAGATAACTGAACAGGAAGCGACAGCACTTGGCGAGGGAAAGTTCCTCAAAAACAATGAGAGCAAGTATTTTACAAAAGAAACGGTAAAAGTTCCTGGGTTCATCGAGACGGCCAAAGAGTCCATGACAGAGCTTGCCAATAGCCTGGACTCTCTGCGAACGGAATTTGATGAGCTCGAATCGGAAAGCACTCAGCAATTCGAGATGCAACGCGCAGGATTTGCCCAGGACGTCGAAGGGATCAAAGCAGAATTGCAAAGATTGCTTCCAGGAGCAACGGCGGCTGGCCTGGCTTCCGCTTACGAAGAGGCGAGAAGGGATCACAAGCGGCAGAGTATCGTATGGCAGTTCGGTTTTTTGGTTACAATCATGGCGATTGTCGCGCTTGCTTTCTTCCTGCCCCTTCCCGAGTTTGTGGCCGGTGAAACATCCGCATGGGACAGAACATTGTTGCGGCTTTTGTACTTGGCGCCGTTTGAGGCTCCCCTGGTTTGGTTGGCATGGATGGCCGGTAAAAAAAGCAATCAACATACGCGGCTATATGAAGAATATTTACATAAATGGGCTATCGCCCGTACCTTTTCTGGTTTGCAAAATGCCGCCCAAGATATTGAGGCAGACAACCGTGAGGGCGGCCCGGTTGCTGATTTATATACGCGTACCCTGCATGCCTATTCGAGCAACCCAAGTGAAACCCTAAACGGAAGAGCCTCCAGCGACAGTCCGATGGAAATATTACAGCTCGCCACGGAAGCCTTTGGCAAAAAGGCAAAGGATGCTGTTTCCGCAGGGGTGGATACGGCCCTTTCTAAGTTCCCGGTTGCCCAAAAGGCAGAGGCTGAAGAGAGGGATTCCGCCTAGTTCATTTTGAGGTCACTCCCGCGGCTTTTTCAAGATTTTTGCAGATACTTTTAGCTATTTTGGGAGTGCTCGCCTCTCGGTCCTCTGTTGAGATCAACGGCAGGGAGAGCAAGTCAATCGCTATCGCCGCAGGTAAAAGTGCCGTGCCGACTATCGCCTTCGCTAATTCCTGAAGCATATGTTTCTCCTTTACCCCGCCCACCCGGCGGGGTTTCTTTTTGCCCGCGAACCTGCGGGCTTTTTCTTTGCCTACCATAGGATATTTTAAATCGCAATTTGCGGTTGACATAATCGCATATTGCGATAATATATCTTCACCAACACCGGAACAGCCCGCGAAAAAACTCCCACGGGAGGAAGTAGCACCAGGGTACCGGGCGAAGGTACGCCGGAACGAAACGGCCCCGTGGAGAATGCCCCCGCCAAGCGGAGGAACCACACAAGGGGCGACAAGCCGAGGAAGGCGGGGAGCAGATAAAAAGATTTTCGCGTCACAGAGCATAGGCCCACAGGCAACCCCCAACCCCCTGCCGCCGGGGCGCAAACGGCGGCTTCACCTCAACCCAAGGAAGGCCCGAACATGGCCGGAAAGACGAAGAAAAGCGCCGCCAAGCCGGCCATGAAAGCTAAAGCCGTACCCAAGGTGGCTGAACCGAAGCAGAGCACCGTGATCGTACACGGGTTCAAGGGTTTCGATAGAGGCCTACGCTGCCGGGATAAGCAATATACCCTTGAAGGAACCTTCGAAGAGGCCGAAGCCGACTTGTGCAGCAAGGGACTTCATTTTTGCGAACACCCCCTTGATTGCCTCGGTTACTACGCCCCTGGCGACGGTAGCCGCTACGCAACCGTCACCGCTGAAAACCCGTCCGACCAAAAAGACGGCGACAGTAAGCGCGTTACCAAAAAGATCACCATCGGCGGAGAACTGTCCCTGAGCGGCTTGGTCGAAGCGGCCGTCAAGTTCACTTTTGAGCGCGCCACATGGAGCGATTCCGACAAGGCCACCGGCCCTCGCGGCGCGGCTTCGGCTACCGGCGGTAACGGCGCGGCTTCGGCCACCGGCCCTCGCGGCGCGGCTTCGGCTACCGGCGGTACCGGCGCGGCTTCGGCTCCCGGCTGGAGCGGCGCGGCTGCGGCTCCCGGCGGGAACGGCGCGGCTTCGGCT
>JAVBQP010000024.1:0-17790 GCA_031548905.1 Desulfovibrio sp. | reverse complement strand
GTGTTAGGCACGCCGCCGGCGTTCAATCTGAGCCAGAATCAAACTCTCCAGTTAATTATTAACCGCGAGTCCGACCTTACCGATCGAATCCGACTGAATCTCTTCTCTTCCCATTCACTCTTCATTTGTCAATGAACCGTGGGGATTTCTCCCCGCAATAAAAAGGCCGATATTCCGGCCCGTTATTGCCTCGTCGCCCGGCAGTTCCGTGCGGCGAAACGGACTTATGCCCCATCATCTCCCACTCGTCAACAGGTTTTTTACAGCTTTTTCGATCTTTTCTTTTTTTCATTGCGCCGGAAGGATTTTTTCTTATCTCGCCGTCTGGAGTTTGCCGTGAATGAACCGACCCACCAAGCCCCCTCCCGCCCGCAACCGGCGTTGACAGCCGGACGGCCTGAGCCTAAGTATCCAATATACGTGAAGAGTTCGTGGCCTCCAACGATGTTGGGGGCACCCGACATATCAGTGCTGTGAACCCCGCCCTTCCCCGGGTGAAGGAGACTGTATGCGAATCCCCCACCGGTCATCCACCTTGTTTCTTTCCGCCCTTCTTCTGCTCCTGGCCGTTTCGAACGCCGGGGCTGCGGCATCCGGCACAGGGCGCGAGCTGCCCGTGAGCGTGACCCCCACCCTCAAGGCCAAAGGCGTCAATGTCGGCTGGGCGGAAGCCCACTCGGGCACCCCGGCGACTGCCTCCGTTTATATAAGCTACACCGGCGCGTTTGAGGGAAAGCTCGAAGTGCGCGGCTATACCTCCGCCGGGGTGGAAGCCGCCCGCAGCGCCCAACGACTCGTGAAAATCACCAAAGATACCGGCGGGCCAGTGGTGTTTATCTTTCCGGAAGGCACAGTGCTGCATAACAGCACCCGCTTCGTGGTGGTCGGCGAAGACGGCGTACCCGCCCCGGCTCCCAAGCCCAAGCCGCAAAAACGCGAGGAAAGCGTGGGGCAGGAAGCCAAAGAAATCTTCCAGGAACTCGTCCAGTAAGGCGGAGCTCTTCCGAGCCGCTTTGCCGATATGCCCAAGGTGTTTGCCGTGTTGCGCTCTCCCGGTCTGGCCGTCAGGCTGTTTCTGGCTGTTCTGGCGGGGTGCGCGCTGTTGGTGGCCGGCATGGCCCTGGCCCTGCGGCTGACATTTCATTCGGGGTTCATCGATTACCTTGACGAAAGCCGGCAGGAGCGTCTGGAAGTCCTGGCCGAAGCCCTGGCCGACGAGTACCGGAAAGCCGGCGCCTGGGATCATCTGCGCGACAACCCGCGCGCCTTCCGGCGCCTGGTGGGGCGCACCATCCGTCGCGAGCCCGTTCCCAAGGACGACGCCGGCGGCGAGGCCGAAAAGACCCGTCGGGAGTGGGAAGCCGCGTACCTGCGCAGCGGCCTCGGCCTGCTGGGCGTGGACGGAACCCTGCTCGCGGGCACGCCTCCCGGTTCGGAGGCATTCACCCTGCCTGTCATCGTGGACGACAAGACGGTGGGGTTTCTTACCCGCGAGCCGGTCACCGGCATCTTCGACGCCGCTGACGTGCGTTTTCAGGAAAGCCAGCGCCAGGCGGTCCTGTTCACCGCCCTGGCCGCCCTCGGAGTCGCCGCGTTGGTTTCACTCCTGGCCGCGCGAATGCTGAACGCCCCCCTGAAAAACCTGGGTGGCGTACTGGGCGCCCTGGCCGGAGGCGACTTTGCCGCCCGCGCTCCGGCCTCGGGGCGAGGCGAGTTGCGCGTCTTTGCCGAGCAGCTCAACACCCTGGCTCAGACTTTGGAGCGTAACGAAAACGCCCGACGAGTGTTCATGGCCGAGGTCTCGCACGATTTGCGCACCCCCCTGGCCGTTCTGCGCGGCGAGATCGAGGCCATGCAGGACGGCGTCCGCCCGCTGACGCCGGAGGCCCTGGCCTCTCTGCAAGCTGAAACCGCCCTGCTCGTTTCCCTGGTGGACGACATCCACACCCTGGCCCTGGCCGATGTGGGCGCCCTGGCCTACGACAGGCTCCACCTGGATTTTGTCGCCCTGCTGCGCGCGACCCTGGACGGATTTTCCCCGCGCTTCGCCGGCCGGGGCCTTTCCCTGGAGCGCGATCTGCCCGACACGCCCATCTGGGTGGATGCGGACCCCGGCCGCCTGGGACAAGTTTTCGGCAACATTCTGGAAAACTCCCTGCGCTATACCCATTCCGGCGGAACAACGCGGATCGGTTTGCGGCAAGAGGGCGACCGGGCCGTGGCGGATATCCTCGACTCCCCTCCCGGCGTGCCGGAAGAAGAGCTGCCCCTTTTGTTCGAGCGATTCCACACCGGTGACCCGGCCCGCAGCCGCAAGGCCGGAGGCTCGGGCCTCGGGCTTTCCATCTGCCGGACCATCGTGGAAGCCCACGGCGGCACCCTGCGCGCCCTGCCCTCCCCTTTGGGCGGCATCTGGCTGCGCCTGAGCCTGCCGTTGCGTCCTAAAGAAGGCGCGGCTCCCGACGGGCAGACCGGCGCATTGTGACTTTCAAGAAAGAAACCACCGGAGCCGCCATGACGGACACCCCGCGCATCCTCATCGTGGAAGACGAACCCAAGCTGGCCGCCCTGGCGGCGGATTATCTGGTCGCGGCCGGCCTCCGCGCGGAAGTCACGGAGCGCGGCGACGGCGTGGTGGAAATGGTGCGGCAAAATCCGCCGGATCTGCTGCTGCTCGACCTCATGCTGCCGGGCCGGAGCGGGTTGGAAATCTGCCGAGAGATCCGGGCTTTTTCCTCGCTGCCGATCATCATGACCACGGCCCGGGTCGAAGAAATCGACCGCCTGCTGGGTCTGGAACTCGGGGCCGATGATTATATCTGCAAGCCCTACAGCCCAAGGGAAATGACCGCGAGGGTCCGGGCGGTCCTGCGCCGGTTCGCCTCGACCGAACGGGGTGAACCGGGCGGGAGTATCCGGATTGACGAAGCCGGTTTCCAGGCCCGCTTTCACGGCGCGCTTCTGGATCTGACCCCGGCGGAATTCCGCCTGTTGCGCCTGTTCGCCGCCTCACCGGGCCGGGTGTTCTCTCGCGAGCAATTGTGCCGGAACGCTCATGAAGACGAGCGCGTCGTCACCGACCGAGCCGTGGACACGCACATCAAGAATCTGCGCCGCAAACTGCGCGAAGTCAGGCCCGAGGCAGACCCCCTCGTTTCCGTCTACGGAGTGGGCTATAAATATCAGGAATAGGACGAAAGCCGCCGGCGGACCCCGTCCCCAGAGGGAAGGCTCCGCCGGCCTGCAGGCTCGCGCCGGCCGGCTTACAAGCCCGGCAGGCGCAAGGTTTCTTTGGCCCGCCGGCGCCGCGAGGCGACCCGGCGGAAGGTGGCGGGCAAAACGCCGAAGCGGTAGGACCACAAGGAACAAGACTCCTTGGCGTCGCACCGGCGGGCCTCGGCGCGCGAGCCGGCGCACAGCAGGCAGTGCCTGCGCACGGCGCGCAGGGGGCGTTCCTCTTCGGCCGGAGGGGTGACGGTACACTGCCGGAACGGGTACAACCGACATTCCACATCGGGGCAGGCCGCCACCGAGGGCGGGTGATTCCCCTGGCAATCAAGGCAAAAGCGGCGCAGGGCGCGGGCCGCCGCGGCATCCATCGTCAAGACCTTACGCGCCGCAGCACTTTTTGTACTTTTTCCCGCTGCCGCACAGGCACGGCTCGTTACGCCCGATCTTGGGCGCTTCGCGCCGAAACTGCTCGGCGCCGTGAACTTTGCCGTCCACGTAGTACCAGGCGTCACCTTCTTTTCTGAACTCCGCGTCCTCGCGCAGTTCCTGGGGCGTATCCTGAATGGCGTAGTGGGCGGTGAAAGACACCTGCCCGGTATTTTCATCCGGGCCGGGAACGGCGTTGTGGACTTCCAGGCCGGTCCACTGCACATGCTGGGCCCATTCGGCCACTTCGTTTTCGGAAACACCTTCCCGGTGATCCGGGTGGGTGGATGTCACCAGAAAGGCATAGTTCCGCATACAGTGAGCGCTGTAGCGGGCGCGCATCAACTCTTCCGGCGTACGGGCCGGTTTCTTGTCTTCAATGATGGGGCCGCAGCAGTGCCCGAAGGTCTTGCCGGAGCCGCAGTAACACGATTCAGCCATAAATCCTCCCAAGAAGTATCGGCCCCTGGTATGCCGCAAGCGCGGCCGTTTCGCAAGCGAATTTCAGGCCGGGCCCGAGGCCCGCCTTCCGCCCCGCAATGCCTCGTCCACGACCCGGCGGACCTCGGCGAGGCATCAGGTTTTTCGCGGGTTTTTCTCCGCGCAGCGGCAACCGCCCGCCTTTCCGGCCGCGAGAATTCGCTCAAGGATCAGAGAGCGCCCTTCACGCGCGACTTCACGGCGGATATCCTCCGCCGAGTACGCAAAGCACCAACAGATCAATTCCCGCACCGCACGCTCCTTGAAGGCGTTTTACGCGCCGGGCTCCAGCAGGGTGACGGATTCCGGCTCGATATACAGGAGCGCCGGCCCATTTTCCGGCATAAGCGAGGCCTTCTCAAGGGCGTGGATGGCCCCGGGCTCCGATGAGGCGTCGTGCAGGACTATGGATTCGCCCAGCACCCGAAAGGCTGTGGTCCAGTGCAGAACAACCGGCGTGGACGATCCGGGCAGAAAACGGAGAAAGCGGAACAAGGCGGCCTTGCGCGGGCCGGGCGTTTGCAGATGCAGTTCCAGCGCCCGGAACGCTCGATCCGCCTCCAGTCGGGCGTTCGCCCGAACGGATTCCACACCCAGGCCCGGCCCAAGGCGCGGGTCGTGCAGATTGCTTCCGGGGCCGGCCGGCCGGAACAGTCGAACGTTGTCGAGCAAGGCTTCGGGCGTCTCATACAAAGGAGGATCCGGGGCGAAGGGTCGCAGGGCGCACAGGCGAAAGCGCCCGTTCGCGCACCAGCGGGCGAGACAGTAATCCACCAGCCAGTAGTGGTCGGTCTCGTTGCGTAAAAAAGCCTGCCACAGGGCCGGGCGAGTCGAAAGCGTCCGCAGGGCTTCGGCCAGAATCAGCCGCCCGGCGGCCAGATCCAGGTTGTGGATCACCGACAGGGCGTTGATCACCGCGTACACGCCACAGGTAAAATCAAGCGTTCCCTGCATGTAACGACGCATGGACACTCCGTTGCGGGGATTTTTGCGGAAGCCTGCGGCGTTCGCGGCCTCCCGGCGAGGCATTCTACGCTTTCGGGGCAACGGGCGCAAGCGAGGCTCCACGGACGGCGGGGCAGAAGCATTTGGGAATGGCGGCGGGAGGTTTTTGCGGGTCGCCTCCGGCCCCCCCCTTACGCTCGGGACCGGAAGAAAGCCGCCGTTCTCCCTTACTGTTTTCGGGCGTGCGCGTTCAGCTTTTTGAGCAACTCCTCGACATTGATCGGCTTGCCGATATGATCGGTCATGCCGGCCGCCAGGCAACGCTCGATATCCTCACGAAAAACGTTGGCCGTCATGGCCACAATGGGAATGGACCGAGCCTCCGGAGAGGCCAGGGCCCGGATGCGCCGGGTCGCTTCGTACCCGTCCACTTCCGGCATATGGATATCCATCAGGATCAGGCTGTAGCGCGAAGGACTGTCGCGGAACATCTCAAACGCCACCCGACCGTTCTCGGCGCACTCGACGGTCACGCCCGTGGGGGCCAGAAGGGCGACGGCAATCTCGCGGTTGACCTCGTTGTCTTCCGCCAGAAGCACGTAGTGCCCTTCCAGGGTTCGCGCTCCGGTCGGCCGGGATTCCCGCGCGACCGGCCGCGCCGCGCCCAGAAGCTCGGTGATGCAGTCCACAATCAGGGAAGAGAACAACGGCTTGGCCAGAAAACGGGCCACGCCGGCGCTCCTGGCTTCCTTCTCAATGATATTCCACTCCGTTGCCGAGATCATGATCACCACGGGCCCGGCGGCCTTTCCTCTCTTGATCCGCCTGGTCAGCTCCACACCGTTCATGCCGGGCATTTTCCAGTCCACAAACACAAAGTTGAACGGCTTGTCGGCGCCGGCGGCGAGAATCCGCTCGGCTTCCGGGCCGTCCGCCGCCGTTTCACAGTCAAAACCAATGGCCCGGGCCAAATTGAGGAAATACTCCCGCACATCGGCGGCGTCATCAACCACCAGCACGCGCAGGGAATGCCAGTCCACCCCGAGGGCGGGCTCGGCCGCCCGCGTCATTTCGCCCTTCCGCACCTGAACCGTAAAGATGAAGGCCGCCCCCTCGCCGAGGGTAGACTCCACCCGGATGGAGCCGCCCATCAGCTCCACGATGCTTTTGGAAATGGCCAACCCGAGCCCCGTGCCGCCGAAGCGCCGGGCAATGCCGCCGTCAGCTTGCTCGAACAAGCCGAAAAGCCGGGCCTGCTGCTCCTCTGAAATGCCGATGCCCGTGTCTTTAACCTCGACCCGCAGGGTGTATAGGCCATCATCCTCGGCCGTGGCCCGGGCCGAAAGGGTAATCGTGCCCCGCTCCGGGGTGAACTTCACGGCATTGGCCAGAAGATTGGTCACGACCTGGGCCAGACGCTGCTCGTCGGCGATGATCCCCGGGGGGAGAGAAGGGTCGAGGTTGATCACCAGGGTCTGGTCTTTCTCGTCCACCCGAAAGGTGACGATGTTCACGACCCGCATGAGCATCTTCTCAAGATTGAATTCCTGGGGCGACAACTCGAACTTGTTCGCTTCGATTTTCGACATGTCCAGAATGTCGTTGATCACCCCCAGAAGGTGCTTGGAGGCGCCGTCGATCTTGTCCAGGCAGTACTCCATCTTGGCCGGCTCCCGAGAGGACTGGGCGATGCTCGTCATCCCGATGATCGCGTTGAGCGGCGTACGCATTTCGTGGCTCATGCGCGAGAGGAACTCGCCCTTGGCCCGACTGGAACCCTCGGCCTGCTCCTTGGCGGCGATCAGCTCCCGCTCCAGACGCCGCGTTTCGGTGATGTCCGTGGCGATACTGCCGATGCCGATCTTCCCGCTGTGGGTCTTGAACGCGGAAAACCGCATGAGGCGCGTTTCGCCGTTCTTGTGCCGCACCGGCAGTTCGAACTCGGCCTTGCCGTCCCGCAGGATACGGGGAATGATCTCTTCCTTGGCTTCGCGATATATTTCCGAGTCGTAAAGAATGGCAATGCCGCCCCGCATGAATTCCTCGATCGTATATCCCAGGGCGTTGACCGCCCCCTGGTTGAGGTATTCAAAGTCGCCCTCGGCATTGATATAGGAAATATACTGCGGCGAGCTGTCAACGATGGACGACATGCGCATCAGCGTTTCTTCGGTCCGGCTGCGCATAACCGCCGCGGAAATAATGTTGCCGATCATGGAAATAAGCTGCTTGTCGCTTTCGCTCCAATCTCGGAACGTCATTTCGTCGAGGCTGAGAATCCCCCACAGCTTGTCGGAAATGCGGATGGGCGCGGCGATGAGCGCCCTGACGCCCGTCTCTCTCGCCCTGAAAAACTCGTCTATCCCGGAAATATCCGAATAGGCGGCGTAAGGCGCTTGTTCGACGACAAAAGCCCGATAGAGCAAATGCTCCTTCACAAAGGGCGCGCCGGGAGCCGTGAACCGCCCGATATTCCGCTTTTCATTGTACCAGACATGATCAAAAGCGAAAAAATCGTTTTCGAGATCCAGCCTGCCCAGGATCACCCGGGCAACGTCGGTAAACTCGCCCAGCATACGCAAGGCGCTACGGATCATGGCGTCCATGTCTTCCGTCGAGATAAAGCTCTGCGACACGGCGGCCATGAGTTCCTGCTGTTCCAGCCTGCGCTTCAGGGCGGCCTCGGCCGTCTTGAGCCCGGTGATGTCCACGGAATGCTGCAGGTGGACCTTTTTCCCGGTGGGCCAGTCGATCAGGCGATCCGTATTCTTGTAATAGTGCCCGGTAAGGGTGCTGTGCTCCTCCCAGACGACCTTGGCGTCCGGCTCCAGGGCGAGCTTGTGGTTCGGACAGAAATCACAACGCCGGGTCATCCCCGATTGCAGGGCCTGCCAGCAGATCCGCCCGACAACCTCGCCTTCAAGCCCGTAATGCTCCCGCATCTTGTCGTTGATGAACAGGATCTCGTCGGTTTCCGGGTCGGTGACGTACAAGTAGGCGTCCATCCCGTTCATGATGTGCCGCAAGACATCGAGGGAGGCTTTCGAACTGCCCAGGTGGCGCAACATGTCGTTGATCGCGGCCCGCAGGGTGCCGAACTCGCTGGTTTCGGCCCGGGCCTCCACCGCAATGGAGCCGGTCGAGGCGGCCGAGCGTATCTCGCGGCTCAAGCGTTCCATCGGGCGCAGAACGAGCCGCGCGACAAGCAGGTACACAGCGCCGGCAAACAGGGTGGTCGCCCCAAGCAAAACCAGGACGGCGCCGATTGGGAAGGGGCCGTCCACCGCTTCCATCTGCCGCGTAAACCGCCCGGTTTCGAAAGATGCCTCCGGCAAACCGCTTTCAAAAAGAAAAAAGAAGAAGCCTATGAATAGGAGCAGATGAACACCGACAAGTGCAAAAAGAATTCGACGCAGTGATTTTTGCCCGCCATGCTCCGGCATACCGCCTCCCCCCCAATATATCAAAGATATAATCCCCGCGTAGCGCTATACGCCGCTGAAATCAAACAGGTTGTCAACAGAACATATACGTCGGGCACCCTCTTCTTCTAGCGCGATCCGCCTTCAGTTTCGCGTAGGTAGAAACATATGAACACCATCACGCGGAGAGATGGCGCCCCTCCTCTCCCTATCTTCGCATATTATCCCAAAATCAAAAAGAGGGAAAGAGAGCCACAAGCTTTTCATAAAACTTTTCGCAGTTGATTTGCTCATTTTTTCACATATATTATAGACGCATAAATAGGACTTTATTATTCCATCATCAATCAACAAAATGACAGTATAACCGGATTAATGCTCGATTAACAGAATACACCAATAAGAATTCGGCTCACAGCAATCAATCGTTGAATATATATTGACCGACGTTTACTTTTCAGATTATATCCAAACACATTAAAGGAGGCCGGAATGACACAACAAACAGACATCGTCACGGACGATGGCCGCAGCAGACTCTCCGATCTATGGAAAAAAGAGGACTACTGGGCCATTTGGCTGGGGTTCATCCTGCTGATCGCGGGATATTTCATGCTTACGGCGAACGTGCCGGACAAAATTTCCGAAGGCGTAACCAAGGCTGTCGCGACTATGGAGTCCGAAAGCGCGCGCGCGCCGTTCCAGACCGTGGAATATTACCAGGCCATGGAAAAGCGGGATTCCTTCAAGGCCACCGCGAGTGATGCGGGCAAAGAGATTGCGAAAATTTTCGCAACCCCCGGCTCATGGAGTTCCAACCCGATGGATGCATTTGTGTTCACCAAGGAGCAGGCGGACGCGGCTATAGAGAAGGCCACACCCAAGGCCGAAGAAGTCAAGGCCAGGATCGCCGCGGCCCTGGCGACCGCCAAGACGGCTCAAGCCGCCGCCGAGGCCGCCGGCTTCAAGGATGCTTCCCTGAACGTCGCGGCCGACGAGGCCGTCAAGGCTTGGCGCAATACGACCGTGGCCAAGGAAAACGCCGGCGCCTTGAACAAACTGAAAGCCAAGCCGCGCGACGTCACCACCACCCTGCCCCTGGTGTTCGCCTTCTGCGCCGTGCTCTTCGGCATCGGGATGGCCGCCATGGGGCACAACCCGGCCCGCTTCATCCTCGGCTTTGGCCTGGTCTTTATCGTGGCCGTGCTGGCCTTCACAATGGGTTCGCAAAGTACCATGAAAACTTACGGCATCGGCGCGGAAGCCTGGGCGATCATCATCGGCATGCTTATCGCCAACACCGTGGGCACACCCTCATTCGCCAAACCCGCGCTCCAGGTGGAGTTCTTCATCAAAACCGGCCTGGTGCTTCTGGGCGCGGAAGTGCTCTTCGATAAAATCGTGGCCATCGGCGTTCCCGGCATCTTTGTGGCCTGGGTGGTCACGCCCATCGTGCTGATCTGCACCTACATCTTCGGCCAGAAGGTTCTGAAGATGCCGTCCAAAACCCTGAACATCACCATATCGGCCGACATGAGCGTGTGCGGCACCTCCGCGGCCATCGCCACGGCCGCGGCCTGCCGGGCCAAGAAAGAGGAACTGACCCTCTCCATCGGCCTGTCGCTGGTATTCACGGCCATCATGATGGTGGCCATGCCCGCCTTCATCAAGGCCGTGGGTATGCCGGAAGTTCTGGGCGGCGCCTGGATCGGCGGCACGGTGGACGCCACCGGCGCCGTGGCCGCGGCCGGCGCCTTCCTGGGCGACAAGGCCCTGTATGTGGCCGCCACAATCAAGATTATCCAGAACGTGCTCATCGGTGTCACGGCCTTCGGCGTGGCCGTCTACTGGTGCATGAAGGTGGACTGCGTCGAGGGCCGTAAAGTCCAGACCCGCGAAATCTGGGATCGTTTCCCCAAGTTCGTCATCGGCTTTCTGGCCGCCTCGATCCTCTGCTCGGTGCTCAGCGGCAACCTGGGCGTTCTCTCCGATGCCATGCTGACCAACGGCATGACCAAGGGCTGGGCGACCATCCTGCGGAACTGGTTCTTCGCCCTGGCCTTCACCTCCATCGGCCTGGCCACGAACTTCCGCGAGCTGGCCAAGTACTTCAAGGGCGGCAAGCCGCTCATCCTGTATGTATGCGGCCAGAGCTTCAACCTGGTTCTGACCCTGACCATGGCCTACATCATGTTCTACCTGGTCTTCCCGGAAATCACCGCGAAGATCTGATCCGAAAAAAAACACCCCGGCGCCGCGCGAAACGCGGCGCCGGGATACATGCCCATGAACAAGACCACTCCCCAATTTCCCCTTTCACCGCGGCCGGCAATCAGGCTGCTGCGCCTGGCCCTTGGGCTGCTCGTCATCTGGCTGGTCGTCTTTGTGCTGGCCCCTCTGCCCTTCGAGCATTCCGCCTTTCTGCGTCGGCTGAAGGAAACGGCCGAAGCCTACGGCATCCACCCCGGCTCGGTCTATTACACCGACGTGCCCACCTCGGGTCCGGCCGAACGCAACTCCCGCGAGGCCGTCAAGCAGGCGGAGGCACCACGCCCGCCCGACGGAACGGCAGCGCCCCCTTCCCGGTAGCCGGGTCAGGCGTTGTTCCGGGGGCTGCGAAACTCCAGCGTGTCGCTGTACTCTTCAGCGTAAATGTTGATCATAACGGCGACGAACGCCAGAATCATCGGCCCGTACAACAGCCCGAGCATACCAAAGACGTTCACACCGCCGAGAATGGAGAGAAAGATAAACAGCACCGGCACTCTGGCCCCTTCCCGCATGAGCATGGGACGCAGAAAACTGTCGATGCTCGTTACCCCTACCCCGCACCAGACGGTCAGGAACAGGGCGCTTTTCCACCCGGCCGTCAGAAACAGGAACACGACCGCCGGCACCCAGACCAGCCCCGTGCCGACCACCGGAATAAGAGCGGCGAAGGCCATGACCGTGCCCCAGAACAAGGCCGGAATACCCACCAGGGCCAAACCGATGCCGCCGACAACACCCTGCAGCGCCGCCACGAGGAACCCGCCGACCAGAACCGAGCGGGAAATGCGGCGCAGGCTCTCGATGACCACCTCGGTCTGTTCCGGTTTCATGGGGCACAGGTAAAGAATACGGCGGATCATGGCCGCGCCGTCGATGAGCAGAAAAAACATGATCAGGAAGATCAACAGCAGGTGGACCACAAACAGCACGGCGTTGCGCAGAATATAGGAACCACCGCTGATCAGCAGGCTGCCCGCGTTGCGTGAAGCCTCCAGCAGAGTGTCTTTGAGGTTCAGCGTTTGCAGGTCCAGGTTCAAGCCGGGGAAATATTCCTGGAGCTTGGCCAGAACGGGGTTGAGGTGGGTCGCGATGGTATCGGTCAGGTGCCCTTCGCCCAGCCAGTTGGTGACGGCGCTGATGCTCTGCCCGGCTTGGGGAATCAACCCGGCCACAAACAAACAGATGGGCAGAACAACCAGAAAGAACAGCACGAACAGCACCAACAACGCGGCCGGAACCCGCCGCCCCTTGGTCAGCCGCAGGCAACGCTCATAGAAAGGATGGCTGATGGCCGAGAACACACAGGCCAGAATGATGCTGTGCAGGAACGGCTGTGCCACCATGTAGGCCAGGTAAAGGGAAAAGCCCAACAGCCCGAGAAAAAACCACAGGAACAGGTTGTTGCCGTGGGGGTGATCTCCGGCCTTGCCCACGCCGTTGCGCTCCGTCGCGCCCGGAGGGGGGGAATCCGGATTTTGTGCGCCGCTCATACGATCTCCCGCGGATTACCCGCTACTCCTTAGAGCATTTTACTCTTGTAAAATGACTTTCAAATCATAGTGCCGAAAGACGAGAAACGAGCACGCAAGCGAGCGGGCGTTTACTCGCCCGCCAGAGCGGATGAACTTTTTACAGTTCATTCGCTCGAGCACCGGGGGCGTCCCCGGCCGACTCTTCGGCCTTGGCCGCATCCCAAAGGGCGTTTTTCTCTTCCATACTCAGGCCGGAGAAGTCCCGCCCTTCGGCGGCGGAGATCTCTTCCATGCGTCCGAAACGGCGCAAAAACCGCCGCGCCGCGCCGTCCACAGCGGCGCTTGCCTTCACACCCTTACGCCTGCCGTACTCTACCAAAGTAAAGAGCATGTCGCCAAGCTCATGTTCTATGGCGGCCTTGTCGCCGCTGTGGACGGCATCAAGCAGTTCCAGCCATTCGGCTTCGGCCTGCTGCTCCACATCCGTGTCCTCGTCCCAGGTGAACCCGGCGCGCGCGGCCTTGGAGTGGATGCGGTACGCCTTGACCAGGGGGGGCAGGCCCTTGGGCAAATCCGCGAAGATGCCGGGGGCCTTGCCCTCTTCAGTCTTCTCCGTCCGCTTGATTTGCTCCCAGGCCCGCAATTGATCCTCGCGATCGGCAAAGACGGTCGCCGCGAACACGTGCGGATGGCGGCGGATCATCTTGGCCGAGTTCATTCGCAAGGCGTCCTCCAGACTGAAGTCGCCACGGTCGGCGTACAGCCGGGCCAGAAAAAGCAGCAGAAACAAAACGTCGCCCATCTCGCCGCGCACGTCGTCGGGGTTTCCGCCCCGCACGGCGTCCACAAGCTCGTTGGCTTCTTCAATCACATAATCACACAGGGAGGCCGGGGTCTGTTCCTTGTCCCAGGGGCAGCCTTCCGGCCCGAGAAGCGTATCCAAAACGCCCCGCAACTCGGCCAGGGCGTCGGCGGCAGAACTCATGTGATATCCTTCTTGGGTTGGAGCCGGGGCAATTCAAGCATGGAATTGCTCGGCAGACGCATAGCGGAGGCCCGCCTGCCGTCGTTTATTGTTTCATCTATCCCGCAGCAGTATGCCATATACCCCATCGTGCCCGGCACTACTCAAAAAAAGCCTTTTTTCAGTTGAGACATGCTCTAAATGAAAGCGGGCAGCAGCGATCGGGTGAAGGTCACGGCCGTGTCGATATACGGGGCCAGCAGGGAAGTTTTCAGCAACTGCGTCTCCGGCGCGAACTTGTGCAGCAAAGCCAGGGCCACGACGCACAGAAGAAGTCCCTTGGCTCCGCCCACGGCGCCGCCCAGGATGTGATCGAGCCAGGCCGTGAAGGTCACCTGCATAGCTCGGCGCAAGAGCGCGGCCAGAACCACCACGGCCAGCAACACGCCCACAAAAATGGCGCCATACGCCACCATTCCGGCCGTATCGGGATCCGTCACATACTTGGAGAGTTTCGACGCGAGAACCGTATACCAGCGGACGGCGAGGAAAAAACCCAAAAAAACGCCGGCCAGGCCCGCCACTTCCCGCAGCAAGCCGTTCAGCAACCCGCGCACGACAAAAAGAAGCATCACCAGGGCAAAGCCCAAATCCAACCAATTAATGTCCACAATACTTCCTAAAACTTTTAAATTTCACAATGTTACAAAAATGACACCGGATACTCGTGATGGTCGCCCCAGTGGCGGGTATATGCCGCCACGCCCCTTGGCTCAAAAGCCGGCTGCGCAAGCGCTTTTGTCCGCAATCCGACGGGATTTGTCAACAGCGGGTTCCGGCAGGCGTCCTTTCCCGCGCAATGTCCGCAACGGCGCCGGCCGGGAGCCCCAAAAGCCGGCGAAGAGGCCGGGGAAAATATCCATTGCCGGCAACGATTGGACATGGCATATCAGCCGTATGGAAATCAAGGCCCTCTCCGACCTGCAACCCGGCGCCCGACTCGCCAAAGCGGTATTCAGCGCCGAAGGCAAGTTGCTTTTCCCGGCCGGAGAAGTTTTGAACCCCAATATTTTAGCGACGTTAAAGAGCTGGGGCGTTACAAGCGTCGCCATATTCGACGGGAACGAGTCCGATCGCCGGGCCCAGGCCGCCGCGTTGCCCGAAGACATGATGGGCGCGGTGCGGGAAGTGGTCGGCAAACGCTTTCTGCTCCAAAACATGAGCAGCCCGCATATCATCGCCCTGTTCGATCTGGCCGTGGAGCAACAGGGGCGTATCATGCTCGGCAAGCCCGGCAAAAGCCCACTTGCGGCGAAACCGGCTCCCGCCTTTCACACCAGCAAGCCGGAACCGGCCTCTTTGGATGCGCTCATCGCCGCCAGCGGCAAAATGGGCACCCTGCCCGTCGTCTTCCACCGGCTGGTGGAAATCATCAACAGTCCTTACGCCTCCGCCTCCGACGCCGCCAAAGTCATCGCCACGGACCCGGCCCTCGCCGCAAAACTCCTGCGTCTGGTGAACAGCCCTTTTTACGGCCTGGCCACCCGGATCGACACGATCTCGCGCGCCGTGGTGCTGGTTGGGACCGGCCAGTTGGTGATGCTCGCCATGGGGGCCACCCTGATCACCGCGTTCAAGGGAATGCCGATCTCCCTGGTCAGTATGCAGTCGTTTTGGAGCCACTCCATCGCCGCCGGCGTGGCGGCCCGGCTCATGGCTCGGCACCTGTCCCTGCCCCAACCGGAAACCTGGTTCGTCAGCGGACTGCTGCACGATATCGGCAGGCTGCTCATCTACACCCAACTGCCCACTCATGCCTTGCATCTGCTGACCGAGTCCCGCCGGCGGGATATTCCCGTCCATGACCTGGAACCGGAGATCCTCGGCTTCACCCACGAGGAGCTTGGCGCGGCCCTGCTCCGCAACTGGCGCTGCCCGGAAGAGATCGCCACGCGTATCGCCAGGCACCACACCCAGCCCAAACCAAGCTCCCCCCCGGACGACGCCGTTTTGCCGGCGGCCAACCTGCTGGCCCAGGGCTTGGGGTACGGTTCCAGCGGCGAGGTGCTTTTGCCCCGCATACCGAACCATACTTGGGGCTTGTTGCGGCTCGCCCCCGATGAGCTTCCGGAGATGTGTTCACGCCTGGAGGACGACGTGCGCGAAATGCGCAGTCTGCTCAGCGGTTCCGACTGATCCGCCGGCCGCTCGTTTGCGAAATTATGAAGAAGCCCGGAGCGGAGCTCCGCTCCGGGCTTTCGGCTTCTTTATTTACTCGTGGCCGGGCAAAACGACACTGTGCGGCCCCGCGCCGGCCGCTTTGGGACAGTTGCTCACCAAAGCGCATACCTCGCACCCCCCTTTGAACGGGTACGGGGTAAGCACGGCGTACCGCCGCGCCAACGGCGGCTCGCCCGGCTCGGCATACGGCACGCCGGCCTCGAACAGGGCTTCGGCCAGGCCGGGCGTGGGCTTGGGCGCGGGCGCGCAGCCCATGCTTTCCACTTCCGGCAGCAGAGAATGCACCAGGCCCATGAGCATCACCTGAGCCAGGGCGTTGATAAAAAAGGCTTCAGAGGGCGTATCCTCCCAGGCGTCATCCACGGCCTCTTCCACTTCCGGCTCCAGCCAGGCGAGCAGATAGCCGCGATCGTCGGCATCAATCCGCAGTGCCTTGGCGTGGGGCAACCAATGGTCCCAAAAGTCCGAGACGCGGGCCATAAGATCCGCGCCGACTCTGGTTTCCTGGCTTGTGGTCATGAAGAGTTCAAGGTCAAAGGGCGGTTCGGCCGAAAGGGGCGTAAGGGTAAAGGCCATGAGATCTCCGTGGAGCAATGTAACGTTGTCGATGGTCCCCCAGAGCACAAAAACTTTGCACTGCTCATACGCTCTCTGGGGGCTGTGGTGCGATGCGCGCCAGTGTGCGCAAAACATCCCGCCACGTCAAGTGTCTCCGGTCCTTCCCGCGCCCCTTTACATCCCCGCCCGGCTGTTTTATGTGTGCAGCATGGCATACGTGAAAACGATACCCCCCGCCGTTCCGCCCCCGCATGGGCCCTCCTGGCCGGCCCTGAACGCTCCCGAGGTGCGGATGGAAGCGCAGCCGGACGACCCGCCGTCCGCTCCGCCTCCTTATTCCTCGCTGTTTAAGGATGTCTTCGCGCTGGGGCATATCTTCAAATACGACGACGTAATCCGCAGGAACGCCCTGCACCCGGTCAAGCTCACGGCCGGGCAGGCTCCGCCCGACAACGGCGGGCTGGGCAGACATGCCGTTCCCGAGATCCCTCCCGGCGTTCTTTCCGGGGCGCTTTACTCTTGCAGCATCTGACTTTCCGTCTATTCTTCGCCGACTTCTCGTTTTGCCCATTCACAAAACCGCCCACTACGCGTAATATGCCCCATCACACTAGGGTCAGGACTCGTTAAGACGCCGTCCGCGAAAAGCCGAGTTTTTTTGGCCTGCAAGGAGCGAGGGAAAAGTTGGACGAAGCTGTATCGACATACTGTGAGGTCAAATTTTCCCTTGCGACGCAGCAGGCCGGAAAAAGACGGCTTTGCAGCAGGCGGATTAACGAGTCCTGACCCTAGATCAAAGTGACTTTGAAAAAGTTCATTTTCCCCGGCGTCCGCGCAAGCGGGAAAAAAGATTGTATAGGTTGTTTGTTGTAACGCTTGCGATGAAAAACGCTGCGGCCCAAGCGGCCGGGCGGCACGCTTGCGGGTTCGTTCGACGTTTTTTCAGCAACATGGCCAACAAACAATTTCAAAGTGAAATTGCCCCATGATAAGGAGTGCGCATGAGCGAAGCAAAAGGCCCTTTGCGGATTCGCTACGAATATGAAATAGATCCGACCAAACAGTTGGAGTTCGCCCACGGCGTCTGGGGCGGCATCAACCCCCAGGGTGAAGTGGAACTCAATTTCTATACGGAAAGCGACAAACTGCCCCCGTACTCGGAACGAATCATCGCCCCGGACGGCAGTTTCGGCCACGAAATGGCCCCGTATGACGACGATCTCAAGGTGGTCGTACGGCGCATTCACACCCGGCTGGTGCTCAACTACCACACGGCCCGCGCTGTTTTGGAATGGCTTGAGGACAAAGTCGATATTCTGGAAGAGGAAGGCGAGGCCCCGCCCATAATGCTGGACGAAGACGACGGCTTCCACCACTAGAGCATTTTCACTTTGATAATCAGGCAATAAATTTCAGATAGTCTCGTGTTGTATAATTTGCATGTAATTTCAATAAATTAACCGAAAATTAGTTCCGCTTTGAGTCCAACAAAAACCCCTGAAATCCGCAAAGTCTGTTGGTAGACTTGTTGGTAGGTTTTTGGCATTCCCGTCTCGGTGATTGTCTTGTTTTTTCAGGTGTGGCGCATTGTAACCCACCTTGGAAAAATAAGAAAGAATACACCGGGACGGGAATACCTTTTATACTGCCCCCCATTAACAAGGAGCCCATGCTAAGGTAGTTTTCTTCCCTGATGGGAGGAAAAATGGAACGTCGTACCTGGGATAGCAAGACGAAGGCTCGGATTGTCCTGGAAGGCCTGCAAGGTCGTTCTGTGGCG
>JAVBQP010000012.1:0-42529 GCA_031548905.1 Desulfovibrio sp. | reverse complement strand
ATCTCTGCAAGCCTGCCCCACTTATCGACAGCGCCCGGCAGGAGCAAGGAGCACCCCCCGATGACCGCGACTACCCATGATATCGACGTCCAGATGGCCCAGATCAAGCGCGGCTGCGCCGAGCTTATCGACGAGCAGGAATTGCGCAAAAAACTCGCGCGCAAGAAGCCGCTGCGCATCAAGGTCGGCTTCGACCCCACCGCCCCGGATCTGCACCTGGGCCATACCGTGGTTATCCACAAGATGCGCCACTTTCAGGAATTCGGACACGAGATCGTCTTTCTGATCGGCGACTTCACCGGGCTGATCGGCGATCCCTCGGGCCGCTCCGACACGCGCCCGCCCCTGACCCCGGAACAGATCGCGGCCAACGCCGAGACCTACAAGAAACAGGTCTTCAAGATTCTGGACCCGGAAAAAACCGTGGTAGACTTCAACTCCCGCTGGCTGGGCGCGCTCACCGCCGCCGATTTCATCCGCCTGACCTCACGTTACACCGTGGCCCGGATGCTTGAGCGCGACGATTTTGAAAAACGCTACAAGGGCAACATCCCCATTTCCATCCACGAGTTTATGTATCCGCTCTGCCAGGGGTACGATTCCGTGGCCCTGAAATGCGACGTGGAAATGGGCGGCACGGACCAGAAGTTCAACCTGCTGGTCGGCCGGCACCTTCAGGCCCAATACGGGCTGGAGCCCCAATGCATCCTGACCATGCCGCTGCTGGAAGGCCTGGACGGGGTGCGGAAGATGTCCAAGTCGCTGGGCAACTACGTGGGTATCGACGAACCCGCGCCGACCATGTTCGGCAAGGTCATGTCCGTTTCCGACGAACTGATGTGGCGCTGGTACGAGCTGCTTTCGGTCAAAACCCTGGACGACATCGCGGCCCTGAAAAAAGACGTGGAGAGCGGCGCTTTGCACCCCAAGCTGGCCAAAGAAGAACTGGCCCTGGAAATGACCGCCCGCTATCACGGTGAGGCCAAGGCCGCCGAAGCCCGCCAGGAGTTCAACGCGGTCTTTGCCGGCGGCGGCGTGCCCGACGACGCGCCCACGCACATCTGCGCGAGCGGCGAAGGCTCCACCCCGGTGGTTTTCCTCACCGACGCGGGCCTGACCGCCTCGCGCGGCGAAGCCCGCCGGCTGATCGCCCAGAACGCTCTCTCCATCGACGACACCGTCCACACCGACGGCGCCGCGCCCCTGCCGGCCGGCGAATATGTGATCAAGCTGGGCAAGAAGCGTTTCCGGCGCCTGACGGTTCAGTAACGGCGCCGGACGCATGACGGAAATCCTCGCCGTCCTCTACGACCTCGCCGTCGTGTTCGCGCTTCTGGGAGTGGCCGGGATGATCACCCTCTTCTGCGCCCGCCGCATCGCCCGGCTGCAAACGAAAACTCGCCTCAGGCTGTTCTGCCTGGGCGCGATTTCGATCTCGGCCTCTTGTTCCTGGTGGTGGCCGGCCGAGCCTGCGGAAATCCGCGAACTGCGCGGCACAGCCCTTCTGCACTGCGGCGACCGCACCCTCGGGGAGTTGTCCGGCGGCTTTCTTGAAGACTCCCGCTGGGAACTCAACAGCCGCGCGGATATCCTGACCATCACCGGCACGGTGCGGCCGGACGCGGCCGGTATTCCGCCCCATCCGCCCCATCCGCCCCTGCGGGCGCGCTTTGTTCTGGAATTGGATTACTGCGGGGCAATCGACGGCTACTGGGATCACCCCGTGAACGCCCGGAAGCCACCCCTGTTCACCACGCCGGGCAAAAGGGAATTCGCGGCCGTGAACGCCGGTGACCCCCGCCTTCTCGGCTACGAGCGGTTTCTCTCCGGATTCTGTCCAAAAGCGCCCACCACCGCCGGCATCGCGACTCCGTAACGGCGGTTATTTCACCGCCAGGGCGGCCGTAACGCCGCGTTCCGCGATTTTCCCGGCCAGAAGCCGCCCGCCCGGCCCGGCGTGTGCCAGGGCGGCCGCCTCGCACACGCCGGGGATGCCGAGCACCTCCAGGGCCTTGGGCGAGGGCGAGACAACGGGGTATGCGGCCAATTCTCCCGCCGTGAAAAAACATATGGGCAGGCCCAGATCCTTCGCGACCCGCAACAGGCCGGGCTCGTCCTGTTTCAGATCCACCGAGGCCAGCCCGGCCAGGGCTTTTTCAGCCACATCCGCCCGCCTCAGGGCTTCTCGCAAGGTTCCCAGAATATCTTCCGCGGCCGCGCCGCGCCGGCAGCCGAGCCCCGCAAAGACCGGCGGATGCAGGAGCAGCAACCCCGGCCGTTCGGGCAGGGGGCGGGTCGTCACCCGGACGGTCGGCGGGTCGCCGGGAGCCGGTTCCGCCGGAGCGGGCCGAAACAGGCCGGCGTGGGGGCCGTGGGCAAAGCCCAGGCGATCCTCGGGGTCGTCCAGGAACACGGGCTCCCCGGCCACCAGGGCGGCGGCGACGGCTTTGGCCGCGCCCAGGCTCGCGATGCGCAGTCCTTTTTCTTGGGCAGCCAGATCTATGGCGGGCAGGTCAAGGGAATCCGAGGCCGTGGTGATCACCGGCCGCGCCCCGAGCAGATCGGCCACGCGCAGGGCCAGGGCGTTGGCCCCGCCGAGGTGCCCGGAGAGCAGGCTGATTACAAAGGAGGCGGTGGGGTCCACCACCAGGACGGCCGGGTCGCGATCCTTGCCGGCCAGATGCGGGGCGATGCAGCGCACGGCGATACCGGTCGCGCCGAAAAAGATATGGGCCGCGTGGGCATGAAACAGCCTGCCGACCAGGTCGGGCAAGTGCTCAATGGGCTCGGCCACGCACTCGGGCCGCGCCCGGCGAACCGCCGCCGAAGCGTACAGTTCCGCGCCGGGCAGCGCCCGCAGCCGGGCGGCCGCGTCCACGGCCTGGGGGCTGAGCACGTAAATCGCCGTCGCGCCGGTGTTCATGACGTGCTCGGAGCGCTACCGCGCTCCCTTGGGGAACAGAACGACCCCGATGGTTTTCAGGAGGATCTTGGCGTCCAGCAGCACGGAGAGGTGCTTGATGTAGAACAGGTCGTACTCGAGCTTGTAACGCGAGTCGTCCAGGGTGGCCCCGTAGGGGTGGCTGACCTGGGCCCAGCCGGTGATGCCCGGCTTCACGGTGTGGCGCACGTTGTAATAGGGGATCTTGGCCGCCAGTTCGTCCACGAATTCCCGGCGCTCCGGCCGGGGGCCGATCAGGCTCATGTCGCCCTTGATCACGTTGATCAACTGGGGCAGCTCGTCGATGCGGGTCTTGCGGATGAACCGGCCCACGCGGGTCACGCGGGGGTCTTTGGCCTGGGCCCATTGGGCGCCGTTCTTTTCCGCATCATTGCGCATGGAGCGGATCTTGTAGACCGTGAATTCCCGGCCGTGCAGGCCCACCCGCCGCTGGGTATAGAAGGCCGGGCCGTTGGATTCCATGCGGACCAGCAGGGCCGTGAGCAGGATGATCGGCGAAAGCGCAAGGAGCATGGGCAGGCAGATGCACAAATCCATAGCCCGCTTGACCCGGCGCATGGTGCCGATGGTGAAGCCGTCTTCCAGCAGCAGCCAGTCGTCCTCGATCAGGTCCACGGGCAGGCGGGCGACCAGGCGCTCGTACAGGCCGCGCATGTCATCCACCTTCAGGCCTTCGAGCTTGACCGCGAAGAGTTCCCGGGCCAGGTCGGAATCCAGGTAGAAGGTATCGATGACGATCAACCGGTCGACCTTCTGGGCGCTCAGAACGGCCAGGGTCTTGGAAGCGTCGCCCAGGTTGGGGCCGGCCTCGGCCGGGTCCGCGCCCGGTTCGCCGATGTAGCCGACGATCACGGCCTCGGGCATGTGCTCGGAAAGCACCCGCCGCACCCTGCCCGCGCCCGCGCTGCCGAGCAGGAGCACCCGCTCGGGCAGGGCCGTGAAACGCAGGTGGAAGGCATAGTAAAGCACCCGCCAACCCAGGGTCAGGCCGAAGGTGACAAACAACTGGAGCACGAACATCAGGCGCGGGAAACGCCACTTGTCGAAGCTGTAGAAAATGAAGCCGGCGCACACGCTGCCGATCAGCACGGCCAGGAACACCCGCACGCAGGTATCGCGAAAGTCCTCGCGCCCCAGACGGCGGCAGTCCATCATGTAGAAAGAGAGCATGAAGGAGAGCACCGTGAAGGTCGAGGCCCCGGTGTAGTCGTCAAAGATATCCAGTTCCGGCGGCAGCATGAGCCAGGCGCAGATTTGCAGGGCGGCCAGAAAGCAGACGATATCCGCGAGAACGAACTGATAGGATTTGTTTGCATTCACCGGGAGGGCTCCCCGTCGGAGGTGGGCGATTCAAGGTTCATGCCGGAGAGAATGCCGGCGGCCACGCGTTCGGCGTCGAACTCGGCCAGAGCCAGAGCCCGGCCCGCCGCGCCCATGTCCCGCAGGCGGCGCGGATCGCGGGCCAGTGTTTCCAATGCTTCGGCCAGGGCTTCGGCGTCACGCACAGGCACCAGCAGGCCGTTTTCGCCGGGCCGGACCACCTCGCGCAAGCCGGGGGCGTCGGCCGCCACCACGGCCCGGCCCATGCTCATGCCTTCCATGAGCGAGCAGGGCGTGCCTTCGCGCCACGAAGGCAGGACCAACGCGTGCGCCCCGGCGATGAACGGCCGGACGTCGCCGGTTTCCCCTAAATACTCGATAACCCCTTCATCCCGCAAGGTATTGATTTCCGCCACAGGCACGGCGCCAAGGCCGGTCTCGGTCGGCCCGAGCAGGCGCACCACGGCCGGCGCGCCGCGTTCTTTCAGCAACCGGGCCGCTTGGCACAACTCGCGCAGCCCCTTGGCCTCCAGCAGCCGGCCCACGAACAGGAAGACCGCCGGATGTTCCGGGGAGGGGACCTCCGGCAGGTCCGGCAGAGGCGCGGGAGCGAAGCGGGCCGTGTCCACGCCGGTGCCCCGGCACATGCGGACGGCAATGGAGCGGGGGATTATCGAAAAGTGTTCGAACAGCTTGCGGTCGTCTTCGTTCTGGAAATAGACGCTCCCGGCCAGAGAAAAGGCCGCGCGGTACAGCAAGGCGGTGACCCGGCGCAGGATGCGCTTGGGCAGGGAGTCGGCCTCAAAGGCGTAGCCCAGGCCGGTGATCATCAGGGTGCGGTGTTCCCGGCCCGGAACGCCGGCCAGGGAGGCGGCGAAGCTGCCGTAAATCACCGGCTTGATGGTGTAGGTAAACAGCCGGTCGGGCCGCTCGTCCCGGAGCAGGCCGCGCAGGGCCAGGAGCGTGCCGAGATCGCGCAACGGGTTCAGCCCCTTGCGGTCCAGGGGATAATACACCAGGCGCGCCCCCAGGGCGGTGAGGGAGGCTTCCCACACCGGGTCGTCGGAGGGCAGGGGAGGCGGCACGGCGCAGACCACCTCATGCCCGGCCGCCACGGCGCGACGAATGAGCACACTCCAGAAGTTGGCCATGGCCCTGGCCTGGTTGCCGAGAAGAAGGAGTTTCATGGGGAATCTCCGCAGGGATGTGCGGGGGCTGTTACGCTGTTGCCGGGAAGGCGTCAACGGCGTGGGGAGGGCGGCTCATTCTGTGGTTGTGTCGAAGCACCCGGCAATGCGGCCCAGGCGCACCGCGGCCCGGTAACCGACAAAGAAAAACCAGGCCGACGGCGAGAGTTCTCTCGCTCGCCCGAGGTAGACAACCCCGCGCGCGGCATCGCGTAGGAGGATGTAAGGCATGGAGAGTATCAGCGCCCCGGCTTTGCCTCTGGTTGGAGATTTGCCGGCCAGCTTCCATGAGATTTTTCCCTTGGCAAAGCCCGAGGCAAAGTGCCACCACATGGTATATTTGACCGGCAGCACACAGTGATCCACCAACAGGTCCGGCACTTGACCGATAAGTGCTCCTCCGGCCCGCAGAGCGGCGCAGAACAGGTTTTCTTCACCATACCCAGGCTTGTCACCCCGCATGCCGGCGCTCGGGTCGAAGCCACCGGCCCGCTCCATGAGACCCCGCCGGCAGAAAAAGTTGCCTCCCCAGGGGCTCTCGGTATCGGGCATGAGGCCGTATCGCCTGCCGGACATATTGAGAGAAGAGGTGCCTTCCGGAAACCATTTCGGCCTGCCGGGGTACAGGTGCCAGGGCAGATAGCCGCCACCGAAAGCATCGAAATCGCCGGATCGGATAACCTCCAGAGAGCGGTTGATCCAGTTCTCATGCGGGTAGGTGTCGTCATCCAGGTAGCCGATCCACTCGGCGCCGGATTCGCGGAACCCCCGGTTGCGGGCGTTGGCCACGCCCTGGGCGGGCTCACACACGTAGCGCAAACACTCCGGAAAACGCTCCTGAAGCGTACGCACCATCCCGGCGGTGTTGTCCGATGAACTGTTGTCCACTACCAGCACGCCGACGCCGGCTTCCCGTTGCACCAAGGGAAGGAGCCGCTCCAGATTTTTTTCCAGAACGTCGGCCCGGTTGTAGGTACAGATGATGATCTCCAGCAGAGGCATAAGCGACTGGTCCGAGTTACCTGTGCGCCGCCGGGGAGTCTTTGCGCAATTCGCCGGCAAAGTAATCGATGGTCGGCTTCAGGCCTTCGCGCAGAACCACGGCCGGTTCCCAGCCCAACGCACTCTTGGCCAGGGAAATGTCCGGCCGCCGGCGGGTGGGGTCATCCTTGGGCAGGGGTTTGCATTCTATGGCTGAAGCAGAGCCGGTCATCTCAATCACGGTCTCGGCAAGTTCCCGGATGGTGAATTCGCCGGGGTTGCCCAGATTCACGGGGCCGGTGAAGCCATCCGGGGTGTTTTCCATAAGCCGGATCAGGGCTTCCACCAGATCGTCCACATAGCAGAAGGAGCGGGTCTGGGAGCCATCGCCGTACACGGTAATCGGCTTGTTTCGCAGGGCCTGCATGATGAAGTTGGAAACCACCCGACCGTCGTTGGGGTGCATACGCGGGCCATAGGTGTTGAAAAGGCGGGCGATTTTAATCGTCAGGCCGTGCTGACGGTGGTAGTCCATGAACAGGGATTCGGCGGCGCGCTTGCCCTCGTCGTAGCAGGAGCGGATTCCGATAGGGTTGACGTTGCCCCAATAGCCCTCCGGCTGTGGATGCACGCCGGGGTCGCCATAGACTTCCGAGGTGGAGGTCTGCAACACTTTGGCTTTCAGGCGCTTGGCCAGACCGAGCATATTGATGGCCCCGTGCACCGAGGTTTTCAGCGTCTGGACCGGATCGCGCTGGTAGTGGATGGGCGAGGCCGGGCAGGCAAGGTTGTAGATCTCGTCCACTTCCACGTAGAGCGGAAAGGTCACGTCGTGGCGCATCAACTCAAAGCGCGGGTGCTCAAGCAGGTGTTCGACGTTCCCTTTAGTACTGCAGTAGTAGTTGTCCACGCAGAGCACTTCGGCTCCGCGCTCGAGAAGGCGCGCGCACAGGTGCGAGCCGAGAAAGCCGGCCCCGCCGGTGACGAGAATGCGTTTATTCGGGAACATGGTAAAATCTCCTACATCGTGTTTACCCTAAAGCGGGGAGAACGACAATAACCTCCGACGTCAATCGTGTTCGTCGGGCTTCGGGCTCTCGGCGGGTATGCCGAACAACGCCGCCGCCGTTGTGTTGAGAGAGGCGTAGCCGGTGCGCGCGTCGGGCTCCAGGTATGTTCCTTCCCCCCATTCGTTCCAGGCGTTCAGAAAGATAAAACGTCTATCCTCCGGAAAACTGCGCCGCGTATAGGCGATGAGCCGCTCCAGCCATTGGCGGTACCTATCCTGGGTAAAGCCCTGCCACATCCGCCAGCCGGTTTTTCTTCTTGCGCTGTTGTCCCAGGCCAAAAAGGCGGATTTATAGGTGGGCAGTCTGAAGCCTTCCTGCTTTTTTTCCATTGCGTGGGATACTTCCATAGTGTCGGCATACGCAAAAATTTGGCCGCCGCGATAGGTGAAAGACTGAAAGCCGCCTTCGGCAAAGCCGGGGCGGTGCGGCAGGAACTCGACCAGACCGTCGGCCGGGACGGTATCCAGATTTTTCAGATCGTGGCTCAAGATAACGTAGATGAGGGGTTCGGGCATTTCCCGCCGGACCGCTTCAGCCTTGATGCGGCGGAAGAAGTCGGAGGAGTCGGGAATCAACGGCTCTCTGTATACGATCACCAGCGGACGCCCGTCGATGGTGATGTATCTGGGGTCGCGCAGGTATTTTTCGTTGTCGGCGACGAACAGCTCCGGATCTCCGGGGTTGTAAGGTTGCGGCATAAGGATTTTATGGTCTTCACCGTCCCAGTTCCGCCCCCAGCTTTCATTGGCCCAGCAGAGGCAGAACGGCAGTTCGATATCCGGGTTCGCCACCAGTAGATTCAGAGGTTTTTCCAGCAGCCTGTGGCCGGAAAACCAGTAGTGATAGAAACAGAACCCGTAAATGCCGTGCCGCTTGGCCAGGGCGGCCTGTCTCCGCAGGGGCCCGGGATCGGAAAGATCGTAGTACCCGATATCCGGATGCGGCACGCGGGGCTGGTCGTGACCGGGAAAACGCGGCCGGGCGGCACGGACGTTGGTCCATTCGGTGAATCCTTTGCCCCACCAAGCATCGTTTTCCGGAATGGTATGGAATTGAGGCAGATAGAAGGCCAGGGCTTTGATGTCGGTGGAGCAAGATGCGGTAGTTTGTTCCTGTTCAGACAGTTCCGCCTGTGGTCCGAAAAAAATATGGTGCCAAATATTCTTTTTCAACACGGCCAATGATGCGTACTTCTCCGGGTGTTTGGAAAAGCGCGCCCTGAGAAGGTACAAAATATCCAATAGACAGCAAGCGAGGTTATAGAACAATCCGGGGAGACGGCAAGTGGAATCATTACTCATGGCAGTGGTGTAACCCCATCGAATTGTTGCTCCCTGCCCAGCATAGCCAGTGCGTTGTGATGAAAAATTCCGCTGTGCGCGAGACAGAAATATTGTTTCCGCGAGTGGTTGCCCATATCGGATAAAGTATCCTTTAAGAGGATACACCGTCGCAAAGCGGAGCTCAAAGAATGGGCGTCACCTGTTTCAACAACGAAGCCATTAAGTCCCTCCTCCACCATATAGCGGGCTCCAACGTGACGAGACACGATGAGCGGTTTGCCCATCATGCAAGCCTCCAACGCCACCAAGGAACAAGACTCGTCAAGAGAAACGACACAGACCACGTCCGTCTCCGCGTAGAGCCGCCATTTCTCTTGCTGGTCCGGCACTTCTTCCAGCAGATGGATATTATCCAGATGTGACGCTTGCTCCAAAATCTCCTGATAGAAGCTCCCGGACTTTTTGCCCACCAGTCGGAATTCAGCGCGACGGGCCACACCCGGCTCCAAAAGGGCCACAGCATCCAACAGAACTCGTTGGCCCTTATTGGCACAAAAAGCACCGATAAGGGTAAAGCGGATTTGGCCGTCGGAGCGTTGCCCCGGAGCCAACACGTGGTGGTCATCCAGGCCGAGTCGCAGCAGACGGATGTTTTTCGCGTACTTTGCAACAACCTCGAGCGCGTACTCGCTCACCACGTATAGGTGCCTTGCCCGACACAGGGCGGCTTCGCACTCGGCCCGACGCGGATGTTTTTCCAAAAAGGCATCAACCAGACCCGCCTCATGGAGCCACCAGATTACATTGTCGCGTTCGTCCAAGTGACGACTCCACTCCCAGCAGACAATAGTGTTCAGAACGATATGATCGAAACCCGCGTCAGACGCGCAATGGATTGCCACCGTGCTGTCAAGGAACACTTCAGCCTGGGCGACGGGAATACCGAGAGCGGTGAACTCGGCAGCCAAGGGCCCGGGTTTCAGGCCTATCACAAAAACGGAGCCGCCGTCCCGCTGGACGACCTTGGCCAGTTGCAGAGCGGCCAGGGGAGCTCCGGATACGCACAGATCGTGGATGACCAGCAGCACTGAATAGAGCCGCTTTTGGGCAAAAAACCTCCGCAGTTTGATTCGCAGGCGCAGTTTTTCCCTCAAGATGGTACGTCGCCGTTTGCCGGGAATAAAGGCTGCCGCGAATTGGGCAATATCCATGGTTATCTATGGGGTCAGACGGTATACGTGTTTGTGGCGCAGCCGTGAGGGCAGCAGTTTGCGTTGTAAAAAATGTCCCGCCATCACAAGAAACGAACGACGCAGGCCGGAACCGCCGAGGCCCAGCACCCCTGCCAGAAACATGCTTGGGGTGCACGATGCGCTGCATAAGTTGAACCAATGCCTCCGCCAGAAGTCTTGGAACACGTCTTCATCATATAGGGCCACAGCGGCATTCGCGGCGAAAAGGCGACGCAACCAGTCCCCGCAGCGGGCGAGTTCTGAAAGGGTCAGCCTCCTTTCATAGGCGCAAAGAATTTCGTGGCACATGCGGTCGGTATCATCAGCCTCGGGCACAAGCGAGCGGAGTAATGACGCCCGTACTCCCGCTGCTCCCAACCTTTGTTTTTCTCTATAAGCGGAACGGTCCAAATGCGGATGCATACGGTAGCGGATAATAGGTTCCGGCAGGTTGGCGAAACGTACGCCGGGCATGGCCGAGAGCATCGCCAGCAGTGCGTAGTCCTCCGCGGGCAGAAAGTCGCAGGCGTACCCACCCGCTTCAAGAAACGCCTCCTTACGCCCCATCCAGGAGGGGTGAGGCATACAGGAGTCGCGCAGGAGATGCACGCGGATCTCTTCGTCCCGCAGGGGAAACCTGATCACGCTTCCGGCTTCGTAAAGTTCCATCCGGCCCGCGCAAAGCGTTATTTCCGGATGTGCCTCCAGCAAGGCGTATTGCCGCTCAAACCGATCCAGCATACTGACGTCGTCAGCATCCATGCGGGCGATTATAGGCGCCTCGGCAAGGGCCAGCCCCTTGTTCAGCCCATAGCAATAGTTCATGTTCCGCTCGTTGCGGAACATGCGGATACGCCTGTCGGAGGCGGCGTATTGTTGAAGGATTTCGGGGGTGGCGTCGGTGGAGGCGTCGTCGAAAATCAACAACTCGAAGTCGGCGAAGGTCTGCCGTAAAATAGAGTCGACGGCCTCGGTGAGCGTTTCCTGCGCATTATAAACAGGCAGAATAACAGAAATTTTTGGAGAATCCCCGGCCGCCATCATGGTTCCTTTCCGCCCCGTTACAACAACCCTTGCTCGACAAAATACTTTTCAATGGAAAGGTATTTCTGGACACGCCGATAGTTCTCCCGCACCGCCTCCAACCTGGCCCGATAGTCTTCGGGCCCGCACCGGCCAATGGCCCGCTCAAGCTCGGCCTCATCACAGGAGTGCACCTGGATTATTCCATCCATGTTGAAAAAGTCCCCGATGCGCCGGGCTCCGATATAAATCGGTACGGTCATGGCCGCGAAGCAGTTGGTTATTTTTTCCGTGAAATAGTAGTCGGATATTGAGTTTTCTATTGCAATGGAATACCTGTAGTCGGTCAGGGCTTCCGCCACCTTGTCGATACGTGGGCCCCCGTCAAAGGCGCCGAAACCCTCGACCTTGCCGGTGTTTCGCGCGAATTTCGCCAGCCTGACGCGCGTTTGGTGCATTTCACAAAAGCCCTTGTTTGATGCCAGCACGGAAATATTCTTCGGCTTGCTTTCGTACGCCGACTCGGATAGCTCACCACCGCCAAAGGGGGAACCATACCAGACATTCGCACACCCCGGAAGGAAGCGGGCATTGGGAATTTTGTCCAACAGGCGCTCCTCATGCGTGAAAATGCTGTCGAACTCCGCGCACAGCCCCGGGTTGTTGTAAAAAAGCTCGTAATCCTTCGGCGTTATGGGGGGCGGCTCCAGCAGCCAGGCGTGTTTGGCGCACGGAACTCCCTTGGTCGCCAAAGCCTCCCGGTGCGTGTACACGTGCGTGTCGAGCCCATAGGCGTAGCGATCCCATAAAATGTACGTGCACTCACGATAGGTGTACGGCGTATGTGCCAAGTGCCTGTCCTGCAGGTACACCAGCTTAACCCGCGACCCTTCCGTATTATATAAAACCGGAAGCGGCTCGCATTGCATGTCGAACAAAGGCTCCGCGGCCTTTTTCCGCTTCTTTTCCGGCTTGTAGCCAAACAGACGCAGAATTCCGCACGGCAGAAAAAGGAACAAAACGCTCCGCAAAGCTTTCCCCGCGCACTTCATCATGCGCTTTTTCCGGCCGGGAAAGTCCGACCGGTCCGGCCGCGCGAACTTTCCTCAAGCTTCCGCTCCCAGTTCCAAGCGGTTTCCATAATGCTTCGCAGATCGGAAAACTGTGGCCGCCAGCCCAACTCCGCGCAGGCTCTTTCTGAGGAGCCCACAAGCTTTGGTGGATCCCCCCGCCGCCTGGGACACTCCTCAACCGCGATGGGCCTGCCGGAAACCAAGCGAGCGCAGTCGATGACCTCCCTGACGGAGTGACCTTTCCCGTTGCCGAGATTGAACACCTCACTCGGCAGGCCGGCATCAAGCCGTTTTAAAGCGAGCAGATGGGCCTCGGCAAGATCGCAGATGTGGATATAGTCGCGAATACACGTTCCGTCCGGTGTGGGATAGTCTGTGCCGAAAATCCGGATGCTCCGCGACGGATCGAGGGCCGCCCGCAGAACGAGAGGAATGAGGTGGGTTTCCGGGTCGTGAAACTCGCCGAGGGAGGCGTCCGGCGCGGCCCCGGCCGCGTTGAAGTAACGCAGGCAGACGTGGCGCATGCCGTAGGCCGAGGCGTAGTCCCGCAGGACCCATTCAATGCATAACTTCGTTCGGGCATAAGGATTCATTGGGTTGACGGCATGCTCTTCCGTGAGCAGTTCGTCGGCCGTCTCACCATAAAGTGAGCAGGTGGAGGAAAATACGATCTTTTTCACTCCGGCCCGACGCATGGCCTCAAGCAGCGAAACGCTGCCGGCAACATTATTTTTGTAATATTTCTCCGGCTCCACAACAGATTCGCCGACATAAGCCGAGGCAGCGAAGTGAAAGACGGAGTCGATCTGAAAGCGGGCGAATACCTCCTGAAGCATTTCCGTCTCGGAGATATCGGCTTTGACGAATGCTCCGAAACGGGCAGCTTCAATGTGCCCGGTGGAAAGATTGTCGACGACCACGACCGGCCGGCCGGCCGCAGCGAGCGCCCGGGCCGTGTGGGAGCCGATGTACCCGGCGCCGCCGATAACGGCAACCGTACGTTGAGGGGAATCTGGATGCATGAAATGTATGTAGCGAAGATCGCCCGTTCGGGCAACCCCGAGAGAACTTCAGCAGCCTAGCCGACGCGCCGCCAATATTCGGGAATAAGATCCTGCGTATCCCATTCAGAGGTTGCGAACCAGCGGGCAGGTGCGCAAGTGATGCCCTCCTCCACGCCCAGCCAAGCTCCCCACCAAGAGAAAGAACTGTTGGCGAGCACATGATGCCGGCACAGGCTCATAAGGTGCATGTCATGCACCGCATCGGCCTTCAAATCCACGACGACGCTCTGATGTCCGCGGGTATCGAAATTGCCGCGCACCCAGTCCGGGTCGTCGCTGAAAAGGAAAAGGCGCAGGGGAGAGCCTTGGGAAATGAACGCCAGGCTGGTCCGATAATATTCCGGTGAACAGATGCCATGCACAGCGTTGGCGGCCGCGTCGGCGACGTAATCCCCCCGGCGGATATGGACGGATACGGAGTTGGGCGCGTCGGAGATCTGTCGCGCCAATTCGGTAGCAGGCCTGATGGGCAAAGCGGGGAATGTGAAGTCCTTTCGGATGGCTTCCGCGTATGCGGCAAAATAGCGTTCCGATTGCCAGTAGCCCGCCAGCCATACTGGCCGGGATATGGCTTCAATCCCCTCCCAATAGGCAAAAGAAGGTTCGCGGATATAAGGATTGCGCCAAAACCCCCGGTTGCCGAAAACGCGACGCAGCCGGCGGCGGCATTTACCGTTTCGCCTGCGTTTCCACTCGTCCATTGATGCGGAAGAAGCGCACCGCCCGGCATGAGGGAAAACATCCAGGGTATACGACAAGTGCGGGTAGTCAAACTTTTCTGAAAACCACGACAGGTCCAGCTCAAGCCCCAGACCCAGGCGCAATGCCACGGCCCTTCCGGCTGCGTACTGGAACATCTGGTTGCCGAGCCCCCCCATGAGGGAGACCAAAACGGACGCGTTACACCCAGGCATTGCCACCAAACCTGTATAAGCACCCGGGGCGTGCAACCCACAAGAGTTGCGGACGTCCGGCCGAGCGTGGAACACTGCTTGAACTTCCCAAGAGAACAAGATAACTTAAAAGAAATACTTACTCAATCAGGATCTTGCAACATGGCAAAAACGGCTCTCATCACCGGCATTACCGGCCAGGACGGTGCATACCTGGCGGAATTTCTTCTCAAAAAAGGCTATTCCGTCCACGGCGTCAAACGAAGAGCGTCCTCATTCAATACCGAGCGTATCGACCATCTTTTTCAAGAGCCTCATCTTGAGCATCGTAATTTTTTCCTCCACTACGGGGACATGACTGATGCCTCAAACCTCACCCGTATTGTCCACGATACACAGCCGGACGAAATTTATAATCTGGCGGCCCAGAGCCATGTCAAAGTCTCGTTTGAGTCGCCGGAATACACCGCCAATGTCGACGCTCTCGGTGCCTTACGAATTCTGGAAGCGGTGCGTCTGCTAAGAAGGGAACGTGTGACTCGCTTTTACCAAGCTTCCACTTCCGAGCTGTACGGTTTGGTGCAGGAAGTGCCGCAAACGGAAAGCACCCCCTTTTACCCGCGCTCGCCGTATGCGTGCGCCAAGCTGTACGCCTACTGGATCACGGTCAACTACCGCGAAGCTTACGATATGTACGCCTGCAACGGGATTTTGTTCAATCACGAGTCTCCTGTTCGGGGAGAGACTTTTGTCACCCGCAAAATCACACGAGCCTTGGCGCGTATGACCCTGGGCCTCTCTGAGCGCCTGTATCTGGGCAACCTGAACGCCCTGCGGGACTGGGGGCATGCAAGAGACTTTGTCGAAATGCAGTGGCTTATGTTGCAGCAGGAAACCCCCGAGGACTTCGTCATCGCCACGGGGCGGCAGAATTCGGTTCGAGACTTTGTGGAGATGTCGGCCGACGAGTTGGGCTTGACCCTGGAGTGGCACGGAAGCGGTGTTAACGAAATGGGTGTTCTTGCCGGCATCGATCAGGACAAACTGCACACGGCGGCGGGTCATGATGTCGCCTGCAACCTCAAACCCGGCGATACGCTGGTGCAGGTCGACCCGCGCTACTTCCGCCCCACGGAGGTGGAAACCCTTCTGGGTAATCCGGCCAAGGCTGCGGCCAAGCTCGGCTGGAAACCGACCACATCAGTGCGGGAAATGGCTGCGGAAATGGTCCGCGAAGATCTGCGCCTCGCCCAACGGGATGCAACCTGCAAAGCCGCCGGCTTTCATGTTTTCGAGCAAAAAGAGTAGATAGCGCGGGCGTCCTGGAGGAATTATGTGTCTTGGTATCGGCAGATTTTGTAAACACCTCGGCAAGCGGAGGCGAACCGCTCCATTATCGCCCGAACTCGCCGCGTGGTTCGCGGCGAAGGGTGATGAGACCTACCGCTTGGACTATGATGGGCTGGGACCGGATTCCCTGATCTTCGACCTCGGAGGCTACGAAGGCAAATGGAGCATGGACATTTTCTGCCGATACATGCCGCACATCTATATTTTTGAGCCGATTCCCGCCTACTGTCATCAGATTCACGCCCGATTCAAACATAACCCCAAGGTGAAGGTGTTCGAGTTCGGCCTTGGAGCCTCAGAATGTTACGAGACCCTCCACTTGGGAGATGATGCCAGTTCTATTCTCTGGGGGGACGGTAAGGGACTCCAAGTCCCAATAAAGCAAATTTCCCGATTTATCCTGGACAACGACGTCCCTTTCATCGACCTGATGAAAATAAACATCGAGGGGCCCGAATATGAAGTCATCCAGGACTTATACGAGGCCTCGCTTCTGAAACGGGTGAACCACCTGCAGATTCAGTTTCATAACTTTGTGCCGGACGCCGAAACGAAACTGGAAAAGACCCGTGCCCTGCTGCGGGAAACGCACAACCAGGACTGGGCCTTCAAATTTGTGTGGGAACACTGGACCCTGTCCCCCTCCCAACGCTGAGGAAGCTATGAGCAAAAAGATACTTCTGGCCGAGGACACCATCAGCCCCGAGGAGCAAGTCGCCCTCGGAGAGTGGATCAAAACCGCCGCGCGTCTGACCAAAGGGCCGTTATGCCTCGAGTTTGAGAGCGTCTTTGCCCGCAAGCTGGGGGTGAAGCATGCCGTTTTTGTCAACTCCGGCTCGTCGGCCAACCTGCTGGTGGCCTGGACCCTGCTGGAGTCCGGCAGGCTGCGCAACCGCACCGTCATCGCTCCGGCCGTTTCTTGGGGCACCACCGTCACGCCCTTTCTGCAGTTCGGCTTCGACGTCAAACTCTGTGATTGCGATGGGTTCAATCTCGGCCTGGACGTGGCCCATTTCGAACGGCTGTGCGCCGAGCACAAGCCAGCCGCCGCCATTCTGGTGCATGTGCTCGGGCACCCGTGCCGGATGGATGAAATCATGGCGATTTGTCGCAAGTACGGCGTGCTGCTCATTGAAGACACCTGCGAGGCTCTTGCCAGCACCTATGGGGAAAAGAACTGCGGCACGATGGGGCTCGCCGGAACGTTTTCATTTTATTTCGGGCACCAGATCTCGACCATTGAAGGCGGCATGGTCGTCACGGACAACACGGAATTCTACAATCTACTCCTTTCCATACGCTCCCATGGCTGGAGCCGGGATGTGGATGCGGCCACCCACGACGCCTGGACGAAAGAATACTCCGTCGACGCCGTACGAGACCTCTATACCTTCTACTATGCGGGGTTCAACTTGCGCGCCGCCGAGCCCAACGCCTTCCTCGGTCTCTCGCAGATAGGGAAAATCGACGCGTACGCGGCCGTACGGCAACGCAATTACCAGCGTTACGTCGAACGAATGCCAGCGGGGCACTGGGTGCAGACCTGCGAGGCCGGCTTTCTGGCCAATTTCGCCTTTGGGGTTCTGGCGGAGAACAGGCAGGAGGTTCACCGCCACCTGACCGAGCACGGCATTGAGTGCCGCCCGTTGATCTGCGGCAACATCGGCAGACACCCTTTCTGGCTGAAACGGGGCGGGCAGATTGACCTGCCCATGGCCGATACCGTGCATGACTACGGCATGTATTTGCCCAATCATGCGCGCCTGTCCCTTGAGGATGTTGACCGGGTCTGCGAGAAGTATGCGGAAGTGGCCAGGCCGGCCGCTTTTCCGGCGAGCCGCGCGTGAAGCCGTCCATGAGCGGGGAAGACACGATTTTTGTCGCCGGGCACAGAGGGCTGGTCGGCTCGGGGATTGTCCGGAGGCTTCACAAAGCGGGCTGCCCCCATATTCTCACCAGAACCAGTAGCGAACTGGACCTTCGGGATCAAGGCGCGGTTCGCCATTTTTTTGCGGAACAGCGCCCGAGACGGGTCGTACTCGCCGCGGCCAGAGTCGGCGGTATTCAGGCCAACAATACGTTCCCGGCGGAATTCCTGCGTGACAATCTGCTCATCCAGACAAACGTCATTGATGCCGCATACGCCACAGGGACCGAGAAATTGCTGTTTCTGGCCTCGTCATGTTGCTACCCCCGCCTCTGCCCGCAGCCGATGAAAGAGGGCTATCTGCTTTCCGGTCCGCTGGAGCCCACGAATGAGGGGTACGCACTCGCCAAGGTCGCCGGCATCAAAATGTGCGCACTTTACCAGCGCCAGTATGGCTTTCGGGCGATTGCAGCCATGCCCACCAACGTCTACGGCCCGGGCGACAACTTTCATCCCGCGTACAGCCATGTCATCCCGGCGATGCTGCGCCGTTTTCACGAAGCCAAATGCGCCGGAACCGATATGGTGAGCATCTGGGGGACGGGAAACGCTCGCCGCGAGTTTCTTCATGTCGACGATCTGGCGGACGCCCTGGTGTTCCTCATGGAGAATTATGAGGAAGAGGAGCACATCAACGTGGGTTTCGGCACGGATGTATCCATCCGTGAACTCGCCGAACTGATCGCTCGCGTTGTCGGCTACGAAGGGAAAATATGCTTTGATGTCACGAAACCCGATGGGATGCCGCAAAAACTTCTGGATGTTTCCCGCATGGCCGGCTTGGGCTGGAAGCCCGCCATCGGCCTTGCCGAAGGTCTTATCGCAACCTACGCATGGTTTCTGGAACAGAAAGAAATTTTGCGTGTGGACGCTGCCGCCACGCGCACATAATCTCTTCCAGCCATTCATCCCAGTCATTCCGCTCCGGTCTTAACCGTTCTTCATAAAACAGCCGCTGTCGGGAAAGCACCTCGGCATAGTATTCATTATCTTGTAACAGGCGGGCAACCAGTTCCCACAGTTCTTGGGGGTTCGTTGCGGTAAGAAGGCCGTATTTCTCCACCGCAGCTCTATAGTGCGTGGCAAGACAGGAGCTATAGGCGGCTTGAAGAGGATCCCAGTAGATAATATTTGATATATTATACTTCATGCCGTGTAAAAACGGTGCACCGGTATAGTTGTATGAGATTGCGGCATCGGATTTTTCAAGCACATTTCCTGTCGACACCTGTACCGGGAGGATTTCTTCTTTGGTAATGCCGGATAGCCGCAACGCACCGCGGTCAGGATTCCCGGGGTGAACTTTATGCAGTATTTCCATGTTCTTCCGGAGTGCCGGAGGAACTGCCCTCATCGTTTCTGCTAAAAATTTTATATGTCTCCGAGGCTCAGAATTGAAATGGAGATAATGCGGAGCCTGTGTCGGTATATGGAAAAAGACGACTCTTTTCTTTTTTACATCGCCTAGTGACTCATTACTGACTCGATACTCGTTTGTAAGACAAATTTGCCCGAAGCTGTATGTCTTCTTTAACGAGTTGGCCGCTCGCAGCATACTCTCCTGGTATGGGGTGGTGCAGGCGAAATGTTCAACCGGCACCTCGCCGAGAGCGGGCATCCCCCCGTATGCATACGCGTGCGGAATGCCCACGGCCGGAATGTTGTGACGCTGTGCGGCCATACGAGGAATGGAGCTCTCGGGCAAAAGCGCCTCTGACGTGATACAGCAGGCTGGAGTGCGCCGCCGCATGAATGCCTCCCACCAAGCAAGCAAACCCTCATACTGAGGCCACAACCATTGCTCGAGATATTCCCAGTGAGCCGCATGCGCATCCGCATACATCATGTGTGCGGCCGCGGACGCCGCCAAGCGGCCGGTTTTCGGCACCCACTTTTGCGCTTCCTCTTGAAAAAGGGCTGGGTGAACATAGACCGGCAGTGCCCCGGCGGCGCGTATCGCTTCCCTTATCCCTTTGTAGGAATTCAGTTCCCCCGGCGAACCATAGTAGCAAACGGCCACCTTGCGTTTACTGGAGCGGGCTGTCTCGCGGATCAAGGGCAGGGTTCTTTCCACTTCATACGAAACAAGGCAAAACAGGATGGCCCTATTCAACTGCGCCTCTTCGTGTTCACTTACCGCTTCCTCATCAGGCACGGGTACGCTGTTTCGAGGACACTCGGCAAGCGGCCGCATCAGGCCCGGGAACATACGTTCCCACACGGCCACGGCGACGTCCGTCGCACATGCCTCCGACGTCGGTTGTCGCACCGCGCGGGAAATGTACGCGATTTCGGAAACTCCCGACGCCGCAATGCCGTTGCCGATGGTGATCGCCAACTCGTGGTCCCGAAGCAGGCGGCACTGTCGTAAAACGCCCTCTCGCAGCCAGTTCTCCGTCCAGTCCTGTTGCCAGGGAAAAGAGCGCCACCACGCTTCCAACTGCTCGTTGACGGAGGCGCCAAAGTGGAGCCAGAAATCCTCAGGGAGGAATACCCCCGGAAATATGAATTCGCACCTGGCATCAGCCGCCGCCGCCGCGGTTGTGGCGCAAAAAGGCATTAACCTGTGGGTTGCCGCCAAACCCTGAAGGGCATGGCGTAGAAAAAAACCGTTTCGAGGTAGGCCGAATATTTTCCGCACCCGCCTGGCCGCCCTGAGCCGCCTTTGGTACAGAAAGCTTTTAAGGCCCGCCCCTTCAGACATTGTAAACGTGCCGGAGGGGGTTCTCCGATAGCGGCGGAACCTGTCGTCACCTGGATAGAAAGCGGAAGCCCTTAAGGCCTCAAGATCGGAGGCGCAATAGATAAACAGTTTTTTTTTGCTCATGACCCCAGCCCGGCGTTTGCCTCACTCTTTTCCCCCAGAGAGCCAAGCAGCCCCCATGTCAGCGGCGTTCCTTTGGCGACGGCGCACGTGGCTCTCCGTCCAAGCACATCGGAAAGATACCGCGGGTGCAGGCCATGCCCAGGCCGAATGGAACGCACGTTCTCTCCCGTAAATTCTTCGCCGGGCTTCATGTCTTTCACCACAAAAAGTGAACGCCGGAACACCAGACTGCCCTTTTCCTTCTCCGTGCGCTCGTAGCTCACCCGGCCCAACGCCTTTTCCACGGTCCGAATATCGTACTCCAAGGACTTGAACTCCTCCGGCTCCATGGAAAACACCCCATCCGGCCCGCCATCGGCCCTGGACAGCGTGAAGTGCTTCTCGACAACTGTCGCCCCAAGAGCCACAGCGGCGACGGCGACGGCGGAGCCCATCGTGTGGTCCGAAAGGCCCACCGGACAATTGAAAGCCTGGGCCAGATGGGGGATGGTCTGCAGGTTCGCCTCCCCTACCGGAGCGGGGTAGGCGCTGGTGCACTTGAGCAGAGTGAGGTTCGTTGTGCCATTTTCTCGCAGGGTGCGCACGGCCTCGTCGATTTCCGCCAACGTCGCCATGCCTGTGGACATGAATACCGGTTTTTGCGTGGCAGCGATTTTTTTGAGCAGGGGAATGTCTACCAGTTCGAAAGAAGCCACTTTGTGGCAAGGCACGTTGAGTGATTCGAGAAATTCGACGGCAGTGACATCGAAGGGAGTGGAAAAACAGGCCATGCCCAACTCATTGGCCAGCCCCATGAGCCGGGGATGCCATTCCCAAGGGGTGTAAGCCTCCTGATAGAGGTCATGCAGGGTACGGCCTTCCCACAGCGTTCCCTTGATGCGGAAGTATTCGTTGTCGCAGGGGATGGTCAGGGTATCGGCCGTGTAGGTTTGAAGCTTGACCGCATCGGCCCCGGCATCGGCGGCCGCCCGGATGATGGCCTCGGCCCGCTCGATGCTGCCGTTGTGGTTGGCCGAGACTTCGGCAATAAGCCCGCACACGCCCCCCCAGCTCAACAGTACGTTTTTCAACTTCGGACTCCTTTGCCCCACAGCTTATGTACGGGCGTATCCCATCTCAACTTCGCCCAAAGGTGTTGAAAGGGAATCTTATCGGCGAGTGAGTGGAAGCTGCCCTCTCCTTCCGGCTGGAACGGAGAAATTCGCTCCAGCAACAACGCTTCCGTATTATCGCAGAACATTCGCGTTATCGCCTTGTCGAGACGTTCATAAGTTGAATGCAGAGTATCAAAGGCAAGTGTATGTTCCACCGTTTCACGCAATAAGATTCCCCCCGTGTCTATCCCTTCATCTATAAGGTGGATTGACACCCCGGAGGGTGTTTGAGTGAGGAAACTCCATAGGTTGGGATCGGCACCCCGATTCCACGGCAGATAAGAAATATGAAGATTGATCAGCCGGCCCGCAAGCCAGTCGATTGTCTGCTTTCGGATGATATGCCGATAACGATAGGATACTCCGAAATCAAATCCCCGGCTCTCGAGGAACGTTGCATCAAAAGGCCCCTCCAGGCGTGTGATGTTGTGACCGGCGCGACTCAGGTGGTATTCCAGCGCCGGGCTGGGGGGGCCCAAAAAAAGAATATTCATGGCTCCAGCCTTGAGGCTGTGCACAAAACTTTGTCTACTCCGGCACCATCAACAAGAGCGAATAAGTTTGGCCGACAGGAAGTAGCTCCTCCCTGCAGGCAGAAATGAAACTTTTTTTCGGAGAGCCTCTGTGCCAAGCCTCGCGTTGCGAGTTCCGCGACAATGCCCCACTGGTTCACTGCCACCTCCACCGTCAAAAACGGTACCCCCAGGCAGCATAGTTCCCAGCAGGTGCTCCCTCCGGCGGTAACGCACAAGTCTGTATCCAGCAGCAGGGCGGGCATGTCGTCGACCCGGCGTAAAATCTCGACTTCCGCCGGGCAGCGGGCCAGACCTTCGCGAATCGACTCTTCCGGCATAGCCCCGGCAACGACCCGTAGTACCCTTCCCTCCAATTCCGGCAGCATAAAGCAGGGTGCCATACGCCGCAAGCATTCGGAAAAGTCGCCCCCGCCCAAAGAAAGAAGCAGCCTTTGCGGAAGAACGGGAAATTGCCGCGCTTCGGCCCGGTTGCGGGCTTCAGCGAATTCCGGCTGCAACAGGGCGTAGGTGGGGCCGAACAGGCGCCGCCCGATATCGCCCGCATACGGCAGTTTCTCCGCGTCGAGGTTCTGATTCAGCAAAATGTCGCAGGAGTACTCCGGCAGGTGGGCGTAATCGTCGATCACGAGCAGCCTGAAGCCGGCTTCGCGCAAGGTTTTTTGGCAATCAAGGCCGAAGTGGTAGCCGTCCAGGGCGACCCACGCGCCGGGTTCGGCCGGGCCGAGTTGCTCAAGCAAGGCTGCCGGGGCTTCCAAGGCCGGGATGTCGCCCGCAAGCGGGGTGAATGCGACGCCTTCCGTGCGCAACCTCGCCGCAACCCACGGTACCGAGACCCTGCCGACAAGCCGGGTGGGGACGCCTTTTCCGGCGGCCCACCGCGCCAAGGCCAAACAACGCATGACATGGCCAGTCCCCATGCGGGGAGAGGCGTCGGCGCGGATAAGCAACACTACTCCACGTCCTCCGGGCGGAATTTTTCGCCCGCGACCAGGGGCCCGCGTGTTTTTTTACCCAATACGAGCCCGTCCAGATGCGCCGGAATGCCGTCGCCGGGGCGGGCGTATTCCAGGTCCGCCTGTTCGAGCGTCTTGCCTGGTGGCAAAGCATACTTCGCCACCACGCTTCGACGCGCCACCGGGGGCTTGCCGCGCTCTTCGGCGGTAATGATTCGACGCGGGTTGCCCAAGGCGTGCTCGACGTCCCGGATGGTGCGGACAAACCCGGCCGCGTCGTCCGGCTCGAGCGACATGATGTGCTCGGGGCTGCGGATGGTGCGATCCAGGGTGACGGTTTTTTCGATCATGTGCGCGCCCAGGGCGACGGCCGCGATATCCATGGTCGCCCCGGGGGTGTGGTCGGAAAAGGCCACGGGGTAAGGGAACATTTGCCTGAGGGTGGTCAGTACGCGCAGATTGATGCCGTCAAGCCGGGCCGGATATCCTGAAGGGCAGTGGTTGATGATGATGTTCGAGCAGCCCGCGGCCTCCAGCACGTCCACGGCCCGCTCGACCTCGCCGAGGGTGGCGCTGCCGGTGTCGATTTGCACCACCCAGGGAAATTGCGCGGCTTGGCGTAGAAAATGGTGATAATTGATGTCGCCCGAGGCTATTTTGACGCAACCGACCTTCAGCTCATGCAGAAACTGAAGTTCCTCAAGGGTGGAGGCGGTGGAGAAAAAGGTGACACCGCGTTTCTTGCAATGCTCGGCGACCGCGCGCCACTCTTCCGTGCGCAGTTCCCGACGCAGCAGGATGGCCTGGAGCGATTCCGTCACCCGTTCCGTCGCACCGGTCGCTTTGTCCAGCAGCACGTCGTAACTGAACATGGTATCCGGCGAAGGCACCAGCCGCTTGGCGTCGAGGATCTGGAATTTGACGGCGTCGGCCCCGGCGTCGGCGGCCACATCGGCAAGGGCCAGGGCTGTTTCGAGGCTGTGGTGGGTGGGACCGGCCTCAAAGACGATGCATACCGGCAGGTCTTCACCAACTTCTCCCGCCCCGAAACTCACAGGCTTATGATGCATGAGTCTCCTCCAGCAGGTATGAGGCCGCCCGCAGGGCCGCTTCATAGTCTTCGGCCGTATCTATATCTATTGAGCGCAGCGGCTGCATGGGATACCCCTTAAGCCTGGGGCCGTAAAAACCGCGCACCTCACAAAATGCCGGGACTCTGGCGGCGTAGGTGCTGCCGTTGCCTATGCAACACGCCGGCAGTTCCTGACTTTTTTTACCTACCAACAAGGGGAAGGCAGGGGACAAGAACCCTGTTTCATCCGCGCACAGTGCCTGGTAAGGTGAATGTGAGTAGTTCGTCACCGCGAACGCGAAGTCCGCTTCATTCCTCTCCTCGTCACCCAGCAAAGCGACCGTGGCGACGATATCCTCGGCACGGCGCAGCGGCGCTGTCGCATACAGGCAGCAAATCGTATCGTAGACTTCTCCGGCGCGGGCAAGTTCTTCAAGCAGGTGCAGGCAGACCTGCGCGCAGGGTGCCTGATCGGAAGCCAGATCGGCGGGGCGAAGAAACACCTCGAACCCGTAATTTCTTCCGGTAGAAGCTATTTCCCCATCCTCGGTGGAGATAATCACTCGGGAAAAAATCCCCGCATCGTGCGCCGCTTCCGCAGTCCAGACCAGCATCGGTTTGTCCATGAACGGCAGGATATTCTTGCGCGGCAGGCGCTTCGACCCGCCCCGCGCGGGTATGACGGCCAAATGCCTCATGCCTGTCCCCTTACATGCCCAAACGGGTCATTGTGTTCTTCACCGAGATCTCCCGCGCCGACGGGCGTTGTTCCCAAGTCGGGCTATCCAGTTTTCATTCACCGCTGTCGTCCCGCTTCTCCATGTTCCCTCTGGATTCATCCACGTGCCGCCAGAACGTCTGCAGATCGCAGTCGATATATCGGCATAGATCTGTAATGATATCCATGCCGCATTGACTATCAAGCTTTTGAATCAGAAACACTACCTCGTCAAGGGAGATAAGGCCTTCCGTAACACGCCGGATCCGTCGTCATGCCGAAGCCGGGCTTGATGAACTTGAACATTTGGCTAAGCGGCCGAAAGTGATGGCCCAATCCCAAAAATCTTCTGTACATACCCTGCGGACAGGGAGCCATAGCCGTCGGCCTGATCTCCAGGCCGCGCGCAATGGAGGTTCTCGCGTTATGGGGCTGTGGCCATTCTTTGGCATAGTACGATGAAAATATTGAACGGACCCCCCTTGGCAAAAAGACCGTTGATATGTGGCTTGAATAAAAACAAATCCTCTTCCGTTACGCCGATGTTCGCATATGTTATGTGGCGACGGGCTCCGCCTTCACAGTATTCAGCTTGAACTGGTTGAAGGCGTCTCCCCCAGTGCCGCTGTTTTTGCCGGTTTTTCGGTTGGGATGCGGGCCCAAGAGTTCGCTCCAGTGGTTACGGACAAAGGGCGGCGGCAACCCTGCCGATGGTTGCATCATCCATCCCCGGCCAAAGCGGCAGAGTCAGGATTTCCCCATACGCCTTTTCGGCTGTCGGACACAGGCCCGGGTTATAACCGAGTGCTTGATAGTATGGGTGAAGATATGCAGGCACATAATGCACATTGGCGCCGATGCCATGTTCGCGCAGGCGCTCGAAGGCGGTGTTGCGATCCGGTGTACGCACCACGTACAAATGATAGGCGTGCAGGCGATCCCCTCGGCCGGCCAAAGGCTGTGTCTTAGCTCCGGCAAAGGCATCGTCGTAAGCGCGCGCCAGCCTGTTACGTTTCTCAATCCATCCCGGCAGCTTCTTCAATTGACTTGAGCCCAAGGCGCATTGGATATCTGTGATGCGGTAGTTGTTACCCAGCTCCGTCATCTCATAAAACCAACCGCCCGCCTTTTCCCGCTGGGCTGCCGTGGTGGTGATGCCGTGGTTGCGAAGCACCCGCATCCTGCGTTCCAGGGCTTTGTCATACGTCACGCACATGCCGCCTTCGCCGGTGGTGATGTGCTTGACGGGGTGGAAACTGAACACGGTGATGTCCGCGAGCGTCCCGACTTTGCGCCCTTTGTATTCGCCCCCGAGGGCGTGACAGGCGTCGGCCACAAGTGCCAAGCCATGCCTGTCGGCTATCGCGCGCAAGGCGTCCCAGTCGCACGGCTGCCCGGCATAGTCCACGCCGATGATCGCCCTGGTGCGCGGCGTGATTGCCGCCTCCACGGCATTAGGATCGACGAGCAGGGTCTCAGGATCCACATCCGCGAAGACCGGCGTCCCGCCCTGGTACAGCACGCAGTTGGCCGTGGCCGCGAAGGTCATGGGGGGAACGATCACTTCGTCACCGGGGCCGACGCCCAGAGCGAACATGGCCGCGTGCAGAGCCGCTGTGCCGTTGCATACCGCCACGCCGTGCCTTGCGCCCGTGAAGGCGCACACAGCGGCCTCAAAACGCTCCACAGCGGGGCCGGTGGTCAGAAAGTCGGATTTCAACGCCTCGACAACGGCGGCGATGTCATCGTCATCAATGATCTGTCTGCCGTAAGGAAGGAAGGGAGAGGCCACGGCAACCTACTTTACGTTGAACCCCTGCTCGCGCAGGGTGCCGCGCAGTTCGCCGACGCTCAGCCACTGCTCGTTGGTGCCGGAATTGTATTCAAATCCCTCGGGAACGGGCTTGCCTTCCGGTCCTCTGTAGCGCAATGTTTCCGGCTGGATTACATAATAGTCGCCGATGTCGATGGTATGTCGGGAGTCTTCCGGGGTGATCATCGATTCATGCAGCTTTTCCCCCGGCCGGATACCCACTTTCGCCGTCTCCATGCCGGGGGCGACGGCTTCGGCCAGATCTGTGATGCGCATACTGGGAATTTTGGGGACAAAAATCTCCCCGCCGCCGGAAAGCTCAAAAGCACGCAGGACCATGTGGACGCTCTGCTCCAAGGTGATCCAGAAGCGGGTCATGCGGGTGTCTGTGATGGGCAGCGGCCCGCCTTCATCCCGTTTTTTGATGAACAAAGGGATAACGCTGCCCCGGCTGCCCATGACGTTGCCATAGCGCAGCACGCTGTACACCGTGCTGCAGGCGGTGAATGCGTTGGCGGCCACAAAGAGCTTGTCGGAGCACAATTTGGTGGCGCCATACAGATTGACCGGGCTCACGGCCTTATCGGTGGAAAGGGCCACAACTTTCTTTACGCCGAGATCGGCGGCGGCGTTTACGATGTTTGCAGCCCCGCCGATATTGGTTCGGATGCATTCCGTGGGGTTGTACTCCGCAGCCGGCACCTGCTTGAGGGCGGCGGCGTGGATAACGTAATCCACCCCTCGAAACGCGCGGTGGAGGCGCTCCTTGTCGCGCACGTCGCCGATGAAGTACCGCATGCAGGGGTACTTTTCGACCGGAAAGATCTGGGCCATTTCAAACTGTTTCAGCTCATCGCGTGAAAACACAATGAGCCGCTTCGGCTTGTGCCCGTGCAAGATGACTTCCACGCACTTCTTGCCGAAAGAGCCGGTCCCGCCGGTGATGAGCAGAGTTTTGTCTGTAAACATAATTCGGGAACATTCCTCACTGACGAGTTTTAAAAAAAGTATAGCCTCCTGCCTCGATGTGAGCAAGACAACATGCCATATCTTGAGAATTCACTCTCCCAGACGCTTCCAGGCCTTCACCTCACGGCGTTTGGTCCACGGGGCGATTGTGGCCCGAAACTCCGCCAGATACTCGGTCACGGCATGGATTTCCTCCAGAGCGGCGCGATCCGCGTAGACCTCATGCAAATAGAATGAGTTCGGATCGTCCGGGCTCTGCAAGACGCGAAACTCCAGACAGCCTTCCTCCCTCTCCAGGCACCGTTCCGCATGAGCCTGGACAAGCCGGATAAAATCTTCCCGGTGGGCCGGGTCGATATCGTACATCACGCTAAGGGCATACATAAGCTTTCCTTGTTCCCGGCCGTCACCAGGCGTTGCTGTGAACCCTGTCGGGTTCGAACCGGCTTTTGCGCTGGGCCTCCACGGCGGGACGGCCGACAACCAGAGCGGCCAGGGGCATGATGTGGTCCGGCAGGTTGCAGAGCGCTCTGAAGCCGTTGACGCGCTCCTCAATCGGATGCACGCCGGTCCAGACCGCGCCGAGACCCAGCGCCGTGGCCGCCAGCAGCGTATTTTGCACAGCCGCGGAGCAATCCTGCACCCAGTAGCCGGGGTATTTCTCCAGCCGCAGATTACCGCAAACCAGGATGACCAGGGGAGCCTCGGCCGCCATGGAAGCATACGGGTTGATCGCCGGAATGCGATCGCGCAGGGCTTTGTCGGTGATCAGCACGAATTCCCAAGGCTGGGCATTGCCGGCGCTGGGGGCGATCATGGCCGCCTCGAGCAGGGTGCGGGTTTCTTCTTCCGTTACCGGCGCGGGAGTGAAACGGCGAATGCTGCGCCGGGTGTGAATGCAGGTCAGGGCGTCCATGCGTTTCTCCTTATCGGCCTATTTAAACAAACGGTTTACCAATTTATTCCGCAAAAGAAAAGACGGGTGACTGAGTCCGCTTGGTGCGGGGTCGTGCCGGCACCGTCGGCACGCAGGGTGGCTTCATCGGCCGGCCGAGCAATTTTTTGACAACGCACCACGCTTGGGCTATGGATTCTTCCTTTTCCACCGCAAACCGAGGCCGGTCATGAGCGCTTTGCAGACCATCAAGGGATTCGCCGATCTGTTCGAGCCGGAGAGCACCCTGTTCACCCGCATGGAAGACACCGCCCGTCGCGTGTTCGGCGCCTACGGGTATAAAGAATTGCGCATTCCCATTCTGGAATTCACCGAGTTGTTTTCCCGCTCCATCGGCACGGAAACCGACGTGGTTCAGAAAGAAATGTACACCTTCCCGGATCGCAAGGGCCGCTCCCTGACCATGCGCCCGGAGGCCACGGCCGGGATTATGCGGGCCTATATCGAAAGCGGCCTGCACGGGCGGGAGCAGGTCAGCAAGCTGTTCAGCTTCGGCCCCATGTTCCGCTACGAGCGCCCCCAGAAAGGCCGGATGCGCCAGTTCCACCAGCTCGACTGCGAATGTGTGGGCGCGCACGAGCCCCAGGCCGACGCCGAGGTCGTGCTCATGCTCGTGCTCTTTTTGAAAGAACTGGGCCTCGCGGAGCTCGCCGTGGAGGTGAACACCCTGGGCTGCCGCGAATGCCGGCCGGCCTATAAAGAAACCCTCACGGCCTTCCTCTCCGCCCTGGACGTGGAAAACCTCTGTGAAGACTGCAAGCGCCGCCTGCACACCAATCCCCTGCGGGTTCTGGACTGCAAGGTTCCGGCCTGCAAGGCCATGAGCGAGAACGCCCCGCGTATCGTCGATCATGTCTGCGGCGGCTGCAAAGAGCACTTCGACACGGTGGTCCGGCTCTTGGATTCCCGCAAGGTGCCTTACGTGCTCAACCCCCGCCTGGTACGCGGCCTGGACTACTACATGCGCACCACTTTCGAGGTGGTCTCCACGCGCATCGGCGCCCAGGGCTCCGTTGCCGGCGGCGGCCGGTACGACGGCCTGATCGCCCAACTCGGCGGGCCGGAGGCTCCGGGCATCGGCTTTGCCTGCGGCATGGAGCGCCTGGCCCTGCTCCTGGCCCAGCAGGAACAAGGTGACGAGAACCGCCCGGATTTTTACATCGCCTGCCTGGACGAGCGCGCCCCGGACGTAGCCCTGGCCGCGGCCGAAACCCTGAGGGCCAAAGGCCTGGGCGGGGAAATCTCCTTTGTCGCCAAGGGCCTCAAGGGGCAGATGCGCCGGGCCTCGAGCCTGCGCGTCCGGCACTGCCTGCTTCTGGGCGAGAGCGAGTTGGCGTCCCACACCATCGGGATCAAAAACATGGACACCGGCGAGCAGGTCGACATCCCCCTGGCGACCTTGGGCGACTGGGCGGAAATTCGGTGCGCGGACAAGGCCTGCGAACACCGCCTTGGCGCCGGCGCATACGTTTCGGGGTAGAAAAGAGCTTTTGCAATTTTTTGCCTCCGGCGGGCAGGGGCTTATTCCGCCAGAAGCGAATGGATGCCGCCTATGGGTGGCATCCGAAGGGCGCCCCTCAGGAAGGGGACGTCAAATGATTTCCCCTCCACCCCTCGATTGGGTTATATCGGCGCGGCGGCAACCGTTCATGCAGGATGCCGCGTGACGCCGCCAAAGAGGATTGCAAAGGGGGTCACCCCCTTTTGCCCGCCGGAGGCAGCCATAAATTTTATGTTCCCAATCACTTGGTAAGGATACTCCTATGACCGACGATTCCCAACGCGACCTTCAGGAAGAACACCAGCAGCATGTCGAGCCGCTGGGCGACTTCACCCGGACCCACACCTGCGGCGAACTGACCACGGCCGATCTCAAGAAAGACGTCCGCCTCTGCGGCTGGGTGCAGTTCCGGCGCGACCACGGCGGCCTGATCTTTGTGGACCTGCGCGACCGGGCCGGCCTGACCCAGATCGTGTTCATTCCCGAAGTCGCCCCCGAGGCCCACGAAAAAGCCCACATCCTGCGCTCGGAATACGTCGTCGCCATTGAGGGCTACGTGCGCGAGCGGCCCGAAGGCATGGCCAACCCGAACATGGTCACCGGCGGCATCGAGATCGTGGTGCGCTCCTGGAAGCTGCTGAACACGTCCAAGACCCCGCCCTTCCTGATCGAGGACCGCACGGATCCGGGCGAAAACCTGCGCCTGGAACACCGTTACCTGGATCTGCGCCGGCCGCGCATGACCAACTCGCTGATGGTGCGCCACAAGATCACCCAGAGCGTGCGCCGCTACCTGGACGAAGGCGGCTTTATCGAGGTGGAAACCCCGATCCTGACCAAGTCCACGCCCGAGGGCGCGCGCGACTTTCTGGTCCCGAGCCGGGTCAATCAGGGCGAGTTTTACGCCCTGCCGCAGAGCCCGCAGTTGTTCAAGCAACTGCTCATGGTCGGCGGCCTGGACCGCTACTTCCAAGTGGCTCGTTGCTTCCGCGACGAAGATCTGCGCGCCGACCGCCAGCCCGAGTTCACCCAGATCGACATCGAAATGAGCTTTGTGGATGAAGAAGCCGTGATGCGCATGGCCGAGGGCCTCATGGCCCGCGTGTTCAAGGACGTCATGGGCAAGGAACTCACATTGCCCTTCCCGCGCATGACCTATGACGACGCCATGAGCTCGTACGGCGTGGACAAGCCCGACACCCGCTTCGACCTGCGCCTGAAGGAAGTGACGGACATCGTCAGGGGCTCGGAATTCCGCCTGTTCGCCACGGCCCCGTTGATCAAAGCCATGCGCGTGCCCGGCGGCGAGAGCCTTTCCCGCAAGGAGATCGATGACTTCACCGACTACGTGAAGATCTTCGGCGCCCAGGGTCTGGCCTGGATCAAGATCCGGGCCGACGAGTGGCAGTCGCCCATCGCCAAGTTCCTCTCCGAGAAAGAGCGGGCCGGTCTGGTCGCAGCCCTTGGCCTTGAGGTGGGCGATATTGTCTTCTTCCAGGCGGGAGCGCCGGACATGGTCAACGCCGCCCTCGGCAATCTGCGCGTGCGCCTGGGCGAGCACCTGGGCCTGATTCCGGAAAACACCCACAATTTCCTCTGGGTCACGGACTTCCCGCTCTTTGAATACGACGCGGACGAAAAACGCTGGGTGGCCTGCCACCACCCCTTCACCCAGGCTCAGGGCGACCCGGAAGTCCTGGCCAAGAATCCGGGCTCGGCCCGGGCCAGGGCCTACGACATGGTGCTGAACGGCACCGAGGTCGGCGGCGGGTCCATCCGCATCCATAACGCGGAAGTGCAGCGCCGCATGTTCACGGCCCTCGGCTTTACCCCGGAAGACGCCGAAAGTCAGTTCGGGTTCCTGATGCAGGCCCTGGAGCAGGGCGCGCCGCCCCACGGCGGCATCGCCTTCGGCCTGGATCGCTTCGTCATGCTTCTGCTCGGCCTGGGCTCCATTCGGGACGTGATCGCCTTCCCCAAGACCCAGAAGGCCGGCTGCCTGATGACCAAAGCTCCCTCACCCGTCTCGCCCAAGCAGCTTCGCGAGCTCGGCCTCGCCCTGCGCGAGAAGCCGAAAGAGTAGGACACAGCGCTCGTTGAGGGGGAGGGAGCCTTTGTAAAAAGGCTTTCTCCCCTTTTGGCGCTCCTCTTTCGCCTTCAAAAAATTCTGATATAGCCTTATGCGTTCGTCGACGGATATGCGTTGTTCTCCGGCGGCGGCTGTTTCGCCTTTCACCCGCTTTCTTTATCCGGAGTGCGCATGGATATCCTGATCCTCCTGGCGGTTTTCCTCGTGGGCGGGCTCCTGCCCGTGCAGACGGCTCTCAACGCCCAGTTGGACGCCGGTTGGGCGCACAACCCGGCCCTGACGGCCTTCGTCTCCTTTCTCGTCGGCACGCTCTGCCTGGGCCTGTATCTGCTGCTCACCAGGGCGACCATCCCGTCGCCACCGGGCTCCACCGCGCCCTGGCACTGGATCGGCGGGGCGTTCGGCGCGGCCTTTGTAGCCATCATGGCAATGGCCATTCCCCGCATCGGCGCGGGTACGGCCATTGCCGTGGCCCTGGCCGGGCAGATCTGCCTGAGCGTCATTCTGGACCACTTCGGGGCCCTCGGTCTGGCCGAGCGGGCCGTCTCACCCCTGCGTCTGCTCGGCGGGGTCATGGTTCTGGCCGGGGCGGTGCTGGTGCGCAAGTTTTAGCCGGTGGGGCCGGCTGTGGGTTGTTTTTTGCTCTTTGTCTGCGTTTTTTGATTTGTATGTGGAGGTGGTCGCGGCGCGGGGCTCTCGGGTGGTGGGGGGATCGCAGGTCGCGGCGGGTGAAGTTTGTTGCGCCTTTGAATTTCTGTTGCACCCTCCGGGGGCCAAGAGGGGGCCGTATGCGCGGCCCCCCTTGGATGCCCCGCGCACCAGGGCTTTGCTCTGGACCCGGCTCCCGTCCTGGCGTGAGCGGCCGAGGGCGGCGAAGTCTCTTTTCCCTTTTCCAGACAGTGCCCCCCCCTCGTCCGCGCACACCCGCCCCACTCTCGCGGGCGTGAACACACGCGAACGACAAGACTGACAACGATCCCCCTTCATGAGCGCCTCTTGGCGGCAGGGCCGATCCCTACGGAGCTCTCCCCGGCCTGCGGCCGGTGAGGATCTCCTCCGGGGCTGCGGGAGCCTCTTCGACGCAAAGCCGTCCGCGGGGTCTCCCTCCGCGCCCTGCCTGAATGCCATTGGCGCTCCCGCGTCACTGAGAAACTTTTGAGGCTCCGATATCGCCGGGGAGGGCTGGTAGATGGACCGGGGAAGAGAAATGCTGCTCGGTTCTGGGAAAATTTTGAGATGCGCCTGTCCCGGCGCCCGCCGGCCCCGCTTGCCGGCATTCCTCGTAACCCGTATAGTTTCACCTCCACGCATTCTATTGGAGGTTTGCCATGCCCGTTCTGCCGGGAGATCGCTATACCGGATTCGTCGTATTGGGAGCCGCCGCGCACGTGGCCCTGCTTTTGTGCGGCCATGTATTTCTGGGCACCGCCTACACCGTGCTGCTCGCGGCCGGCTGGGGCTGCTGCTGGATGTTTTACTGCGGCGCCGCCGAGGAACGCTGGGCCGGCGACGACACCGACTATCGGGCCCGCGTTTCGATTCCGGCCCTGGCCTTGATCGGTGGACCGCTGTGCTGGCTGCTCTGCCCGCAATGCCTGAGCCCCGCGCACCAGCGCCGGCGGGCGGCATTTTCCGCTTTCTGGACGGCGGCGGTGATGATCCTTCACTCCCTGCGGGCTTCGGTCCTGAAGATTATGGCCTGGTTGTATAATTGGAGCGTGGAGGAATTCCCCGCCGACGAGCGGGCTGATTCGGATACGGAGGCCCCGCGGTGATCCGTACGGCCGGGCTGATCCTTTTTCTTGTGCCCGTGCTCGCGGGCAGCTTGTTCCTGCATTACCTCCTGCCCCGTTATACCGTGGCCGTGGTCACGGGGGTGGAAAGCAAACGGGCGGAACGCGCGAACACCCGATTGCCCGAAGGCTCGCCCGATGCCCGCGACCAATACCTGGTCTTTCTCAAGCGAGACGGCGGGAGCGACATGGTCTTCCGTAACGAAGACACGGGGTGGGGCTTCCCGCCTTACTACAAGTTCAATGCTGCCGAGTTGCAGGCCAAAACCACCGGGTTGATCGGCAAACCCGCGCTGATCGAATTTTACGGCTGGCGCAGCAAAATTTTTCGCATCTTCCCCAACATCCTCGCCCTTGATCCCGCGCCCGAGGGCGCTGTGCCGACCTCCTACACCCGCCTGGGCGTTTTTTCCCTGTGGGGGCTTCTGGTAGTCTGGCTCTTCCCCCGCTGGCTCGAATTGTTCGGCCGCAGAAAAAAACGCAAAGGGGTGAATCCGGCCTGAGCCTTGGCGGTTCCTTTCCGCGCGGCAGGCAAGCAAGGGCGGTTCCCGGTCCGGGTCGGGAGCCGCCCTTGCTTGCGGCGGTATTCGCGCAACGACAGGCCGATGTCGCGTACGAACCGGTTGCGGGCTTTTATATTGATAATGATTTTCTTTTTCTATAAAATAACCGCGGGCAACGTAGCAGACAACGACTTCTCCGGTGTTTTTTCATGCCGCACATTCAGACGCTGTTCGAAATACACTCCTCCGACTTGTCCCTGCGCCACGTGCTCTTCCATTGTGCGGAGCCCCGGCGCTATACCGCCCCGCCGGAAGGCCGCCCCGTCATGGGGTACAGCTATTGCCTGCGGGGCGACATGCTGTGCTCGGCTCCGGCGGCAGGGTTCGCCAATCAGGTTCGGGGAGGGCAGGGCGGACTGTGGAAGCGCCCGGGTACTCCCCTTACCGTTGCTCTGTCCCCGGGCCTTCATGAGTGGATTGAGGTGGAAATGCGGACGGACTTTGTGGAAAGAGTGCTGGAAGAAAACGACACCCGCATTTCTCTCCGTTTGAAAAGCGCGTTGCGTTCCGGCGATGCGCCGTTCGCCTGCAACAGCGGGGTGGATCAAAAAACGCGCGGCATTCTGGCGGAAATTTTCGACTGCCCTTTTGACGGAATCCTGCGCGAACGCCGCCTTGTGGGCAAGGCCATGGAGCTTGTGCTGGAAGAATTCGGCAGGCACGGCGCCCGGCGCGCGGCGTCCGGTTCCCCGCACAGCCACGCGCGACAGGTGCGGGAGGCGGCCGCGCTGCTTTCCGCCAACCTGGAAACACCTTTGGCAATACCGGAATTGGCCGCGCGGGTCGGGCTCGGCGAAAGCACACTCGCACGAGCATTCAAAAAAACATACGGCCTTTCCCTGTTCTCCTTTTTTCAGGCCGCCCGTATGGAACACGCCAGGCGGCTTCTGGAAAAAAGAGAATTGAACATCACAGAGACCGCCTTCAGCGTCGGCTATTCCGACCCCGCGCACTTTACCCGCGCCTTCCGCCGCCATTTCGGCGTGCCCCCGAAACGCCTGCGCTGATACCGCCCGGTGGCCGCGCGTCCGCCGGGCGGTTCCAAAGTGGAATTGCCCCAAACGGGCAGAAAATCGCCCGAAAATGGCAAGACGTTGCCGCCCATCCCGCGTACGCTCCCCTGAAATGAAAATGAAATTCACTTCGGAAGGAGTCGTCCATGCCCACCGCGATACGCCCCGCCACCGGCCGACAAAATTTCTCCAAAACGCGCGGCCGGATCTCATCGGCGCGCGCTCTCTCCATCGTATCTGTCGGGATTTTGGCGGCATTTTTGTCGACCGTCGGCCCGGCCCCGGCGCAAGAAAACGGCGCTCCGTTCCTGCTCCCGTCGGTGGTCGTCACGGCCAATAAACAGGCCGAAGATCTGCAAAACGTCCCCCAAAGCGTGACCGTTCTGGACGGGCGTGAAGTCGAAGACGCGCACCTGACCGGGGTGCGGGATCTCGGCTTGCGCGTGCCCAACCTGTCGTTCGCTTCGGGGGGCATGTCCATGATCAACCTGCCGTCCATGCGCGGGGTCACCTCCAACCCGCACAGCAATATTCCGGCGGTCATGCTCTACATCGACGATGTGCCGGTGGCGGTAAACGCCGGTTATATCGCGCCCTTGTTCGATATCGCCACAGTGGAGGTGCTGCGCGGCCCGCAAGGAACCCTCTACGGCCGAAACTCCGAGGGCGGCGTCATCAAAATCACCACCACCAAGCCCGGCTCCGAGCCGACCGGCAAGCTCACGCTCGAGGGCGGCGACAGGCACTATCGGCGGGGCAACGCGGCGCTCTCCGGCCCGTTGGTGGACGGCGTTGTCAGCGTTGGCGGGGCGTTTCAGTACTACGGCATGGACGGCCTGGTCAAAAACGATTTCGACGGCGATTACGTCGACGACAAAAACAACTATTCCGGGCGCGGCACCGTGCGGTTGACCCCGACGGAAGACCTGGAGATCAACCTGACCTTCGGCATGACCAAGTATGACGAAGGCACCTTCGGCATGTACAACAGGGCATCCCCGTCACCCAAGCGGCACACGGATTCGCAGGATCCCGGCGACAACCGCAGCTCGTTCAACGATCAGGCCTTGAGCGTCGTCTATGCCATATCCCCAGCCTGGACGTTCACTTCCGTGGGCACCAGGCGGGAGTCGCACCTGGATTACCGGATGGATTACGACTTTTCCCCGGTGCCCTTCTTTGAAGTCAACAAAGCCGATCAGAACCTGGATCTGGGGCAGGAGTTCAGGCTCGCGTACGAAAAGGACGGCGTCAGCGCGGTTCTGGGGGCGGCATACAACCGCCTGGAGCAGAAAATCCGCTACAACTATTACAATATGGGTATGCGGCACTACGCCCGAAGCGTCACCGACTCTTACGCCGGGTTCGGGCAGGTGAAGATTCCCTTTGCCGACCGCTGGGCCGTTACCGCCGGCGCGCGCCTTGAATGCTATACCGTCGACTTTGCCGATCACGACACGGGGTATTCCGACTCGACCGCAAAAGTGAATTTCTCTCCGAAGCTGGCCCTGGAATACGCCGTCACGGATACGAACTCCATCTATGCGAGCCTGAGCAAAGGGTTCCGAGCCGCGGGGTATGACACTTTTCAAGGCACCCCCGGCAACTATGCCTACGATGCAGAAGAGTTGTGGGCCGCCGAACTGGGTTCCAAGAATACGTTCTGGGGCGGCAAAGCCCGCCTGAATGCCGCGATTTTCTACCACAAATTCCAGAACATGCAGTTGGAAAGCTACGTCAGCTCCCCCATCGGCCCCATGCCGACAATAACAAACGTGGGCAGCCCGAAAGGCTTTGGGGGAGAGGTCGAGGTCGCGGTAGCGCCGATTTCCGGCCTGGAGGTGTTCGCCTCCGCCGGGTACACCCATATGCGCTACGACGACTTTACCGATGCGCTCGGCGACCACAGCGGCAACCGGGTGCCCTATGTTCCGGAGCTGACGTACAGCGCCGGCCTGCAACTCCGCCTGCCGAGCGGCTTTTTCGCGCGGGCCGAAGTGCTCGGCGCCGACATCGCTTACCTGGACAGTTCCAACAAGGGGTACATCCCGGCCCATACGTCGCTGAACGCCAAGATCGGCTGGGAATTCGAGTCGTTCGACATGTACCTTTTCGGTGAAAATATCACCGGCGAGCGCTACGACTATGTGAACGCGTTCGGCGGCACCTACGGCGTGGCCACCCCCGGAGCCACGTTCGGCGGCATCGTCTCGTATAAGTTTTAGGGCAACCGCAAAAGGACCTCGCTATGAAGACACTTCCCCACGGCCTCTTGTCCACAACGCCGCTGTTCGTTTCCATGCGGCACGCCGTATGCCTCCACGCGCTCGCGGCGGCGGCGGAACTCGGGCTGTTCGATTTCCTGGCCGTCCCCCGTTCCGCCGAAGACACGGCGGCGGCTCTTGGTCTGCACGCGTCGGTCATACCGTATTTTTTGGAGCTGCTGGTCCTCATGGGCGCGATGCGCCACTCCGCCGCCGGCTATCAAAGCACACCTGAAAGCCTGGAACTCTATGCCCGAGAAACCCCTGCCGGTGCCTCGCCCCTGGCGCGGGTGCTGCAGGGGCAGCTTCTCGCCCCCCTGCACAGGCTGGGGGAACGGCTCCGGAACGGCCCGGCCACCGCCGCCGATCCCACCCGGACGGACAATCGTGACGACATTGCGGGCGCCGCCTCCTGGGCGTTCCGGGGTGTTGCCGAAAAGGTGGCCGGCGAAATCGCCGCCCTGCCGGGAGCGGGCAATTTTCGGCGTATCCTCGACCTTGGCGGCGGGCACGGGGTTTTTTCCCTGTATCTCGCCCAGACCTTCCCTCGGGCGCGGGTCGAGATTCTGGACTTCCCCGACGTTCTGGAGCACGCCCGGCGCCATATCGCCGCCTGGGAGGCGGAAGATCGCGTGGCCTTCCTGCCCGGCAACTACCTGTGCGACCCCATCCCCGAAGGATATGACTGCATCCTGGCGAGCTGCACGCTGAATTTCTGCCTGCCGCAGGGGCAAGTGCCCTCGGTCGTGCGTACCGTATACAACGCCCTGCGGCCGGGGGGCTGGTTTGTCGGCCTTCACGATTCTTTTCCCTCCGCGGCCGAGCCGCCGTCGCCGCGGGTTCCCCCGTGGGGGCATACGCTTGAATGCCTGGTCGGCTCGATCCTGAGCGGTATGCCCATGGCCATGCCCGCCGGATTGATTGCGGACTGCATGCGCCAAAGCGGCTTCAGCCTCGTGCAAAGCCGCCCCTGCCCGGAAGCGGGCGGCATATTCAGCCTGGATATGGCCCAGAAGTAGGCCGTCAAAACGGATGCATCTTCAAACAGGGCTGTGAAACTCGGCCGGTCAATGCTGTTTCCGGCGCGGCAAAAGTTTGTTTTATAATGACGCGCGACCGCAAGAGAGCAACATTGCTCTCGCGCCCCAACACTACCCGGCGAAAAACGGCCGCCCACGTCGTTGGGAGGGCCGGGCCCGCATCCCACGCACCCGCCCGTATTGACGGGGCCTTTTCGCCGGGGTAAAAGACGGACCATCAAAGGAACACTTTCCGAAGCCAAGGATCCGTCATGAAGCAGGCCCTTCTTTTCATTTCCCTGTTGTGCTGCCTTTCCCTCACAGGCTGCTTCATCATTCCTTCCATAACTGAAGATGAGCGCCCTCTTTCCACCCAGTACGACGACGCCGGGATCAAAACCGACATAGCCGCCGCCCTGCTCAAAGAGAACGCCACCCAGGCCAACGGGGTCAACGTCCATTGCTTCAACGGCCAGGTATTTCTGGTGGGCGAGGCCGACAAGGCTTTTCGCAATTTCGCCTTGAAAACAGCTTCCGAAACCGACGGCGTGATACATGTCACGCCGCATTGGTTCCCCCCAGGCACGGGCGACAGCATCGACGACACGGCGCTTGAAGCCAAAGTGGATGCCGCCCTGCTGTTCACCAGGGATTTGCCCTCCGCCCAAGTTGCCGTCGACGTTTGGGGCGGCCATGTGGTCCTGACGGGCATGATGGCCAACCAGGCCGGCATCAAAAAAACCATTTCCGTGGCCAAGGGCGTTCAGGGTGTGCGAAGCGTTACCAGTTATCTGTTTCCGCCTGTAAAATAAAACCGTTTCATCGGTATTCGGATTGTACCGCCCCGGCCGGATTCATTCCTGCGGGGCGGCATTTTTTTGCCTTCCCCCTCTGGACGCCTCTGAAAACATACTTACTATTGCTCCTGAATCGCAGTCATACTTCGAGCCGCGAAAAACGGCTTTTTCAGGAGGAAGCAACAACATGGGCAAGATTATCGGTATCGACCTCGGCACGACCAACTCGTGTGTCTTTGTCATGGAAGGCAAAGACGCCAAATGCGTCACCAACCCCGAGGGCGGACGCACCACACCTTCCATCGTGGGGTTCACGGACAAGGAACGCCTGGTCGGCGACATCGCCAAGCGCCAGTCCGTGACCAACCCGGAACGCACGGTTTTCGGCATCAAGCGCCTGATGGGGCGCAAGGCCGATTCGCCGGAGATCGCCGAGTGGAAAAAGCACAGCCCCTATAAAATCGTCGCGGACAAGAACGGTGACGCGGCCATTGAAATCGAAGGCCGCGCCTACACCGCGCCGGAAGTTTCGGCCATGATCCTGGCCAAACTCAAGGCCGACGCCGAAGCCTACCTCGGCGAAACTGTTTCCGAGGCCGTGATCACCGTCCCGGCCTACTTCAACGACTCGCAACGCCAGGCCACCAAAGACGCCGGGCGGATCGCGGGCCTTGACGTCAAGCGGATCATCAACGAGCCCACGGCCGCGTCCTTGGCTTACGGCTCGGACAAAAAAGCCAACGAGAAAATCGCCGTGTTCGACCTGGGCGGCGGCACCTTCGACATTTCCGTGCTCGAAGTGGGCGACAACGTCGTGGAAGTGCGCGCCACCAACGGCGACACCTTCCTGGGCGGCGAAGACTTCGACCACCGGGTGATCACCTGGCTGGTGGATGAATTCAAGAAAGAAAGCGGCATCGACCTCTCCAAGGATCGCCTGGCCCTGCAGCGCCTGAAAGAGGCCGCCGAAAAGGCCAAGAAAGACCTCTCCACCTCCATGGAGACCGAGGTCAACCTGCCCTTCATCACCGCCGACCAGACCGGGCCCAAGCACCTGCTCATGAAGCTTTCCCGCGCCAAGCTGGAATCCCTGGTCGAAGACCTGGTCAAGCGCACCATCCAGCCGTGTAAGAAGGCCCTGGCCGACGCCGGTCTGAAGGCTTCGGAAATCAACGAGATCGTCCTGGTGGGCGGCATGACCCGGATGCCTCTGGTCCAGAAGACCGTGCAGGAGTTCTTCGGCAAGGAGCCGAACCGCTCGGTCAACCCGGACGAGGTCGTTGCCATGGGCGCGGCCATTCAGGGCGGCATCCTGGCCGGCGACGTCAAGGACGTGCTGCTTCTCGACGTGACCCCGCTCTCGCTCGGCATCGAGACCCTGGGCGGCGTCATGACCCGGCTTATCGACCGCAACACGACCATCCCGACCCGTAAGAGCCAGGTGTTCACCACGGCGGCCGACAACCAGCCCTCGGTGAGTATCCACGTGCTCCAGGGCGAGCGGCCCATGTCGGCGGAAAACATGACCCTCGGGCGCTTCGAGTTGACCGGCATCCCGCCGGCCCCGCGCGGCCTGCCCCAGGTCGAGGTGGCCTTCGACATCGACGCCAACGGCATCGTCAGCGTGTCGGCCAAGGATCTGGGCACCGGCAAGGAGCAGACCATCCGGATTACCGCGTCCTCCGGCCTGTCCGAAGCGGAGATTCAGCGCCTGGTCAAAGAAGCCGAATCCCACGCCGACGAAGACAAGAAAAAGCTCGAGCTTATTGAAGTGCGCAACCATGCGGACTCCCTGATCTACGCCACCGAGAAATCCCTGGCGGATCTCGGCGACAAGGTCGAGACCGGGCTGAAGAGCGACATCGAAAGCAAGATCGCCGCGCTCAAGACCGCCATGCAGGGCGACGACGTGGACGGCACCAAGTCCGCCATGGACGAGCTCTCCAAGGCCTCGCACAAGCTGGCCGAGCAGCTTTACGCCCAGAAGGCCGAAGGCGGCCAGACCGCCGGCCCGGAGGCCGGCCCCGCCGCCGGTTCCGGCAAGGCCGACGATGACGTGGTTGACGCGGAGTTCACGGAAGTGAAGTAAGAGCGTCAACGGCAACAGCAAGCAAAGAAGCGCCCGGGTCAGATGAGCCGGGCGCTTCTTTGCGCTCATGCGTGCGAGCACATTTCCGCAAACCTGTCCACCCATGCCCCGTATGCGCGGGACAGGCCTGCAACCTTGCTCCACCACCCTTCCGGTGTGTTTCGGGCGGCTCCGGCGTGCTATGCTCAGAGCCGGACCTCAGCACTCGAAACAAGGAGGAGATTGACATGTCGCTCAAACAGGCCCGGCCTTCCGGCAGCGGCCCCCTTTCCACCGAGGAGTACATCCGCCGCGTCTTTGCGGAAGCCCGGCGCGGCCGCGAGCGGGACCACACCCCGCGCTCGGTGCGGCCGGACGGCTCCATGAACACCGAAGATTGGCTGCGCGAAGTCGCGTTCGGCACGGAGCGCCCGCCCAAATCCGAACAGCCGGCAGCGAGCCCGTTGCGCGAACCGCCACGGTCTGAGGCGCCGGATGCTTCACCCTCCGCGCCCTTCGGCCGGGGCACCATCCTCTTTCCCGGCAAGGAGGCCGCTTCAGCCGGCCCTCTGCTCGCCGAAACCGCCGGCGGGGCACGCCGGGATGTGGGCGGGTCCGCCGCTTTTCCCTCCACGCTCATGACGGCCGCCGCATCGCGGGCCAAACACACTCCTACTCCTCCTCTGTTGCCGCTCTCAAAAGACCCCCTTGTTTACGACGCTTTGGCGCGTAAACATCCACACGCGCGATCTATGGTCTATCATGAGGACGCCTTATCCGCAGTACAGTCCGTACGCAAGGACATTTCTGAAGCTGCACAAACGGCTGGAGTACCTCCGGAGGCCATCGCTGCGGCCATGCTGGATGAAAACACAAAGATCCGTAACAGAGGGTTTGGGGTCGCCGACGACGTACAAGATTTATACTGCCCCCCATTAACAAGGAGCCCATGCTAAGGTAGTTTTCTTCCCTGATGGGAGGAAAAATGGAACGTCGTACCTGGGATAGCAAGACGAAGGCTCGGATTGTCCTGGAAGGCCTGCAAGGTCGTTCTGTGGCG